>JBBAPL010000139.1:0-14072 GCA_040400895.1 Aquabacterium sp.
TGGGGGCCACCGGGGGCCGGCGGCGGGCCCGCCGGCCCGCCAGTGCGCGCTTGGCGGTCCTGGGCCGCCAGGGCTTCGGGCCGCACGCGGGTGTTGCTCCCCTCGGAACCGGCCACCGAGAGCGCGGGCGGACGCGCGCTTTCTGGGTCCAGGCGCACGGGCTGCACGCCCAGGGTGGGGCTCGGACCCTCCGGTTCGGGCCGGCGCACAGGGCCGGAATCGATGCCGCCCGGGGGCAGCGCAGGAAACATGGGGAGGCAATCCTCGGGAGATCAGCGCAGGCAACCAACGAAGGGCTTCAGTATAATCACTTCAAGCAGTTTTAAGTGCCGTTCCCTAGCCGGGCAATCCCGGATAGAAGCGAGTGATCGGCGCGAATTCCGCTTAAACTGTTGCACAAATCCATGGAGCAACCATGCGACCGCCAGTCTATGGCGTCTGTACTGCGCTTCCAGCCGGGCCGGTGACCAGTCGTCGGGCTGAGCGGCAAGCAGTTCCGCCCTCCCCCTGACTCCTTCTGCCGCCATGTACAGAATCACTGGTTTCCGCCCATCCTTCCGGGTCATTGTGACCGCTGCGCTGTGCGCCGCAGCCGGGGCCATTGCGCAGCCCGCAGACAGCGCACTGGCCAAGCTCTACGCCGACAAGAACTGGCCCCAGGCCCTGGTCCTGATCGACCGCGAGTTGGCCCGACAACCCGCCGACGCGCAACTGCAGATCCAGCGCGGCGTGGTTCTGACCAACCTGAACCGCAGCGACGATGCGTTGGCCCAGTTTCGCAAGGTGGTGGCTGCGCATCCGGAGCTGCCAGGGCCGCACAACAACGTGGCGGTGTTGCTGGCTGCGCGGGGTGAAATCCAGGAGGCGCGTCTGGCCCTGGAGCGCGCCATCCGCACCCACCCCACCTATGCCACGGCGCACGAGAACCTGGGCGACCTGTACTCGCACATGGCAGCCGAGGCGTACCGCAAGGCCCTGCGCTACGACAAGCAAGGCCTGGCAGAGCGGCCGCGGCTGGCCCTGGTGGACGGCTTGCCCCGGACCGCCAGCGCCGGCGCAGCCACCCCGGCCGCATCGGTGGCCCTTGCCCCGCGCCTGCCGGTCGTGCTGCCCCCTGCGGCCACAACAGCGCCGGCGGCACCCGTGCTGACAGCCTCAGCCTCAGGCACTGCCAAGCCCACGAGCGCGGCGTCGATTCCTCCTGTCGCTGCGCCAGCCACGACGGTGGCGGCTGCCACCAAGGTCGCGCCAGCGCCAACACCAGTTTCTGTGCCTCCACCTGCATCTGCTTCGGCACCTGCGCGAGCACCTGCACCAGTTCCCGCACCCGTTGCTGCGCCTCCGCGAGCAACAGTGCTGGCGCCAGCGCCAGCACCAGCGCCGGCAAGAGCGACAGCGCCAGCCACGGTCGCAGCCGCGGCCGCCCCGCCGCCGGCGAGCACCGCGCGCCCGTCGGCCACCACCGCTGCACCGGCGCCTGCGCCGGCCCCAGCGCCCGCCGCGGTGGCGGCGGCGGCAGCACCCGACACCAGCGAGCGCGACATCAGCCGGGCCGTCAGCGCCTGGGCCAACGCGTGGTCGCAGCGCGACATGTCGGCCTACTACGGCGCCTACACCGGTGATTTCAAGGGCAAAGCCAAGTCGCGCGAAGAGTGGAAGAATGACCGCAAGGACAGGATCGAAGGCAAGAAGCGCATCGAGGTGACGGTGCAAGGCCTGCAGATCAAGGTGTCCGGCAAGCTGGCCCGGGTGAGTCTGGTCCAGAGTTACAAATCCGATATGCTGTCCACCACCAGCCCCAAGGTGTTGGTGCTGGAGAACGTGGGCGGCAAGTGGCTGATCCAGCAGGAGAACGTGGGACGATGAGCGGCAAGGGGGGCCGATTTCCGCTGGGGCTGGACGCGCTGAGGTCGATTGACAGCGCGCCGGCTTCGGAGAGCTCGCGTGCAGCGCCGCGGCGCTGGCCCTGGGCGGTCGCGGCTTGCCTGCTGGGCGGCAGCATCATGGCCGCACTGTGGCCGGCCGGGGGCGTGGCACGGTCGACACCCGCCGCCACCAAGCCAATTGCCCGTGGCCTGGCGCCAGCGCCCGCACCCACGCTGCTGGCGGGCACCGACGACGGCCCCGAGGGCCGTCTGATGGCCGCTTACCAGTTGCTGGCGGCCGGCGACATCACGCAGGCACAGCGCCTGAGCGACGCGCTGGCGATCAGCCACCCAAACTTTGCCCTGGGCCAGTTGCTGCGTGCCGACTTGCTGTCGGCGCGGGCCGGGCATGTGGGCGCACTGGGCTCGGCATTCGCGACGGCAGGCACCACCGCAGCCGCTGCCGGCCAGGAGCAACACGGCCTGGCGCCGCTGCAACTGGAAGCGCAGCGGCGCCTGGACGCCCTGCGCGCCCGCCCGCCCGAGGGCACGGTACCGGCCGAGTTGCTGACCCTGCCGGCCAGCGTGCGCACCGCCATCGTGGTGGACGTCTCCCGCTCACGGCTGTACCTGCTGGGCAACGGCCAGGATGGCCTGACCCTGCTGCGCGACTACTACGTCTCGGTGGGCCGGTATGGCGTGGACAAGCGCACCGACGGCGACCAGCGCACCCCGCTGGGCGTGTACTGGATCACCAACCGGCTCGATGCGCGGCACATCGATGCCCGCTTCGGCCAGGGCGCGATGGGCATCAATTACCCCAACGCCTGGGACCGCAGCCTGGGACGCAGCGGACGCGGCCTGTTCGTGCATGGTGTCCCTGCCGACACGCTGGCGCGCTTGCCCTATGTCACAGACGGCTGCATCGCCCTGGCCAATGATGACCTTCTGGAATTGGCCGGCGTCGCCGCGCCCGGCCAGACGCCGGTGCTGGTGGCCAGGCAGCTGACCTGGGTGGCGCCACAGGCTGCCGCGCAGGCGGCGGCAGACTTTCGGGCCGCCTACGCTACCTGGGACCGCGCCCGCATGGCGGGCGACCTGACCCAGGTGCGCACTTGGCACGACCAGGCCGCGCAGATCGAAGAGCCGGTGACACTGTCGCAGGCGCCCAGGCAGGACTTGAGCCTGATCGCCTGGAACGGCGACGCCCAGCGTCTGGTGGTGGCCACCAGCCGGCAACCGGGCGTTGGTGCCGGCGCCAGCGATTTGCCGGTGCGACAGTACTGGGTCCAGCGCGACGGGCATTGGCGCATCCTGTTCGAGGGCCGGGTGCCGGCGGCCTCGTCACGGGGCGGCTTCACGGCACCGACCTGGATCGACGCAGCCGCTGGACAGGTGGCGACCGGCGTCACGCGGCGGACTGCGACCCAGAACACCACCAGCGGCGGCTGACCAGGCCAGGCTGTCGTGCTGGGCCTCAGGGCGCCGGCATGCCAGCCGGCGCTGAGGCAGCTGCCAGTGGCCGCGCCGGCTCAAACCGGTAGACGAATTCCGGCCTGCCCGCCATGGTGCGCCGACACCCCAGCGAGACCTCGCGCACCGCAGCCGACACCACCGACGACGAGGCGATGTCCAGCTGGCGGGCGATCACCGTGAAGCGGGCATCCTGCATGTGGTACGTGGCCACCAGCGCAGTGGCCACCGCATGGCGCTGCAACCGGGCCTCTGCATGGTCCCGTGTCAACGCGTTGAGGCCGGCAGCATTCAGCCGCACCCGCCCCGCCAGTTCGGGGTGCAGCACCGGCAGCTTGCAGACCGTGGCCACGCTGGCGCGGAACAGATCGCCCAGCGCCAGACCCAGCGCCTCGGCCTGCAGGCTCTGCACATCCACCAGGTCAGGCACCAGCACCGCCGGCGGCGGGCCCTCGTCCGCCATGCCGGCAACCCGGTGGCCCGGGCCACACAACTCGTCGGCCAGTTCGTCGGTCAGGCGGCGCATGTCGACCCGGGCCAGGCCCTCGCTGCCTGGCATCTGGCAATCCGAGGGCATGCCGGTCTGCAGGCCAGAACAACCCTGCAGCACGGCCAGCGCCAGCGCGACGGATCCCAGGCGCCAGCGGCCGGCGCGAATGGGGGAGGTCATGGCAAGCCTCGCAGCGCAGCCTCAGCGGGCCAGGGTGATGATCGGCAGAACACGCGGCTTGTCGACCAGGCTGCTGATGAAACGGTCCTGGGCGAAGCGCGTCTGCGCGGTCGACAGCACCTCGCCCGTGGCGAGGTCGATCACCCGGGCGTTCAGCAGGACGCCGTCGGGCGTCAGGCTGTAGGTGCCGGTGAGCACATTGCCGGCCGGCAGGTTCTCGCGGATGCGCTTGATGTCGCGGCTCAGGGAGAACTCACCCGCCTCGTTGACCACCAGGTTGCGAGTCAGGCGCATGTCGGTGACGGTCCAGCCGCGCACCTGCAGTTCGTGCAGCATGTGCTCGCCCACCAGCCGGCCGAAGTTGGAGCTCTCGCTCAGGTCGTTCAGGTTCGAGAAACTGGTGACCACGGTCATGCGCTTGCGCGCCTCGGGCACGCCATTGCGGTCGATCTGGTCGGCCAGGAAGATCAGGCCGCTGTTGAAAATCCCGGCGCCGCTGCGGCTGGGCATGTTCTGGATCGGCTCATAGGCGTAGGGCACCGGCACCAGGGCGGTGGCGCGCTCGTTGACCACGGCGGGGTTGCTGGCGATGACGGGCTGGGCTTGCGCCAGTGCGCCGAACGACAGGACGAGGGCGGCGGCGCAGGCGCGCAAGGCGGTGAGTGGCATGGTGGGGCTCACTGAGGACAGTTGGCGATGCGGGAGGCTGTGCCGCCGCTGGAAGCGAGCACGCTGCGGTCGACCTGGCGCACCCGGTCGTCGACCTCGGGCATCTGCACCCGGTAGGTGACGGGGTAGTCGTTGCACAGCGCCGGGCGGGTGATGGCGTACCCCATGACCGGGGTGGCGCTGCAGGTGGTGCAGACGGTTGCTGCCGGAGCCGGTGCAACGACAACGGGTTTGCCCACGACTGATTCGGTGACGGCACAGCCGGACAGCAGACAAGCCGCCAGCAGGGGCAGGGTCGCAAGGATCTTCATCGTGCATTCACTCCAGGTGGTGACGGGCGGCACAAAGGCACCAACCCCAATCTTCCGGAGCATAAAACCAATTACGACATTTCAACCACTTTTTGATAGCGTGTTTGATGCGATGGCACCGCTGGGCAGGCAGCAGCCGGGCTGTCAAGGCTCGGTGGCCGCCTGGCTCAACCCGCCCAGCACCGGGTACATCAGGTAGGACATCACCGTGCGCCGCCCGACCACGATCTCGGCAGTCAGCGTCATGCCGGGCACCAGCCGGGCCTGGCGCGGCAGGTTGTGCAACTCGGCCTGGTCGACCCGACTGCGGCCCACGTAGTAGGCCGGGCGTGGCGCGCCGGTGCCGGCGTCGCGGGTGAATGCGTCCTGTCCCAGCTTGTCGAGCGCACCCGTCATCAAGCCATGCTTCTGGAACGGAAAGGCATCCACCTTCAGCCGCAGCGGATCGGCCGGCTTGACATTGCCGATGTCGGCGGATTCGATCTGGATCTCGGCCTCCAGCGGCACGTCCAGCGGCACCAGCACGAACAGCTGCTCCGATTCACGCAGCACCGAGCCGGCCGACTTCGCCGCCACCTCCAGCACCACGGCATCGGCCGGCGCCAGCAGCCGGATCAGCTGGTTGCGCCGGTCGGCCTTGCGCACCTGCTCGGCCACGCTGTCACGCTCGCGCCGCACGGCCACCAGGTCCTCGGTGGACTTCTGCCGCCACTCCTGGGCAAAGGCCAGCTTCTCGGCCTGTGCCTCGGCCAGCTGGCGTCGCAGCTCCTGGGAGCGGTGACCCACGCTCAGCAGCTCACGCTCGACCTCCTGGCGCCTCTCGCGGCTCTCCAGCAGCTTGATCCGCGACTGGAAGTTCTGCGCCGTCAGCGCCTCCTGCATGGACTCGATCTCGCGCAGCGACTTCATGCGCGATTCCAGCGCGCCGATCTCGCCCTGGTTGGTGGTGATGCCGGCCTGCACCCGGCCCAGGTTTTCGTCGAGCCGCGCCATGCGCGCCTGGTAGCTGGCCTTGCGGTCGGCCTGCAGGCGCGACTGCAGCACCGCATCCCGGTTGCTGCCGGCGCCACCGTAGGCCTGGCCGGCCTGCTCCTGCTCCAGCCGGTGCAGCTCCGCGTCCAGGCTGGCCAGCCGGTCGCGCGCCTGGGTCAGGTCGGCGCTGACGAAGGTCGGGTCCAGCACCGCCAGCACCTGGCCCTTGCGCACCACCTGGCCGGCGCGCACGTCCAGGCTGGTGATCTGCGCCGTCTCGTAGGCCTGCACCACGATGTTGGGCGTCTGCGTGACCAGGCGGCCACGCGCGGTGACCACCACGTCCAGTTCACACAGCGTGGCCCACAGCACGGCGGCTGCCAGCAGTCCCACCAGCAAATAGAGCGTGGTGGTGAAGCCGGTGGGCAGGCGCTTGCGCTCCAGCGCGTCGGCGTCGGGCAGAAAGTCGACAGCCCAGTCGTTGCGGATGGGTTTCATGGCTGGTGGCTCTGCTGGTTCCACAGCTGGGTGTAGGGCTCGCAGCGGCCCAGCAGCTGGGCATGCGGTGCGGCGTCGGCCAGCTGGCCTTGTTCGAACACGAAGATGCAGTCGGCGCCCACCAGGGTGGACAGCCGGTGGCTGACGATCACCACCGTGCGGCCGGCGGCTATGCGCGAGAGGTTGCGCAGGAAGATGGCCTCGCTCTCCGGGTCGAGCGCGCTGGCGGCCTCGTCCAGGATCAGGATGCGCGGCGAAGGCAGCAGCGCACGGGCGATGGCCAGGCGCTGGCGCTGGCCGCCCGACAGGTTGCCGGCGTTCTCTTCCAGCAAGGTGTCGTAGCCCTGCGGCAGCCGCTCGATGAACTCGTCGGCACCGGCGGCCTGCGCGGCCTGCACGATGGCCTCGAAGCTGGCGTCGGGCCGGCCCATGGCGATGTTCTCGCGCACCGAGCCGCGGAACATGAAGTTGTCCTGCAGCACCACGCCGATGCTGCGGCGCAGGTGCGGCAGTTCAATCTCGCGGATGTCCACGCCGTCGAAGCGGATCACGCCCTGCTGCGGCGGGTACAGGCCCTGGATCAGCCGGGTGAAGGTGGTCTTGCCCGAGCCGCTGCGGCCCACCACCCCCACCACGCTGCCGGCGGGGATGCTGAGCGTGACCCGGTCCAGCGCCGCGGCGGTGGATTGCGGGTAGCGGAAGGTGACGCCGTCGAGCTCGATGCGGCCGGCCAGGTCGGGGCGCAGGCCGCCGCCCGAATGGCGCTCGGGCGCATGGTTCATCACCTGCGCCAGCATCTTCACTGCCAGCGCCGCCTCCTGGTAGCCATGCACCAGGCCCACCATCTGCACCAGCGGCCCCACCACCCGGCCCGACATGATCTGGAAGGCGATCAGCGAGCCCACGGTGAGCTGCAGGCTGAACACGTCCATCGCGCCCAGGGCGATCACCACCACCGACATCAGGTTCTTGAGCAGGCCGGTCAGCGCCGAGGCCAGGTTGCCCAGACGGCCGACATCGAACTGCATGTGGATGGTGTTGGCCGTGCGCTGGTCCCACAGCTTGCGCTGGCGCGGCTCGATCGCCAGCGACTTGACGGTGCGGATGCCGTGGATGGACTCCACCAGCATGGACTGGCGCACGCCCTCGGCGTTGTACAGCGCCTCCAGCCGGCGGTTGAAGGGCTTGATCATCAGCAGCACCACCGCCGCCATCAGCGCCGAGAAGCCCAGCACCACCAGGCCGAGCTTGATGCTGTAGGAGAACAGCAGCGGCACGAAGATCAGCAAGGCGGTGGCGTCCAGCGCGGTGAAGAACAGCTGGCCGGTGAGAAAGTTGCGGATGGTGTGCACCTGCTGCATGTGCCGCACGATCACGCCCGCCGTGCCCGACTCGAAATACTCGATGGGCAGCGCCAGCAGTTGCGCGAAGGTGCGCTTGGCCAGGCGCATGTCGATGATGTTGGTGGCATGCAGCATCAGGTGCGAGCGCATGTACGTGAAGCCGGCTTCGAACAGCAGCAGGCCCACCACCGCCACGGTCAGCACGGCCAGGGTGGACAGGCTCTCGTGGGCCAGCACCTTGTCGATCACCAGCTGGGTGTAGATCGCGGTGGCCAGACCCAGCAGGTGCAGCATCACCGCAGCCACCGCCACATCACGGAAGGCGCCCCGCTGGCGGATGATCTCCGGCACGAACCAGGCCAGGCCGAAGGGCTGGTCGGCGTCGAGCAGGCGAAAGCGACGCTTGAGCAGCACCGTCTCGCCCGACCAGCCGGCGCAGAACGCCTGCTCGCCGGTGTGCACCACGCCATCGGCGGCGCGCGGGTCCAGCACCGCCAGCAGCGCCGGGCCGCCGCCCTCACCACGCACCACGCCGGCCACGATGACCGACCGGCCGTCGGCATGGCGTGCGATCAGCGGGAACACCCCGTCCAGCGCGGTCAGTGCGGCCCAGTCCAGGGTGCGTGCATGCGCCTTCAGACCCAGCGCATCGGCCATGCGCAGCAGCAGGCGCGTGGAGGGCTCGCTGGCATCCAGCACGAACTCATGCACCAGGCGCTCTGGCAGGGCCGCAATGCCGTGGTGCTGCGCCACGGCGGACAGGCACTGGACGGAGGAATGGTTGGAAGCAGCAGACATTGTGCAACTCTACATGCTTAAACAAAGCACAAACTTGGTTTGATTGCTTTACAGAACTAAAGGCATTAAATTAGCCAATCAATCGGCATTTGCACACTTTCCTTCCATGACCTCACCCGCCACCCTCAGCCCGCCACCACTGGCAGGCGGCACCATGGCCGATGCGGTGGCCTCACTGCCGCTGGCCGAACTGCTGAACAGGGCCGAGGCGCTGGCCGCCGCAGGCGCAGCTGCCCAGGCGGCCACGCTGTACCGACAGTGGGCGGCCAAGGTGCAGGGCCCTCAGGCGGGCCTGGTGTTCGTGGCGCAGTTCAACCTGGGCGTCCTGCTCGGCGCTGCCGGTGACCGGGCTGGCGCGATGGCGGCGTACCAGGCGGCCATCGCCACCAAGCACGACCTGTTCGAAGCCCATCTGAACCTGGGCACACAGTTCGAGGCCATCGGCCAGAACGACGAGGCGCTGGCTTGCTGGCAGCGCGTGGTCGACGCCGCGCCGCAGATGCAGCCGGCACAGCAGCCACTGCTGGTGCAGGCGCTCAACCAGACCGGGCGGCTGTGCGAGGTGCTGCACCGCTATCCGCAGGCCGAGGCAGCGCTGCGCCGCAGCCTGGAACTGGAGCCGGCACAGTCGGATGCGCTGCAGCACTGGCTGCACCTGCGCCAGCGCCAGTGCAGCTGGCCGGTGGCGCTGCCTTTTGGCAAGGTGGATGCCCACGCCATGCTGATGGCGATGTCACCGCTGGCCATGCTGGCCGCGCACGACGACCCGGCGCTGCAACTGCTGGCGGCGCGCCAGTTCGTGCAGCGCAAGCTGCAGCACGGCACCGGCGCACTGGCTGCCGGGCGCCGGTATGGCCACCAGCGCATGCGCATCGGCTACCTCTCAGGCGACCTGTGCACCCATGCGGTGGGCCTGCTTCTGGCCGACTTCATCGCCCAGCATGACCGCGCACGGGTGGAGGTGTTCGCCTTCTGCTCCAGCCGCGAGGACGGCACGCCCTACCGCGCCCGGCTGAAGGCCAGCTTCGAGCATGTGCACCGCATCGACGCGCTGGACGACGCCCAGGCTGCACAGCTGATCCTGGCCTGCGAGATCGATGTGCTGATCGACATGCACGGCCTGAGCGCCGGCACACGCCAGGGCATCCTGGCCTTGCGCCCGGCGCCGGTGCAGGCCACCTGGCTGGGCTTCATGGGCACGACCGCCCTGCCCTGGATCGACCATGTGATCGCCGACCGCTTCGTGCTGCCGCCGGACCAGCTGCCCTACTTCAGCGAGCGCCCGCTGTACCTGGATGGCTGCTTCCTGCCGGGCGACAGCCACCGCGAGACCGGCGCCGCGATCAGCCGCAGCCAGGCGGGGCTGCCCGAAGACCGCTTCGTGTTCGCATCGTTCAACAACGCCTACAAGCTCAACCCGGTGATGTTCGACAGCTGGATGCGCATCCTGCGGGCGGTGCCCGACAGCGTGCTGTGGCTGCTCGACGACAACCCCAGCGCCACAGCCCACCTGCAGGCCTTCGCCGCCGAGCGCGGCGTGGGCCCGCAGCGGCTGGTGTTCGCACCACGGGTGGTGACGGCCGACTACCGCGCCCGCCTGGCACTGGCCGATCTGTTCCTGGACAACCACCCCTACAACGCCGGCTCCACCGCGAACGATGTGCTGTGGGCCGGCACGCCGATGCTCACGCTCAGCGGCCGCACCATCGTCTCGCGCATGGGCGGCAGCCTGCTCACCACGCTGGGCCTGCCCGAGCTGGTGACCCACAGCCACGGCCAGTACGAACACATGGCCATCACGCTGGCGCAGCAGCCGCAGCAACTGGCCGCGCTGCGCGACCGGCTGCACCGGGCGCGCCACCAGAGCGCGGCCTTCGACATGGCCCAGCTCGCCCGCAACCTCGAGGCGCTCTGCGCCCACGCCCTGGCGGCCTGAGCCAGCACATCCCAAGGCACCCCCCATGACGCACGATCGCATCCAGCTCTACCAGATCGCCTATTCGGCCAGCACGCTGGCCAACATCGAGCCCGGCTACCAGCTGCTCGACAACCTGCAAAACGACCGTCCGGACTGGTACGAATATTGGCCGATTCGCAACTTCCTGCTGCAGGCGACGCTGGACGAGGACGCCTTCTATGGCTTCTTCTCGCCCAAGTTCGGCGCCAAGAGCGGACTGAGCCATGCGCAGGTGTGCCAGACCGTGGCCGACCATGCCGCCGAGGCGGACGTGGTGCTGTTCTCGCCACAGCCCGACATGGGGGCGTTCTTCCTGAACGTGTTCGAACAGGCCGAGACCTTCGACCCTGGCCTGATCGACGCTTTCGAAGCCTTTCTGGTGCACATCGGCCGCCCGGCACCGCTGCGCCACCTGGTGATGGATTCACGGCAGGTGGTGTTCTCCAACTATTTCGTGGCCCGGCCGGCGTTCTGGCGGTCCTGGCTCGGCCTGTGCGAGCAGCTGTTCGCCGTGTGCGAGGACCACGACTCCCCGCTGCGTCCGGCCCTGTGCCAGCCCACCACCTACCCGGGTGAAGCCCAGCGCAAGGTGTTCCTGATGGAGCGCATCGCCTCCCTGCTGCTGTGCATCGAACCGGCCTGGCGTGCCCGGTCGGCGGACTCCTTCACCTTTGCCTGGTCGGCGTCGCGCATGCGCGATCACCCCACCCAGGCCATCATCAGCGACGCCCTGAAGATCGCCTTCCGCGAGCAGCCGCACCCGGAGTACATGAACGCCTTCGCCCACATCCGCAACAACTTCATCCAGGGTGTGGCGGGGTGAGCCTGACCCCTGTGCCGGGCGGGCCGCCCGCCTGGGTGGTGGTGGTGGCCCACTACGACGCGCAGGGCCTGGTGGCACGGCACCTGCTCGAGACCGTGCAGACCCTGCAGGCGCAGGGCGCTCTGGTGCACTTCGTGTCCACCGGGCTGGGCGATGCGGCCGCCGCGCAGCTGGCGCCCCATGCCCAGGTGCTGCGGCGGCCCAACACCGGCTACGACTTCGGCTCCTACCGCGCCGGCATCCAGGCCCTGGGCAGCCTGGACGGGGTGCAACGGCTGCTGCTGTTCAACAGCTCGATGGTGGTGGCCGACTGTGCCCGCCTGCTGGCACTGATGCAGGCCCGCGCCGGCCAGGCCGACCTGCTGGCGCTGACCCTGAGCGAGGAGTTCCAGCCGCACCTGCAGTCGTTCTGGCTGAGCTTCGAGAACCCGGCCATCCTGCACAGCGAGGCCTTTGTGCGCTGGTGGACCGAGATGCCCAGCCTGTCGGAGCGTGGCGAGGTGGTGGCCCAGCTGGAGCTGGGCCTGTCGGCCCATTTCGCCCGGGCGGGCTTTCGCCTGGCCGCGCTGCACCAGCCCAGCCGGGACGACCAGTTCCGCGCGGTGCTGCGCGCCATCGACAGCGGCTACCTGCCGGTGCAGCCCGGCGCAGACGGCCCGGTGCTGCTGGACCCGGCATGGGCCCGGCAGCTCAACCCCACCACCTACGCCTGGGACAGCGTGCTCGACCAACTGGGTGTGCTGAAGCTGGAACTGCTCCAGCGCAATCCACACCGCATCAACCTGGCGCCGCTGCAAGACCGCCTGCACAGCCAGCCCGACCTGGCCGCCCTGGTGCACGACGCCGCCGGCGGCCATTGGTCCCCTTCCCTCCCGCCCCCCGCACCATGACCAAGATCCGCATCGTCAGCGCCACGCGTGAGAGCCATGAAGGCTTCATGCTGAACACCGCGCTGGGCCGCTCACTGACTTACTACCTGCAAGACAACAAGCGCTACCAGTCGGTCGACAGCTTCGGCTACGAGCTGTCGGCGCTGGTGTTCCCCCACAACACCGCCGGCCTGTCCGAGGTCTACAACAGCGCCATCGACGCGGCCGCGGCCGACCCGGCGGTGCTGGTGTTCGTGCATGACGACGTGCACCTGTGCGACTACTACTTCGGCGAGCAACTGCTGCAGGCGCTGGGCCAGTTCGACGTGGTGGGCCTGGTCGGCAACCGCCGGCGCCTGCCGCGCCAAAAATCCTGGGCCAGCGACGGTGTGTCGGTGTTCGAGAACAGTGAGAACCTCAGCGGCGCCATCGCCCATGGCCAGGGCTTTCCCAGCCCGGGCCTGAACATCACCATCTTCGGCCCGCCGCGGCGCGAGGTGAAGCTGCTGGACGGCCTGCTGATGGCCGCCCATTCCGACACCCTGCTGCGCACCGGCCTGCGCTTCGACCCGCAGTTCCGCTTCCATTTCTACGACCTGGACTTCTGCCGCCAGGCCGAGCTGCGCGCCCTGCGCATGGGCACCTGGTCGATCTCGGTGGTGCACGAGAGCGCGGGCGACCCCAACAACCAGAGCTGGGAAGACGCCTACCAGGCCTACCTGGCCAAATATGGCGAATGAGCGGCGAATGAGCCGCGGCCTGTGCCTGTGACGCCATGAACCACGCCCGACGCATCAACCTGTCGCTGTACCAGCCGGCCATCTCGGCGATGAACATCCACAACGCCTTCCTCGAGGTGATCGAGACGCTGCGCTGGGGCTTCACCGACCTGGGCTACGACTGCAGCGTCAGCTTGAACGAGGTGGACCGCCGCTGCCAGAACATCGCCTTCGGCTGGGTCAGCGCGTTCAACGCCGGCAACATGCACATCTACCCGCCAGGCACCATCCTCTACAACTTCGAGCAGTGGTCCAACCGCAACCTGGCCGACGACCCGGTGATCCGCGAGATCGCCCGCAACTTCCAGATCTGGGACTACAGCCCCGGCAACATCCGGCGCTGGCAGGCGCTGGAATCAGCGCGGACACCGTACTACGCGCCGGTCAGCTTCGCGCCCAGCCTGGTGCGCATTGCGCCGGCGCCTGAAGACATCGACATCCTGTTCGTCGGCACCATCAACGCCAACCGCGCCACCAAGCTGGAGGCCTGCCAGGACAACATCGGCATGCACCGCAACTCGCTGGTGGCGATGTCGGGCATCTGGGGCGCGCAGCGTGACGCCTTCATCGCCCGCGCCAAGCTGCTGCTGAACCTGTCGTACCCCAACACCGAGGGCACCATCTTCGAGGTGGTGCGGGTGTCGTACTACCTGGCCAACAGCAAAGCCGTGGTGTGCGAGCACCACCCCGCGCTGGAAATCGAGCCCGACCTGGCGCAGCAACTGCACTTCGCCCCGGCCGACCAGCTGGCTGCCGTGTGCGACGGCCTGCTGCACGACACGCCACGCCGCCTGGCCTATGCCCAGGCGGCGCACGAATGCTTTGCACAGCGCGACGTGCGCGATGTGATCCGCGGGTTCTTCTGAGCGCCCGAAGGCCGGCCGCAACCTGCCAGACTGGAACGCCGCGGCCGCCAAACACGCACTGGCGCGCTCCCATCGCCCCGATCCGTACCAGCGATGGACGCGCCCAAGACCCTCAGCAACGGCACTGGGCGGTTTCAAGCTTGAAGCGCGACACCGCGGATGAAATCCGCGGTTAGTGC
>JBBAPL010000140.1:0-14004 GCA_040400895.1 Aquabacterium sp.
CTTCGGCGTAGTCCAGCCCCAGCAGGCCGATGGCCGCCGCCTTCTTGTACAGGTCCCGCGGGAAGCCGCCGGCCTCGTCCCAGGCGGTGGCATGGGGCGTGATCTCGCGTGCCACCCAGTCGCGCAGGCCGTCGCGGAACTGCACATGCGCGGGGCTGAAGTAATGCGGTGCGGGCGGTGCTTCAGGCAGGGGCATGGCGGGCTCACGGGCGGGGAAACCGCCATGGTCGGCGCCGGCCGCCGGGGCGTCTTGCGGGAATTGGCTGACGACGCAGCGCGGCGGGGAAACGTCCGAACCGACGATGGCGGCCGCCTGCGGCCGTGGCCACACTGCGCGCGCAGACTGCCAACCATGATCGGCCCGCCACCATGACCACACCCGCCACCACCGTCACCGACGCCCTGGAAACCCGCCTGTCGGTGCGCGATTTCCTGCCCACCCCGGTGCCGCTGGACACCATCCGCCAGGTGCTGGCCACCGCGTCGCGGTCGCCGTCGGGCGGCAATGTGCAGCCCTGGCGCATCGACGTCGTCACCGGCGCCAAGCTCGATGAATTGAAGACCCTCATGCAGCGCCGCCTGGCCGAGGTGGCCGCCGGCGACAAGAGCGAAGCGCCCGAGTACGACATCTACCCGAAGGAACTGGTGTCGCCGCACCGCGACTACCGCTTCAAGATCGGCGAGGACATGTACGCCCGCCTGGGCATCCCGCGTGAAGACAAGGCCAAGCGGCTGCAGTGGTTCGCCCGCAACTACCAGTTCTTCGGTGCACCGATGGCACTGTTCTGCAGCGTCGACCGCCGCATGGGCCCGCCGCAATGGAGCGACATGGGCATGTTCCTGCAGAGCGTGATGCTGCTGCTGCGCGAGCACGGCCTGGACAGTTGCGCCCAGGAATGCTGGGCGGTCTACCCCAAGACCATCGGCGACTTCATCGGCATCCCGAGCGAGCGCATGCTGTTCACCGGCATGGCCATCGGCTGGCGCAATGCCGACCACCCGATCAACAGCCTGCGGTCCGAGCGCGCCGCGGTCGACAGCTTCGCGCAGTTCCACGGCGGCTGATCTGCGGCCAGCGCGCCTGCCGCCGAGGCCTTGCGCTATGCTCATCCGCTTGCACAACGCGGATCGGCTGCGTGGCATTTGCTGGAGACGCCGCACCCATGAGCCCCGACCACCGCCTGCCCCTTGACGAACCCGGCGCGGGCCATGCCTATCCGCTCCTGTACCAATTGGTGTACTGCAGCCGCGCCGCGCCCGGGGTGGACGACGCCGCCGTGGACAACATTCTTCGCAGCGCGCGACGCTGGAACCCGGAGCATGGCATCACCGGGCTGCTGGTCTTCGGCAGCGGAATCTTCTTCCAGTGGCTGGAAGGCCCACGCGACAACATCGGCACGCTGCTGGCCAAGCTGAAAGCCGACACCCGCCACGAAGGCATCGTGACCCTGGGTGAATCCGAAGAACTGCGAGAACGCCTGTTTCCCGACTGGGACATGGAACTGGTGACCGGCGCCGACATTCGCGACGTGCTGCAGGACGCCTTGGACACGGCCCGCGACGAACCCAGCGCCGCCACGCTGCGCGACCTGCTGGAGCGACTGGAGACCGGCGAGCTCAGCCAGCTGGCCGACCGATGATCCGGCGGCGCAGCATCTTGCCGCGTGCCAGTCAGCCAGCCCAGGCGCTGTCGTAACCCGGCTGGTCCGGCAGCAGCACACCGGTGATCTTGCCGTCGGCCCCCAGCACCACGCGCGGGTGGATGGCCGGCAGGGCCGTCTGGCTGGCCGCAAATGCGAGCAATGCTGCCACCGTGGCAAACGGCTGCAGCGACTGCACCGTGCTGACAGTGGCAAATTCCATCTGGAATTCCCCCCGGCTGCGTGCCGCCAACGCCCCTGCCGGCTGCACCCAGGCCAGCGTGGTGGTCTCGCCTTCGTCCACCGTCGGCTCCTGGCCGGCCGGCGCCCGGGCCACGAAGAACAGGGTGTCGAAGCGCTTGGGCAGGCCCACCGGTGTCACCCAGCGGCTCCAGGGCTGCAGGCAGCTGGTGGCCAACGGGCCACCAGCGTCGGGCGCCAGGGCCGCCAGGGTGGCACCGGCATGCAGGCGCGCCCGCAGGTCGGCCCAGCTGCTGCCCGGCGCATGGTGGTCGGGTGCGCCCAGCCACAGCCCACATTCCTCGAAGCATTCGCGCAGGCCGGCCACCGCAAAGGCCGGCGCCTGCACGCCCACGCCGGTGACGCCGCCGATGCGCGCCACCAGGCGGTCGGACGGCTCGTCGCAGGCCGCCAGGTGGGCGGCGTCGCCGTCGGCTGCGTCGACCGCCCCGCCCGGGAAGACATAGGCGCCGGGCATGAAGCTGGCCTGCATGGACCGGCGCACCATCAGCACCTGCAGGCCGGCATCGCTGTCGCGCAGGATCAGGGTGGTGGCGGCCAGGCGCGGTGTCACGGTGGGCGGTGCGGCGGCGGTCATGGGCAGGTCTCCTGTCGGGCGGTGGTTCGTTGTCGGGGTCAGTGGGAGCGGCTGCTGTGGTGCAGCCGACGGTGCATCTGGCGCGCCGCCGGCAACCAGCCCAGCCGCGACCAGCGCCACCAGTTGAGCAGGCCGCGCACCCATTCGTCAGCCGCATAGGCGACCCACACGCCGACCAGGCCCCAGCCCAGGTGGGCGCCCAGCAACCAGCTGCCGCCCGCCATCACCAGCACAAACGACGCCGCGCCGGCCTGCACCGGGTAGCGCGCATCGCCGGCCGCGCGCAGGGCATTCACCAGCACCAAGTTGAAGGTGCGGCCGGTCTCCAGCGCGATGGTCAGCCACAGCAGCAGTGCACCGCCGGCAATGATCTGCGGATCGGCCGTGAACCAGCCCATCAGCCAGCGCCCTGCCAGCGCCACCCCCAGCGACACGCCCAGCGCCATCAGCAGCCCGCGCGCCAGCAGCCGCCGCACCAGCGCGTTGGCCTGGTGCAGCCGCCCGGCGCCCACCAGGTGGCCCACCATGATCTCGGCCGCCAGCCCCAGCGTGGCCGCAAACAGCAGGATGAAGTGGATCAGCTGGATGGTGTAGGCATGGGTGGCCAGTGCCAGCGTGCCCATGCTGCCCACCACCGAGATGCTGAACACATAGGCCGCACGCCAGGCCACGTTCTCGGCCGCGCTGGGCAGGCCGATGTGCAGGACGGGCCGAAGCGCGCGCTGCCGCCACTGCCACCAGTCGGCGCCACGCGGCAGGCCGCCCAGCCGGGTTTGCCAGGCCTGCAGGAACAGCGCCAACCCCAGGCCGCGCGCGGCCAGCAGCGCCACCGCATAGCCTGCCAGTCCCCAGCCGCCCCAGTTGCCCAGCCCGCCCATCAGCGGCACGGCCAGCGCCAGGTGCACCACCTGCATCGTGGTGTTGACCACCATCGTCGGCCGGGCATGCAGGTGCGATCGCAGCACGCTGCCAGCGGTGCTGTTCCAGGCGTCCAGCAGCACGGCCGGCGCCATCAGCTGCAGCAGCGGCACGGCCAGCGGCAACACCTCGGGCGGCGCGTTCATCAGCTGCAGCAGCGGCGCCGCGAAGGCAGCGGCCAGCAACATGCAGATGCCACCGATCCAGCTGCTGGCGCCCCAGGCAGCGCGCGCCACGCCATCGGCCGCGTCGCGCTTGTTGGCGCCCAGCGCCTGTGCCACCACCACGCCCACCCCCGCGCCGATGATGCGGAAGAAGACGAACAGCATCGCCAGCACCTGGTTGCACAGCGCAAACGCCGCCCCCTGCGCATCGCCCAGCCGCGCGGCGAGCACCGTGCCCACCAAACCCATGCCGATGGCCAGCGCCATCTCGGTGAACAGCGGCACGGCCAGCGGCATCAGCCGCGGCGCGGGCGGTGCCGGCCGGGGGTCGTCGCGCAGGGCTGGGCGCTGGGTCAAGCCTGCGCGCGCTGCCGCAGCACCGCTGCACGCACCAGCGACAGCCGGTCGTTGCCGAAGTACATGTCGCTGCCACCCACGAAGAACGTGGGCGAGCCGAAGCCGCCGCGGGCAATCACCTCGTCGGTGTTGGCCTTGAGCTGGGCCTTCACCTCCGGCGTGGCCATCGCCGCCAGCAGCGCGGCCGCATCCATGCCCTGGGCACGGGCGATGGCGGCCAGCACGCTGTCCTGGCTGATGTCCTGGTCGTGGGTCCAGTAGGCGCTGAACACCGCCTCGGCAAACGGCTCCATGCCGCTGGCTGCCGGGCCCTGGGACAGCAGCCAGCAGCAGGCGCGCATCGCCTTCACGCTGTTGACCGGAAAGATGCTGGGCGGGAAGCGGATGTCCACGCCCTCATGCCGCGCCCAGTCCTGCAGGTCCTTCTTCAGGTAGGCCTGCTTGGCCGGCACGCCGCGTTCGCGGCTTTCATACACGCTGGGGTTCACCGCATTGAAGATGCCGCCCACCAGCACCGGCTTCCATACCACCGGCACCTGCAACTCGGCCGACAGAGCGCGCAGGTTGCGGAAGCCCAGCCAGGTCCAAGGGCTGCTGCAGTCGAAGAAGCATTCGATCATGCTGCTCATTCTGCGGGGGTTGCGGTCCCGGCCGGCGCGCCGAACAGGTTCTTTCGGGTTTCAGCGTCCATGCCGGCGGTGTTGCGCAGGTCCTTGCCCACGGCCAGGCCGCGCTGCACGGCATCACGCGCGCGCAGCATGGCGAACCAGCGTTGGATGTGCGGCCAGTCGTCCAGCGTCAGGCCCTGGGCCTTGTGGGTCATGATCCACGGGAAGATGGCGATGTCGGCGATGCTGTAGTCGTCGCCGGCCACATGGGCGCCGGTCTTGGCCAGTTGCGTGTCCAGCACGCTGTAGAGCCGGCGGGTCTCTCGCTCGTAGCGATCGATGGCATACGGGATCTTCTCGTTGGCATAGAGCTTGAAGTGCCCGTGCTGGCCCAGCATCGGCCCCAGCCCGCCCATCTGCCACATCAGCCAGGGCAGCACGGCGTGGCGGCCGCGCCAGTCGGTGGGCAGCAGGCGGCCAGCCTTCTCGGCCAGGTAGACCAGCATCGCGCCGGTCTCGAAGCTGGAGAACGGCGCACCCCCCGGCGCACCGCCGCCCGGCGGATCATGGTCGACCATCGCCGGGATGCGGTTGTTCGGGCTGATGGCCAGAAAGCCCGGCTCGAACTGCGCGCCGCGGCCGATGTTGACCGGCTGCACGGTGTGGGGCAGGCCCAGCTCTTCCAGCGCGATGCTGATCTTCCAGCCGTTGGGCGTGGGCCAGTAGTACAGGTCGATCATGCAGCGGGTCTCCGTGTGCAGCGCCTTGGCGCGGGTGTGACAGCAGGCGCCAGACGCTACCGTGAAACTGCTGTCGATGGACGACGCCATCAACGATTTGCGCAACAGCCCCGGCCCCGCCACCCTGGCCCCCACCGCCGCCATCGACAGCGACCACCCCGCCGTGCAGGCCTATGCCCGCCAGCATGCCGTGGGCGCCGACGACCGGACACGCGCCGTGGCCCTGGCCCTGGCGGTGCGCGATGGCTTCCGCTACGACCCGTACAAGGCCGACCTGTCGCCGCTGGGCATGCGGGCCAGCACCGTGCTGGCCCAGGGCTACGGCTGGTGCGTGCCCAAGGCGGTGCTGCTGGCGGCGGTGTGCCGTGCGGCCGGCATCCCGGCGCGGCTTGGCTTTGCGGACGTGCGCAACCACCTCAGCACCGAGCGCATGCGCCGCAACATGGAGACTGAAGTCTTCTACTGGCACGGCTACACCGACATCTGGATCGACGGCGACTGGCGCAAGGCCACGCCCGCCTTCAACCTGAGCCTGTGCCAGAAGTTCGGCCTCAAGCCGCTGGACTTCGACGGGCTCGCCGATTCGATCTACCACCCATTCGACCTGGCCGGCAACCGGCACATGGAATACATGCACCAGCGCGGCAGCTTCGACGACCTGCCGCTGGACGCCATCCTGGTCGACTTCCGCCAGCACTACCCGCAGTGGCTGGCCAGCATGGGCCAGCAGCCAGACGCCGACTTCCTGGCCGACGTGGCCGCCGAGACCGGCCGGAGTGGTGCATGAGCGATGACAGCACACCCCTGGCCGTGCCCGACGGTTTCAAGGTGCTGGCCGTGGGCGGTGACTTCGTCGCGCTGAACGGCCCGCTGTACGTGCGCAGCGTGGCGCAGGCCGATGGCAGCAAGCTGCGCCACCTGGGCTTTCGCGTTGAAAAGCGCCACACCAACCCGATGGGCAACTGCCACGGCGGCATGCTGGCCACCTTCGCCGACATGCTGTTGCCGATGCTGGCGCACCGCCAGTCGCCCGAGCTGCGCAACCAGTTCCTGCCCACGGTCAGCCTGCAGATCGACTACCTGGCGCCCAGCCCGCTGGGCGCCTGGGTGCAGGGTGACGCGCAGGTGCTGCGGATCACCCGCAACCTGGCCTTCGTGCAGGGCCTGGTCACCGCCGACGACGTGCCGGCACTGCGGGTGAGCGGCATCTTCAAGATCGGCAAGCCGTTCGATCCGCGGCAACTGGCGGGGTAAACGTGCGCTGACAGGGCGGCGGCGGCGTCGCGGGTGCGCCGTCGACCCGGGCCAGACAGTGCGCTGGCGAACAGCCGGCGCCACCCGATCCGGCCAGCATCGGGGTGTTCCAGCACCCACCGGCGCCGCAGCGGCGCCCGCCCGCCCCATGACACACATCCGCCAGGCCCTGGCCGCGCTGCTGCTGGCCCTGCTGCTGCTCTGGGCACTGGCCGACCCGATGTTCAGCACCACACCCACCGTGCTCGTCGTGCGCAACGGCGTGGTGGTGGGCAGTGGCGTGCTGGCCATCGGCATGATGGCCGCCGCCCTGCTGCTGGCCGCCCGCCCGGCCTGGGCCGAGCCCTGGCTGGGCGGGCTGGACAAGATGTACCGCCTGCACCGCTGGCTGGGCATCGGCGTGGCAGTCGCGGCCGGGCTGCACTGGCTGGCGGTGCAGGCCCCCGGCTGGGCGGTGGGCGCCGGACTGTGGGTGCGCCCGCCACGTGCACCCCAGCCGGCGGCAGACAACGCCTGGCTCGGCACCTGGCAGCAGCTGCGCGGCCCGGCCGAGGCGCTCGGCGAGTGGGTCTTCTACGCCATGCTGGTGTTGCTGGCGCTGGCCCTGACACGGCGATTTCCGTACCACCTGTTCTTCAAGACCCACCGCCTGCTGGCCGTGGCCTATGCACTGCTGGTGCTGCATGCGCTGGCGCTGCTGCCGCTGCCCGCCTGGGGCCAGCCGCTGGGCCCGCTGCTGCTGATGTGGATGGCCGCCGGGCTGGTGGCGGCATGGCTGGTGCTGACCAACAAGGTCGGCCTGGGCCGGCGTGCCGTGGCACAGGTGAAAACGGTGTTGCACCACCCCGCCAGCCAGGTGCTGGAACTGGGCGTGCAATTGCACAGCCGCTGGCGCGGTCACCGCCCGGGGCAGTTCGCCTTCGTCACCTTCGACACGGCCGATGGCCCCCACCCATTCACCATCACCAGCGCCTGGCGCGACGACGGCGCGCTGCGTTTCCTGATCAAGGGCCTGGGCGACCACACCCGCAGCCTGCCCGCCTCCGTGGCGGTGGGCGACCTGGTGCAGGTGGAAGGGCCTTACGGCCGCTTCAACTTCGACAGCAGCCGCACACGCCAGGTGTGGGTGGGCGGCGGCATCGGCATCACGCCATTCATCGCCCGGCTGCAGCAGCTGGCCGCCTGGCCCGACGGAAGGCCGGTGGACCTGTTCTACAGCACCAGCCTGCTCGACGCCGCCGGCGTGGCCGCCCTGCGTGCCGACGCCCTGGCCGCCGGCGTCACCCTGCATGTGCTGGTGGACGGGCAGGACGGCCGGCTCAGCGCCGAACGCATCCGCCAGGACGTGCCCGACTGGCGCAGCGGCAGCGTGTGGTTCTGCGGCCCGGCCGCGTTTGGCGCAGCCCTGCGGCGCGACATGCTGGCCCTGGGTCTGACGCGCAAGGCCTTCCACCAGGAGCTGTTCGCGATGCGCGGCTGATCGCCACTGGGCACCGGCCCAGGGCCGACCCCGGTTGAGCGCAAGGCCCCGGTGGTGGTGTACTGCCGGCATGGCCACCCACACCCCACGCCGCAAGACCCCCGACCAGTTGCGCAGCGCGCGCTGGTTCGCGCCCGACGACCTGCGCAGCTTCAGCCACCGCTCGCGCGCCATGCAGATGGGCTACGGCCCGGAAGACTGGGCCGGCAAGCCGGTGATCGCCATCGTCAACACCTGGAGCGACATCAACCCCTGCCACAGCCACTTCAAGCAGCGGGTGGACGATGTCAAGCGCGGCGTGCTGCAGGCCGGCGGCTTCCCGCTGGAACTGCCGGCGCTGTCGCTGGCCGAGGTGTTCGTCAAGCCCACCACCATGCTCTACCGCAACATGCTGGCCATGGAGACCGAAGAACTGCTGCGCAGCCACCCGGTGGACGGCGCGGTGCTGATGGGCGGCTGCGACAAGACCACGCCGGGCCTGCTGATGGGCGCCATCTCGATGGGCTTGCCCTGCGTCTACCTGCCGGCCGGGCCCATGCTCAAGGGCCATGTCGACGGCCAGACCCTGGGCTCGGGCTCGGACGGCTGGAAGTTCTGGGACGAACGCCGCGCCGGCAAGCTGACCGATGCGCAATGGCTGGCCATCGAAGGCGGCATCGCCCGCAGCCCCGGCACCTGCATGACCATGGGCACTGCCGCCACCATGATGGCGCTGGCCGAGGCCCTGGGCCTGGCCCTGCCCGGTGCCAGCAGCATCCCGGCGGTGGATGCCCACCACCCGCGCATGGCCGCGGCCTGCGGCCGGCGCATCGTCGACATGGTCTGGGACGACCTGACGCCGGCGCGTGTGCTCAGCCGCGCCAGTTTCCACAACGCCATCGCCGTGGCCATGGCGCTGGGCTGCAGCACCAACGCCATCATCCACCTGGTGGCGCTGTCGCGCCGCGCTGGGGCGGATTGCACCGTGGGGCTGGACGACTTCGACGCCGCCAGCCGGCGCGTGCCGGTGATCGCCAACATCCGCCCCAGCGGCAGCAGCTACCTGATGCAGGACTTCTATGAAGCCGGCGGCCTGCCCGCGCTGATGCAGCGGCTGACGCCGCACCTGGATCTGTCGGCCGCCACCATCACCGGCCAGACCCTGGGCGAGACGATCGCCGGCGCGCGGGTGGTCAACGACGACGTCATCCGTCCGCTGGACAACCCGCTGTATGCCGAAGGCGCGCTGGCGGTGCTGCGGGGCAACATCGCGCCCGGCGGCGCCGTCATCAAGCCCAGCGCCTGCGCGCCGCAGTACCTGCAGCACACCGGCCCGGCGCTGGTGTTCGACGACTACCCGGCGCTGAAAGCCGCGGTCGATGACCCCGACCTGGACGTGACGGCCGACCACATCCTGGTGCTGCGCAACGCCGGACCCCAGGGCGGGCCGGGCATGCCTGAATGGGGCATGCTGCCCATCCCCACCAAGTTGGTGCAGCAGGGCGTGCGCGACATGCTGCGCCTGAGCGATGCCCGCATGAGCGGCACCAGCTACGGCGCCTGCATCCTGCATTGCGCGCCCGAGGCCTACATCGGCGGCCCGCTGGCGTTGGTGCGCACCGGCGATCGGATCACCGTGGACGTGCCAGCCCGGCGCATCCACCTGGAGGTGACAGATGCCGAACTGGCCGCACGCCGCGCCGCCTGGGTGCCACCGCCACCGCGCTATGCCCGCGGTTACGGCTGGATGGCGGCGCGGCACATCCTGCAGGCCGACGCCGGCTGCGATTTCGACTACCTGGAAACCAGCTTCGGCGCGCCGGTGGGCGAGCCCGACATCCACTGAGGCGCGGCACGCCTCGGCCCGATAATTCGGTCCACTGCCCCCGTGACCCCCAGGAGACTTGGCTTGCCTGCCGCCCCCACCGCCCCCGCCGCTGCGCCGCTGCCGGCTCTGACCGACCTGCCCGGCCACCACATCCGCCGGCTGCAGCAGATCGCGGTGGCGATCTTCCTGGAAGAGACCGAAGCCCAGTCGGTGACGCCGGTGCAGTTTGCGGCGCTGGCTGAACTGGCACGGCAGCCGGGCGCCGACCAGCGCACGCTGGCCCGGCGCATTGGCTTCGACACCTCCACCATCGGCGGTGTGCTCGACCGGCTGGAGGCGCGCGGCCTGGTGCAGCGCAGCCTGAGCCCGGGCGACCGGCGGGTGCGGCTGCTGGGCCTGACCGCCGCCGGCCAGGCCCTGCTGGCCGAGGTGCTGCCGCCAATGCACCGGGCCCAGCAGCGCATGCTGGCGCCATTGGCACCGGCCGAGCGGCCGGAATTCATGCGCATGCTGCGCCAGCTGGTGGAAGCGAACAACCAGCTCAGCCGCGCCCCTTCGGAAGGCTGAACACCATGGCCATGCACTTCGACCTGGTCGACCTGCGCCTGATGGTGCGCATCGCCGAGACCAACGGCCTGACCCGCGGCGCCGAGGCATCGCACATGAGCCTGCCCGCCGCCAGCACCCGGGTGAAGAACCTGGAAGAGAGCATCGGCGCCAAGCTGCTGTACCGCACCAGCCAGGGCGTGACGCTGACGCCACCGGGCCAGGCCTTCGTGCACCACGCGCGGCTGGTGCTGGGCCAGATCGAGCACCTGCGCGGCGACCTGCAAAGTTACGCCAAGGGCATCAAGGGCCACCTGCGGGTGTTTGCCAACACCACGGCGCTGGGCGAGTTCTTGCCGCCGGTGCTGCGCGACTACCTGCGCAGCCACCCCGACGTCAACATCGACCTGCGCGAACGCCTGAGTCATGACATCGTGCGCGCCGTCACCGAAGGCCAGACCGACATCGGCATCGTCGCAGGCGCGGTGCGCACCGAGAACCTGGAGACCCTGCCCTACCGCCAGGACACCCTGCTGCTGGTGGTGCCGCGCGGCCATGCGCTGGCCGGCGCCGGCGCGGTGGCGTTTGCCGACACGCTGGACCTGGACCATGTCGGCCTGCACGAGGCCAGCGCCATCCACGCCTTCCTGCGCCAGGCCTGCGACCGGCTGCACCGGGTGCTGCCCACCCGGATCGAGGTGGGCAACTTCGAGGCCGCCTGCCGCATGGTGGAAGCCGGCGTGGGCGTCAGCATCCTGCCGGGGTCGGCCGCGCGCCGCCATGCGCAGGCCATGGCCATCGACACCGTGGCGCTGACCGACGACTGGTCGCTGCGCGAGATGCAGATCTGCATGCGCAGTCTCCAAGCCTTGCCGGCGTTTGCGCGCGATCTGGTGGATCTGTTGGTGGCGGACGCCGAACAGGCGCAGAGCGGGCGCCCCCCGGGCTGACCCAGATTGACACGCCAGCGACAGGGCGTGCGCTCGCAATCCCCAACGACGATGCGGGGCGGACCACGGATGATCTGCGATGGTGTTGCCAGCCGGCGCCAAACAACCACTTGAGGAGACCCGGCAACACCGCGCATCCGTCCGCCGGCACCTCGACAGCTTCAGGAGACTTCCATGGCTTCAACATCCCGCACCGTCCTGCGCAGCCTCGTCGGCGCCGCCGCCCTGGCCGCCACGGCACTGGCCACCACGCCCGCCCTGGCACAAGCCGATTGGTGCAAGAGCAAGTGGGGCCCGAACGACCAGATCGGTGCGCTCAACCTGCTGACGCCCGCCATGACCCAGGCCGCCGCCAAGCTGATCAAGACCGGCAAGACCTACCGCCTGGGCGTGGAGACCAATGCCCAGACCCCGGCCTTCGGCACGCGCACCTGGTCGGTGCTGATCCAGCAGCCCGGCCAGGCCGGCGGCGGCAGCCTGGGCCCGACCAAGACCACCTACAACGACGACATCTACATGGGCTACACCGCGGTGGGCTCGCAGCTCGACGGCCTGGGCCACATCGGCGTGGACGGTGTTTACTTCAACTGCAACAAGCAGGCCGATTTCGCCCAGGCCGACGGTCTGAAGAAGCTGGGCATCGAGCAGGTGCCGGCCATCGCCACCCGCGGGGTGGTGCTCGACATGGTGGCCTACACCGGCAAGAACCCGGTGCCCGAGGGCACGGCCTTCAACAAGAAGGAAATCGACGAGCAGGCCAAGCGCCAGGGCATCACCATCGGCACCGGTGACGTGGTGCTGTTCCACACCGGCTGGCAGGACCTGGCCTACAAGGACAAGAAGCGCTTCCTGGCGGGCGAACCCGGCCTGGGCAAGGAAGGCGCCGAGTACCTGGTCAGCAAGGGCGTGGTCGCCATCGGCGCCGACACCTGGGCGGTGGAGGTGATCCCGTTCGAGAAGGGCGTGGGCGTGTTCGAGGTGCACCAGATCCTGCTGGCGCGCAGCGGGGTGTACATCCTGGAGAACATGGACACGTCCGAGCTGGTGAAGGACAAGGCCTGGGAGTTCATGTTCACCCTGGGTGCGTCGCGCATCACCGGTGGTGTGCAGGCCATCATCAACCCCATCGCGATTCGCTGATGTGGCGGCAGCTGTCGGCACTGGCCGGGCTGCTGTGCCTGGCTGGCCCGGCGGCCGCCCACCCCCACGGGCGCATCGACTGCGAGGCGCAGGTGGACGTCGGCCCCGGGGGGCTGCAGTCCATTGCGCTGCAGTTGACGCTGGACGCGCAATCGTCCGCGGCGCTGGCGCCGCGGCTGCAGTTCGACGACCAGGGCCGGCTGGCGGCCGACAAGCCGGTGCGGCAGTTCGCCGACCTGGTGGCCGGCATGTTCCGCCAGAGCGGCTGGATGCTGAAGCTGCAGGCGCTGGGCGCCGATGGCGAGGCCACCGGCGCGGCGCTGGACCTGGCTGACCCGGCCCCGGCGCAGTTCAGCCGGCAGGCCGGTGGCCAGGTGGTGGTGGCGGTTCAGTTGAAGGCCGAGGCGCCTGCCGCGTCGGCCCACGGCTGGAAGCTGGCCTGCCTGGACCCGACCTGGTACTGGGCCACGGGCTTTGCAGGCGCAGCGCAGTTCACCGCCCCTGCGCCCTGCCGGGCAGAGCTGGAAGCCATGCGCAGCATGGCCGACCAGGCGCAGGCCCAGCAGGCGGCGGCGGTGGGTGCCGGCGTGTTGGGTGCCGACCAGGCCGCGCCAGGGTTGCTGACAGCCGCCGGGGTGCGCGCACCGTCGGGCACCATCCGCTGCCCGGCGCCCTGAGGCGCGGGGTGGTCAGCGGTCAGTGAAGACCGCCGGCCGCTTCTGCAGGAAGGCCGCCACCCCTTCGGCAAAGTCATGGCCACGGCTCATCTGGCCCTGCACCAGGGCCTCCAGGCTCAGCGCGGCGTCGAAGTCCATGCCGCCGGCGTCGTCGATCACCTGGCGCGTGGCCGCCAGCGCGCGCGCCGACAGCCCGGCCAGGCGGCTGGCCAGCGCCAGCGTGGTGTCGACCAGCGCGGCATCGTCCACGCACTGCCAGATCATGCCCATCGCCGCGGCGTCGGCGGCCGGCAGCTTGTCGCCGGTCATCGCCAGGCCCAGGGCGCGGGCGCGGCCCACCAGGCGCGGCAGCAGCCAGGTGCCGCCGCCGTCGGGCACCAGGCCGATCTTGCTGAACGCCTGGATGAAGCTGGCCGACTTGGCCGCGATCACCATGTCGCAACCCAGGGCGATGTTGGCGCCAGCACCGGCGGCCACGCCGTTGACCATCGCGATCACCGGCACCGGCATGCTGCGGATGCGCAGCGCCAGCGGCTTGTAGTAGCGCTCGACCACACCCTCCACATCGGCGGGCGTGCCGTCCTGGCCCATGCCCTCGTCGTTGAGGTCCTGGCCGGCGCAGAAGCCGCGGCCAGCGCCTGTCAGCACCACGCAGCGCACGCTGGCATCGGCCGCCGCGGCGTCCAGCCCGGCCAGCAGTTCACGGTGCAGGGCGGCAGTGAAGCTGTTCAGCGCCTGCGGCCGGTTGAGGGTGAAGGTGCGCACGGCGCCTTGGTTGCTGACCAGCACCAGGGGATCGGACATGGGGGAAGTCTCCGTTGGAAGGGCGGGAGCCCATTCTGCCGCCGGGGCGCCGGGTAACATCCGCGCCGCCAGGACAGCCAC
>JBBAPL010000141.1:0-13984 GCA_040400895.1 Aquabacterium sp.
GCCGCCTTGCTGCAGCAGCGCTTCGCGCACCGCCTCGGTGGTCGGGATGCCCTTGAGCAGTTCGGCAAACGGCTGGTGCATCAGCCGGTCGAGCAGCGAGAACACGCCGCAGATGAAAAGCTCGCCGCGGCGCTCGTCGTCGCAGCCGCTGTCGCGGCCCAGCTCTTCCATCAACAGGCCGCGGCGCACGGCGGCGTAGATCACCGGCTTCATGCTGGCGTCGCGGCTGCCGGCGGCCAGCAGCAGCGCCAGCCAGCGCTTGAGCCGCTGGTAGCCCAGCATCAGGATGGCGTGTCGGAAGCTGGTCACCTCCACGCTCAACCCGAAGGCCGGCGAGTTGATGTAACGCATCAGCCGGAAGGCCATGGTCGGGTCGTTCTTCATCACCGCTTCCAGCCGGTCGGCGCTCTCCTGGCGATCGACACGGTTGATCAGTTCGACCACCGCACTCAGCTCGGGCTGGGCGCCGCGGTTGCTGCCGGGCTTGGCCGGCGCCGGGTCGTCGATCGGCCAACCCAGCACCGCGATGGCGCCGCGGCCAAAGGCGTCGGCCATCTGCGCAGTGGTCTGCACGCCCGACTGCACGTGCGGGATGTTGCGCGACACGCCGCCGGGCGGCGGCATGCCGTCACGCCGCTCGTCGGCCAGGTCGATGATCGAATAGGCGAAGCACGGCAGCACCTCGCGCGGCAGCGGCTGCAGCGGGCGGCCCTTGATCAGCAGGGTGTTGCCACGGGTGTGCAGCGCGGCCAGCGCGTCGGTGCAGGCCAGGTCGCTGGCCATGAAGGCGGGCACCTCCAGCATCATGTTCAGCGGCAGGTCGGTGCGCAGCACCGCGTCCAGCAGCACCTCGCCAACGATGTTCAACGACACCCGGTGCGCCGCCTCGGGCCAGGCGGCAGCCAGCGCGTCCAGCAGCGCCGGCACATCGGGCCGGGCATCCGGGCGGATCGGGAAGACGGTCAGGCGCAGCGCGGTGATCGCCTTGTGGCGGTCGATCATCGGCGAATAGCCCAGCGCCACCTGGCCCAGCACGGAGAGATCGGTCATGTCAGTTCCGCACGGCCGTTCCGAAGGAACTGACCACCCACCGGGGGGGAAACGAGCGCAGCGAGTCAGGAGGTTGGTTCATGTCACGTGCGTTGCGGGTTGGGTGGCAGCATGGGCGGATTGTGTGCGCGTGCGACGGACGGCTGATCGCAGACGCTCACTTGACGTAGTCGAACAGCGACATGCGCTGCACCATGGCATAACTCTGCAGCGCCGCCTGGTAGCCGGTCTGCTGGTTCTGGAAGGTGCTGATCGCCTGCAGCATGTCCAGGTCCTCGGCGTCGGCCTGCACCGTCTTGGCCCACAGCGCGCGGTCCTGGTTGCGGCCGTCCAGCGCCTCCAGCCGGTTGAGCATGCTGCCGGCCTCGGCGCGTGCGGCCTGCATGTGGCCCATCACCGCGTCCATGTCGCGCAGGCCGCTGTTGACTGCCTGGGCGATCTGGCCCGGGTTGGCCGCCGGGTCTTTCAGCACCGCGATGCTGCGGTCGAGTGCCTCGAACACATCCAGGTCCGGGGCCGAAGGGGTGATGCTGAAGCGGTCGCCCGCCACCGGCGCGCCCTTCAGATGCAGCGTCATGCCGTCCACGGTGATGGCCTGGCCGGCGCGGTAGGGCATGTTCTCGATCGCCGTGGGCGCGCCACCGTTGAGCACGCTGATGCTGAGCACGCCGTTGTTGTCGACCACCTCGACCTGGTAGCTGCCGCCGGTGAGTGCGGCGGGGTCGCCCACGGTGCCAGCGTCGATCCAGCCGGTGCCGGCATTGGCGGCGTCGGCGCCGGTGGTGAAGACACCGTTGCCGCTGCGCGCTGACAGCCAGATCGCCTGGCCGTCGACCGTGCTGGGCATCAGTTCGGTGGTGGACAGCAGGGTCTGGCCGCCAGCACCGCTGGGCACCACGCCCGCAGGCGTGTCCAGGAACGGGATGGCGGTGGCGCCCTGCCCGCCGAACAGAAAGCCGCCCGCCCCATTGCCCTGGTTGGCCAGCGCCAGCAGTTGGCCACGCAGGTTGGACAGCTGGTTGGCCTGGGCCTGGCGCTCGGCCGGGCTGTAGCTGCCGTTGCCGGCGTTCACCAGCGTCTCGCGGGCGCCCTGCAGCAGTTCACCGGCCTGGCCCAGCGCGGCCTCGGCCAGCGTCATGGCATTGCGGCTGGCGTCGACCGACCGCTGCTCGCTGGCGATGCGCTGGCCACTCAAGTAGGCCCGCTCGGCCCGCGCCGCTCCGGTGGGGTCGTCGCTGGGCTTGTTGATGCGCTTGCCGTTGGTCATGGCGGTCTGCGCCTCGGCCATGTCGCGCTGGCGCTGCTGCAGGCTGTCGACGGCGGCTTCGTAGCGGTTGGCGGTGGAGACTCTCATGGCTCAGGTCCGGTGAAGTCGGAATCAGCGGCCGACGCTGCTCAGCAGCGCCTCGAACAGCGTCTGCGATGTCTGCAGCAACTTGGCGGCGGCCTGGTAGCTCTGCTGGAACTGGATCAGCCGCGCCGCCTCCTCGTCGAGGTTGACGCCCACGTCGGCGCTGAGTTCAGCGCGGGCGCGGGCGGCCACGGTGGCGGTGTTGTCGGCCGACGCCACGGCGCCCTGCACCCGCACACCCACATCGGCCAGCACGTTGGCATAGGCGTCACCCACGGTGATGCCGTCGATCAGCCCGCGGTTGGCCAGGTCGTCGAAGCGCAAGGCATTGCCGTTGCTGGCCGCCGGGTGGCTGGTGGGCGACAGGCTGATGCGGTCGCCGTTGCGGGGCAGGCCGTTCAGGGTCAGCGCCATGCCGTCGTGCCGGATCGGCAGGCCGGCGCTGAAGCTGCCAGTGGTCAACAACGCGTTGCCGGCGTCCAGCAATTCATAGGTGCCGGCATCGTCGGTGAAGCGCAGCGTCATCGCCTGGTAGCCGGCGACGGGAGGCGACTCCACCGTCAGTGCGGCGATGGTGGCGGTGCCGGTGTTGGCCGGGTTGACCACGCCGGTCAACGGGTTGGCGGCGGCCAGGCCGCGCGGGTTCTTCAGCATCACGCTGATGTCGGAGGCGGCATTGGACACCGGCTTGAGCAGGAAGGAATCACCCGGCTGCGGCCCATCGGGACCCATGGTGATGGTGAAGCCATCGATGGTGTCGCCGCTGTTGACCGGCGGGAACACCTTGCCGTCGACCAGCCGCGTCACCTTGTATTGCCCAGGGTTGGCGGTGTCGGGCTCCAGCAGGTATTCACTGGCGGCCAGCGCGCTGGGATCGACGATCGCGATGTCGACCGTGGCGATGTAGGCGCCGTCGGCCCCGCGCGCGTTGTCGCCGGCCGGCAGGGCCTGCGGGCCCTGCATGGCAAACAGCGGGCTGCCGGCCTGGCCTTGCAGATCGAGGCCCAGCGCCTGCTGGGTGTTCAACGCATGGCCCAGCCCGGCCACCAGCTGGCCCAGGCGGCTGCGGGCTTCGGCCAGGTCCTGGTTCTGGAAGCGCAGCAACCCGGCCACCTGGCCTTCACCGATGGCCTCGGTGGGCAGCTGGGTCAGCTGGCCGGCGATGTCGATGGCCACGCCGATGCGGCTGGTATCGTGCGGGTCGGACTGCGGAACCAATTTGAAGGATGCGCCACCCAGCACCAGAGTCTGGCCGCTGCCCACGTACACCGCGACGGTCTGGTCGGGGCTCTGCACCGTGTGCACCTGCATCTGCGCGCCGATGCGCCGCACCAGTTCGTCGCGCTGATCGAGCAGCTCATTGGGCGAGTGGCCGCGGTTGGTGGCCGCGGCAATCGCCAAGTTCAGCTTGGCAATCTGGACCGCCAGGGTATTGACTTCGGACAGGCCGCCCTGCACGTCATGCACCACATTGGTCTGCAACGCCTCGATCTGGTCGGACGACGAGCGCGCCAGCGACGCAAAGTCTTCCAACCGGCCCAGCACCGCCTGCCGCGCGGCCAGGTCCGACGGGTTGGCCGCCACGTCGGCAAAGGCGTTGAAGATCTGCGTGGCCGCATGGCCCAGGCCGGCCTCGCCGCCGGCAAACACCTTCTCCAGCTGCGACAGCATGTCGCGCCGCACGCCGTCGGCCGCCGCGGCCGAGCCCGCTGCCACCGCCTGCTGCGCCAGAAACATGTTGGCTGCGCGGGTGACGGTGGACACGTTGACACCGCGGCCGAAGTAGCCCGAGCCGTTGTAGGCACTGCCTGCCGTGGACAACTCCACCGACTGCCGCGAGTAGCCCGGCGTGTTCGCATTGGCGATGTTGTTGCTGGTGGTCAGCAACTGGGCATTGGCGGCATACAGCGCCGACGTGCCCAGCGAAAAGAGCGAAGTGGTGGTCATGTCAACTCAACCAGGTGCGCAGTGGCGGTTCAGGCCATGTCCCGCTGCAGGCGCAGGGTGGTGTTGATCACTTGCCCCAGCTTCTGGCCATACAGCGGGTCGGTGGCATAGCCGGCCTTCTGCAGGCCCATCGCGAAGGCCTTGGCATCGGCCGCGCGTTCCACCACCTTGGCGTAGCGCGGGCTGTCCTTCATCAGGCGGGCGTAGTCGGCGAACGACTCGGCCTCGCTGGCATAGGCGCGGAACTTCTGGATCATCTTGCGCGGCTGGCCGCCGATGTATTCGGTGGTGGTCACCTCCACCGTGGGGCCGTTCCAGCTGCCACCGGCCTTGATGCCGAACAGGTTGTGGCTGTTGGTGCCGTCACGGCCGATGATCTCGCGCTTGCCCCAGCCCGTCTCCAGCGCGGCCTGGGCCAGCATGAAGGGCGCGGGGATGCCGGTCGCGTCGGCCGCACTCTCGGCCGCCGCGGTGTGCTGGCGCACGAAGCCGGCCGCACTCTTCTCGGGCACCTTGGGTGTGGTGTTGGCCTCCTGCACCGTCGGCAGGCTCTCGTTGGCCCGGCGGGTGCTGGGAATGGGGCCGGGCACCAGGCCCATCTGGCGCTCCAGCTGCTTCTCGATCACTTCTGACAAGCCGCCAGGCCGACCGGCGGTCTTGGCCGCCAGTTGGGCGTCCAGCATCTCGGTGCCCAGCTTGGTGCCGGCGTTGTCCATCAGGCCGCTGGCCTCGGTGGAGGCGCGCATGCTCTTCATCAGCTCGGTCATGAACAGCGACTCGAACTGCTTGGCCGCCTCTCGCGCAGCGCCCTTGGGGTTCTGCGCGGCCTGGCGGCGCAGGCTGTCCAGGTTGCGGCCGTCGCTGGCGAGCTTGATGTCGGACGTGGTGGCCGTGCTGGGGCCGATGCTGGGCATGCTTTCCATGGTCAGATCACCTCGATCTCTGCGTTCAGGGCGCCCGCGCTCTTCATCGCCTGCAGGATGGCCTGCAGGTCCTGCGGCGTCGCGCCCAGGGTGTTCAATGCCCGCACCACATCGGCCAGCTTGGCACCTGCGGGCAGGTGCATCAGCTGGCCACCCTGCTGGGTGATGGCGATGTCATTTTTCTCGGACTGCACGGTCTGCCCGCCAGACAGCGCGTTGGGCTGGCTGACCATGGGCGTGGAGTTGACGGTGACGGTGAGCGAGCCATGCGCCACCGCACAGCCGCCCAGCGTGACCGACTCGTTCATCACCACCGACCCGGTGCGTGAATTGATCACCACCCGCGCGGCCGGCCGCTGCAGGTTGACATCCAGATTCTCCAGGTCAGCGACGAAGGCCACATGGTCGGCCGGCTGGGCCGGCATGCGCACCCGCACCACCCGGCCGTCCACGGCCTGGGCCGTGCCCGGGCCCTTGGCCTTGTTGATGGCATCGGCCACCGCGCGGGCAGTGGCGAAGTCATTGCTCTGCAGGTCGAGCTGCAACAGGCCGTTGTGGCTCATCGCCATCGGCACACTGCGTTCCACCGTGGCGCCTTCGGGCACGCGGCCGGCAGCCAAGTGGTTGATCTGCACCTTGGCGCTGCCCGCCGAAGCGCCTGCGCCGCCCACGATCAGGTTGCCCTGGGCGATGGCGTAGATCTGCCCATCGGTGCCGCGCAGCGCCGTCTGCAGCAGCATGCCGCCGCGCAGGCTCTTGGCATTGCCGGCCGACGACACGTTCACGTCGATGCGCTGGCCGGGCTGGGCGAAGGGCGGCAGCTCGGCCGTAACCACCACCGACGCCAGGTTGCGCGGCTGCATCGTCACGCCCGGCGGCAGGGTGATGCCGTTCTGCTGCAGAAAGGCCGCCAGCGCCTGCGGCGTGAAGGGGGCCTGGGTCGACTGGTCACCGGTGCCGTCCAGCCCGAACACCAGGCCGAACCCGGTGAGCTGGTTGGGCCGCACGCCCTGTACCTTGGCCACTTCCTTGATGCGGGCGGCCTGCACTGGCCACCACACCGCCGCGCTGGCGGCGAACAGGCTGAGCAGCACCACCAGGCGCAGCAGGCGGTCGGCGTGCATCTGTCGCGACCAGGCACGGCCGAGCCAGGCGGCCGCCGCACCGGGGCCGCCGCGCCACTGGGAGGTGGTTCGGGGGTCGGTCATATCGGCAGCACGTTGAGGAAGAAGCGGCCCAGCCAGCCAATCGACTGCGCCTCGGCGGCCTGGCCGCGGCCGCGCTGCATCACCCGCACGTTGGCGACCATGGTGCTGGAGACGGTGTTGCCGGGCGCGATGGCGCGCGGGTCGACCTGGCCAGAAAAGCGCAGCACGTCGACATTGGCGTTGACGCCGATCTGCTTCTCGGCCGACACGATCAGGTGGCCGTTGGGCAGCACCTGCACCACGGTAGCGGTGATCACGCCGGAGAAGTCATTGCTGTTCTCGGTGGTGCCGTTGCCGGAGAACTCGCTGTTGCCGTTGCCGGTGGCACTGGCACGGGTGAGCGCACTGCTCTTGAGGAACGGCAGCGCCGTCACCCCGGCATCAACCGAGCTCTTGCGGTTGACGCTGCTGGTGCTCTTCTGCACCGCGCTGACCTTTTCGGTGATGGTGATGTTCAGCGTGTCGCCCACCATGCGGGCGCGGTGGTTCTCGAACAGCGGCCGGTAACGGTCGGCCTGGAAGATGGCCCCGGTGAGCACCGGCGGCTCGCTGCTGGCCGGTGGCGCCATGTCGCCCACCGGCATGGCCGCGCTGGGCTGCACCAGGTCGACCACCGGCACCTGCTGCAGTCGCTCACCCAGGCTGGCGCAGCCGGTGAATGACAGCACCAAACAGGGCAAGGCAAGGCCAGCCAAGCAGACGCCGCGGAACCGGCTTGGCCGGGCCGCTGGCGGCGCCCCCCTGGGGGGGCCGAGGCCGGACACAAACGGCGTGCCGTTTGTGCCTGCCGAGGAGCTGGGCCACCGGCCCAGCGCGGCCTGCAAGGCCGACGAAGTCGCAACGGGGGGGGTCATAACTGCGCCAGCTTCTGCAGCATCTGGTCGGATGTCTGCACGGCCTTGGAATTCATCTCGTACGCGCGCTGGGTCTGGATCATGCTGACCAGTTCCTCGACCACGTTGACGTTGCTGGTCTCCAGGCTGCCGTACGACAGCGCGCCCAGCCCGCCGGCGTCGGGTGCGCCGGCCTGCGGGGCGCCGGACGCAGCACTCTCGGCATACAGGTTCTCGCCACGCGGCTCCAGCCCGCCCGGGTTGACGAAGCCGGCCAGCTGGATCTGCCCCAGCTGGGTGGGCGCGGTCTGGTTGGCGGCGGTGGTCACCTCGACGATGCCGTCCTTGGTGACATTGATCGACAGCGCATTCACCGGGATGGTGATGCCCGGCTGCAGCAGGTAGCCGCCGTTGGTCACCAGCTGGCCCTGGGCATTGGTCTTGAAGCTGCCGTCGCGGGTGTAGCCGGTGGTGCCATCGGGCATCGTCACCTGGAAGAAGCCGTGGCCCAGCACCGCCATGTCGTAGGCCCCGCCGGTCTGCTGCAGGTTGCCCTGGGCGAAGTTGCGTGCCGTGCCCACAGGCTTGACGCCCAGGCCGAGCTGCAGGCCGGTGGGCAGCTGCGCCTGCTCGGCATTGTTGGCGCCGACCTGGCGCAGGTTCTGGTACATCAGGTCCTCGAACACCGCGTGGCTGCGCTTGTAGCCGGTGGTGGCGGTGTTGGCAAGGTTGTTGGAGATGGCATCCAGCGCCGTCTGCTGGGCTTCCATCCCGGTCTTCGATATCCAGAGTGATCGGATCATGTCGCGCCTTCGGTTGCCTGGTCTCGTGATCGATGATCGCGGCAACTTGAGCCCACCCAACAAGCAAAAAGCACCGCGCAGGCGGTGCTTCTCTGAGGGTGGGGCGGGGTCAGCTGGTGCCCAGCAACCGGGTGGCGGACTGTTCGCGCTCCTGCGCGCTCTGCAGCATCTTCATCTGCTGCTCGAACTGCCTGGCGGCCGAGATCATCGCCACCATCGATTCGACGGGGCTGACGTTGCTGCCTTCCAGCGCCTCGGTCTGCACGCCGGCGGTGGCATCGGCCGGCAGGTCGTCACCCTCGGCCGCGCGGAACAGTCCGTCGGTGCCGCGCACCAGCGGCGCCTCGGGCGTCACCAGCTTGATGCGGCCCACCCCCTGCGGCGCGCCCTTGCCCACGGTGGCCGTCACCGTGCCGTCGCCGCCGACCAGCACCTGGGCGTTGGGCGGGACGGTGATCGGGCCACCGTCGCCCACCACTTGCAGGCCGGCGCGGGTGACCAGCACGCCTTCGGTGTTGACGTCGAGCGCACCGGCGCGGGTGTAGGCCTCGGTGCCGTCGGCCGCCTGCACTGCCAGCCAGGCATTGCCCTTCATCGCCACGTCCAGATTGCGGCCGGTGGCGGCCACCGGGCCGGGCTCGGCGTTGTAGCCCGGCGTGGTCTCGATGGCGTACACCCGGGTGCTGGCGCCGTCGCCCCGCACCGGCACGGCGCGGAAGGCGGTGAGCTCGGCCCGAAAGCCGGTGGTCGACGCATTGGCCAGGTTGTGCGCCAGCGCATCCTGGCGCAGCATGTTGGCCTTGGCACCCGCCATGGCCAGGTAGATCACGCGGTCCATGGTGGCTCAGCCTGTCACGATCAACGCAGGTTGACCAGGGTCTGCAGCACCGAGTCCTGCGTCTTGATGGTCTGCGCATTGGCCTGGTAGATGCGTTGGGCCACCATCATGGCCACCAGTTCCTGCGTCAGGTCGACGTTGCTCTCTTCGACCACACCCGCCTGCAGCACGCCCAGGTTGCCGCTGCCTGGCGTGCCGGGCACGGCATCACCCGACTCGTAGGTGGCGCCCCACACATTGCCACCCAGCGGCTGCAGGCCCTGCACATTGCGGAAGGTGGACAGTTCCACCTGGCCCACCGGCGTGCTCTGGCCGCTGGAGTAGGTGGCCAGCACGATGCCGTTGGGCTGGATCTTGATGGCGTTCAACTGCCCGGGCGGGAAGCCATCCTGCGTGACATTGGTGACGCCGAAGATGGCGCCGTATTGCGTCAGCGTGGACAGGTCGAGCTCCACCCCGGGGATGGGCTCGGTCACCGCGCCCTGGAAGTTGCTGGTGGCCGGCACGTCGAACGGGATCAGTTCCAGCGGCAGGGTGTCGTCGCTGAGGTTGATCGGCGCCGTGCCATTGGGCGGAAACGAGATGTTGGTGATGGGCTGGGGCAGCCCGCCGCCGTCGGGGTTGACCACGGCGCCGTTGGCTGCGGCGTAGACCTGCCAGGTGTCGGCGGCCGACTTCTGGAAGTAGTACGTCAACGACACTTCCTGGCCCTTGCTGTCGTAGACGTTGACCGAGGTGGCGTTGTTGTAGGTCTTGGCGTCGTTGAAGTCGATCAGCGGCGACGCGGCGGCGTCAAAGGTGACGGTGGCGCGGGCATCCAGATTCAGTTCCAGCGCGACGGCCTTGGTCACACTGGGCTTGATGCCGGCGGTGGGCAGCACCAACGGCTGGGATTGGCCGGGCACCAGCACGCCCTGGTCGTTGGCCGGATAGCCCAGCAGACGCGCACCCTGGGTGTTGGTGATGAAGCCGTCGCGGTCGACCTTGAACTGGCCGTTGCGGGTGTACTGGCTGTTGCCGCTCAGGTCCTTCAACTGGAAGAAGCCGCCGCCGTTGATGGCCATGTCCAGCGGGCTGTCGGTCGACTTGAAGCTGCCCTGCGAGAACTGCTGCGTCACTGCCGTCTGGCTGACCCCCAGGCCGATGGCCGACGCGCCACCGGAGACGGCACGTGCATACACGTCGGCAAACTCCGCCCGCGCCATCTTGGCGCCCACGGTGCTGGCATTGGCCACGTTGTTGCCGATCACCTCGAGATTGCGGGCAGAGGCGGTGAGGCCCGAGACACCTTGCTGGAAACTCATGAGAACTCTCCTGGGGAAACGGAGCCGGGCAGGCCGTGGCAGCCGCCCGGGTTGGAAAAGGCTGGCGCGGGGGTCAGTCCAACGCCGTGATCTGGTTGTAGGGAACGCGGCCGCCGCGCTCCAGTTCCACCGTCAACGAGGTGCCGCCGGTGTTCACCGCATCGACCTTGTCGCGGGTCAGCGACACGGCATCGATCAGCGTGGAGCCAGTGGCAGCGGTGATGCGGAAGCGGTAGTTGGCCGCGTCAGGCAGTTCCTTGCCGGCGGCCCAGGGCACATCGTGGCGGCCGGCAGCGGTGGTGGCCAGGTTGATGGTGTCGACCAGGCGGCCGGCGGGGCTGAGCACCTCCACCTTCACCCGGCTGGCGGGGCTGGCGATCTCGAAGGTGGCCTGCGGCATGCCGCCGACCACCGACAGCCGGTCGCCCTGGATCAGCACGTCCTTGCCCACCAGGCCGGCGCCCTGCACGGCCTGCATCTGCACGAACTGGCCGTTGAGCTTCTCGACCGTGGTGTTGAGCTTCTCGATGCCGCTGACCGTGCTGATCTGCGCCATCTGCGATGTCATCTGTGCGTTGTCCACCGGATTCATCGGGTCCTGGTTCTGCAACTGCGTGACCAGCAGCTTCAGGAATCGCTCGCTGGCCTCCTTGGCGGTGGTGGCGCCGTCGGTCACCGCCTTGGCCGCATTGCTGCTGCCGCTCAGGCTGTCGATGAAGGCATTGCTGCCGGTGGAACTGACGGTGCTCATACAGGGCTCCTGGAGTGGGGGTAGTGCATCACGACTGGCCCATCTGCAAGGTCTTCAACAGCAGGCCTTTGGCGGTGTTCATCACCTCCACGTTGTTCTGGTAAGAGCGCGACGCCGAGATCATGTCCACCATCTCCTCGATCGGGTTGACATTGCTGTAGGTGACATAACCCTGAGCGTCGGCGGCGGGATGCTCGGGGCTGTGCACCTTCCGGCCCTGGTTCTGGCTCTCGATCACGCTGGTGACCTGCACGCCGGTGGACGTGGCCTCGCCCATCAGCAGCGACTGGAAAACCACATGACGCGCCTTGTAGGCCTGCCCGTCGGGCCCGGCCACGGTGTCGGCATTGGCCACGTTGCTTGCCACCACGTTCAGGCGCTGGGTCTGCGCACTGGCCGCGCTGCCCGAGACGTCGAAGATCTTGAACATGCTCATGGCAATCAACCCTGGTTGTGGCTTCGCATCGCATCGAGCATCGAGCGCACGCTGCCGTTGATGAAGCGCAGCGTGGCCTCGAACTTGACCGTGTTGTCGGTGAAGCTGGCGCGCTCGCGGTCCATGTCGACGGTGTTGCGGTCGATGGCGTCCTGGCTGTGGCGGGCGTACTGCAGGCCTGGGTTGTCACGCAGCGAGAGGGTCGCCCCATCGTGGCCGGGACTGGTGGTGGCCAGCGCCAGCCGCGCCGTGCCCGGCACGGTGGTGCCGGTTGCCTGGCGCAGCGCATTCGCAAAGTCCATCTCGCGGGCCTGGTAGCCCGGCGTGTCGGCGTTGGCGATGTTGCTGGCAATCAGCCGCTGGCGCTCGGCCCTCAGAACCAGGGCCTGGGACTGGAAGTCGAGTGCTTGGGTCAATCGGTTCTGCATGCACGGCCTCTCTGTAGATCCCCACCGCCGCACGGTGGCCAGCCCGCTCCCGAGGGAGCCAAGGATTTGCCAGGCTGGGTGGCGTTTCCCTGTGAAGGCTGGCGCATCGGCCAGGGGTGTCGATGCGAGCCGATTGTCGGCAGCCACCTGGCCGACATGTGCTGGAACAGCAGGTGCATCACCGGGCAATTCCAGCCAACGCGGCGGCCCGGCAGCACGCAACATCGCGGCGTGATCAAGTGCCCATCCGTCTACCCATTGCCAAGTGCCACCAACCGCGGCCGCGCTGCGCTGGCCGCTGCCACCTGCCTGGCCGTGGCAGGCGCCGGTGCGGCCACCGCGCAGCCCGGCGCGCCCGTGCAGCCAGGCGACTCACCGTTGACCGAGGCGGTGCGATCGGACGTGCAACGCATGGCGCAGGATGCAGCGCTGGTGCTGTGGGGCAGCGCGCGACAGGCGCCACGCATCGAGGTGGTGGTGGGCCAATTGGCCCCGCACCTGAAGCTGGCGCCCTGCGCCCAGGTGGTGCCTTATCTGCCGACAGGTGTGCGCCCGTTGGGCCGCAGCAGATTGGGCTTGCGCTGCGCGCAGGGCCCGTCACGCTGGAATGTGTCTCTGCCCGTCACGGTGCGGTTGTGGGCGCCGTCGCTGGTGGCCGCCACCGCGCTGCCCAACGGCACGGTGCTGGAGGCCAGGCACCTCGGCACGGCCGAGGTGGACCTGGCAGAGCGCACCGATGCCGCCATCGGCAGTGCCGACCGCGCCATCGGCCGAACGCTGCAACGCAGCCTGTCCGCCGGCGACGCCTTGCGGCTGGCTGACCTGAAGACGCGGCAGATGTTCAGCACCGGTGACACAGTGCGCATCGTCGGCATCGGGCCGGGCTATGCGGTCAGCAGCGAAGGCCAGGCGATGGGCCCGGGGCTGGAGGGCCAGAGCGCCCGGGTGCGCACCGACAGCGGCCGCATCATCACCGGCACCGCCACGGCCGAACGGCGGGTCGAGGTGGCGCTGTGAGCGCTGCCGTCCGCACCGGTTGCTCACCCCTCCAACAAGGGGATTTGAGAAAATTCGGCCTTCAGGCCCTAAAGTCCGTTCAGGCTTCGCCGATACACCGTACATGTCTCAGGGTCGGGTACTCAGGCCCCCTCTGCTGGAGTCCATCATGAAGATCGGTCATCTCGAAAATTCTGCGGCCACCCCGGCTGCCAACGAACGCAAACCCGGTGCGGCGGCAACGCCACCCGCGGCTGCAAGCGCCACTGTGGAGGCCAGCGCCAAAGTGGCGCTGTCTCCCACGGTGTCGCAGCTTGCCGCCGTCAGCCAGGAAGGCGTGTTCGACACTGAGAAGGTGCAGCGGATTTCCGAGGCCATCCGCGACGGCAAGTTCACCGTCAACGCCGACGCCATTGCCGACAAGCTCATCGCCAACGCCCAGGAGTTGCTGGGCGCGGTGGGCAAGCGCTGACTGCTGCCCTGCCATGGCGCAGCAGCAGCCCATGGATGTCGACGTGCGCCTGGAGCCGGCGGCTGTGCCCGACGGCCTGACGCAAACGCTGGAGCCCCTGGTGGCCCATGTCGAACAACGCCTGGGTGCGCTGGCCGATTCGCTGCGCGAGCGCGATGTGCAGGCCATCGAACTGCAAGCCCAGGAGCTGCACCGCGCGCTGGCCGTGGCGGTGCAGTCGTTCATGCATGCGGCGCGCCATGGCGGCGTGCCCGAGGCCATGCGCCTGCGCCTGGCGCGTGCCAGTGCGCAGCTGGCACGCCAGCGCGAGGCGCTGTCACGCGCCACCGCCGCGCTGGACCGCGCCATCGATGTGCTGATGCCCGGCGTCGCCACGCCGGCGAGCCGCGTCTACGACGCCAGCGGCATGCGCACACCGATGCGCAGCAGCACCAACCTCAACGCCTGAGCCCCTGGCCGCCGCCAGGCCCGACCGGGCTAGTGCAGGTGGTCGGATGCCGGCGGTGCCTGGCGCACCGGGGCGAACAAGCCACCCACATCCACCGGGTCGAAGCGGTACATCGCACCGCAGAAATCACACCCGACCTCGGCCTCGCCACGTTCGGCGATCAGGCTGTCCATCTCGGCCTGCCCCAGGCCACGCA
>JBBAPL010000142.1:0-13958 GCA_040400895.1 Aquabacterium sp.
CATCGGTGGTCGATCGCACCCCGACACCGCGGCTGGCTGCCGCACTGGTGGCGCCGCATCGCCTCACCGCCGAAGAGCCGCCGCCCTGGGCCGAGGAGTCCGTGCCCGACGATTTCAGCGCGCTGGACGGCGACCCGCAGCCCTTGGCCGATGCAGACCCGGTGCCTGACGCACCGGCCAGCCTGCGCGCATCGGCCGCCCCTTCGGTGGCCGCACCCGTCGCGCCCTTGCACACCACGGCCCTCGGTGACCGCTGGGCCGCGATGGTGCGGCCGCTGGCCGCCGCCGGCAGCCTGGTGGCGATGGTGCGTGAGCTGGCCTGGCAGGCCGAGTTGCTGGCCGTCACCCCCACCGACGGTGGCGGCCAGCGCTGGCAGCTGCGCGCCGAGCGCGAAAGCCTGCGCAACCCTGGATTGGCCGTCAAGCTGGCGGCTGCGCTGACCGACGCGCTGGGCAAGCCCGCCCAGGTGGATGTGGTGGCCGGCGCGGCGCAGGATTCCATCTTCCGCCGTGACAACCATGCCCGCGAGGCCGCCCAGCAGGCCGCCGAGCAGCTGATCCACGCCGACCCCGAGGTGCGGTCGCTGATGGCACAGTTCCGTACCGCCCGCATCGTGCCGGGCTCGATCAAACCCATCGCCGCCGACGGCGGCCATCCAAAGGCATCCCCACCATGATGAAGAACCAACTGGCCGGCCTGATGAAGCAGGCCCAGGCCATGCAGGACAACCTGAAGAAGGCGCAGGACGAGCTCGCCACCATGGAGGTGACGGGTGAGTCGGGCGCCGGCCTGGTCAAGGTGCAGATGACCTGCAAGCACGACGTGCGCCGCGTCACCATCGACCCCAGCTTGCTGGCCGACGACAAGGACATGCTGGAAGACTTGGTGGCCGCGGCCATCAACGACGCCGTGCGCCGGGTCGAGGCCACCACGCAGGAAAAGATGGGCAAGCTCACCGCCGGCATGCCCAACATCCCGGGCATGAAGTTCCCCTTCTGATTCCCCGGTGGCCGAGCGCAGCCTCGAAGGCCTGATCGACGCGCTGCGCCGCCTGCCCGGCGTGGGCCAGAAGTCGGCCCAGCGCATGGCCTACCACCTGCTGCAGCATGACCGCGACGGCGCCCAGCGCCTGGCGCAGGCGCTGCAGTCGGCGACCGTGGCGGTGCAGCATTGCGCGCGCTGCCACACCTTCACCGAAGAGACGCTGTGTGCCACCTGCAGCGACCCGCAGCGCAATGCGCGCCAGCTGCTGGTGGTGGAAAGCCCCGCCGACCAGGCGGCGATGGAGCGCAGCGGCAGCTACCGTGGGCTCTATTTCGTGCTGATGGGCCGGCTCAGCCCGCTCGACGGCATCGGCCTGGCCGACATCGGCGTGCACCCGCTGCTGGAGCGGGCCGCCGACGGCGTGGTGCAGGAGGTGATCCTGGCCACCGGTTTCTCGGCCGAGGGAGAGGCCACCGCCCATGTGCTGGCCCAGGCCCTGCGCAGCTTGCCGGGCGCAGAGGGCGCGCCGCTGGTTGTCACCCGCCTGGCGCGTGGTGTGCCGGTCGGCAGCGAACTGGAGTACGTCGACCTGTCCACCCTGGCCCATGCCCTGAGCGACCGGCGCTGACAGGCCGGCCCGCAGGGCACCAGGCTCAGTTGGCTGGCGCGCGGCTGCGTGCGATGGCGGCTGGCTTGGCCAGGCGCTTGGCCGGTGTGCGATCCGCTGCCACCCGGGTGGGCTTGTTGCCCACCATCACCGACACGCTCTGTCCGGGCTTGAAGTGGCCGCCCACCGTGGTGCCATTCCACTGCGCCACCTGCTCCGGTCGCAGCTTGTAGCGCTGGGCCACGGCGGCCACGCTGTCACCCTTCTTGCCGGCCTTGAAGCTGATCTTGCGCAACGGCGGCGCATCGGGCGCCAGCGCCAGGGTGGCGTTGTCGGCGATGTGCTCGGCCACGTCTTCGGTGCGGTGCGCGCCGCGCGGCACCAGCAGGGTGGAGCCTGCCTTCACCAGCATGCCCTTGGGGATGTTGTTGACGGCACGCAGGTCCGGTTCATCCATGCCCACCAGGCGCGCGGCCTCGGCCGGCTTGATGGTCCTGGGGGCGACCCAGGCGGTCCAGCTGGCCAGATTGCCGCGGTGCTGGCCCACGGCGCGCACGAAACGGTTGGCGGCATCGTAGGGCAACAGCACCTGGGGCGTGCCGGCGGCCAGGATCACCGGCTTGTTCATCTGCGGGTTCAGCTGCTTGAACTCGTCGAGCGGCACGCCAGCCAGCCGGGCGGCCACGTCCAGGTCGATGTCGCGGTCCAGCCCCACCGACACGAAGTACGGGTGGTTTTGCAGTGGCGGCAGGGTCAGACCGAAGGCCTGCGGGTTGGCCACGATGTTTTCCACCGCCTGCAGCTTGGGCAGGTAGTTGCGGGTTTCATCGGGCATGCGCAGGCTGTCGTAATCCGTGGGCAGGCCGGCTTTCTCGTTGCGTGCGATGGCGCGCTGCACGCTGCCCTGGCCCCAGTTGTAGGCCGCCAGCGCCAGCTGCCAGTCGCCGAACATGCCGTGCAGCATCTGCAGGTAGTCCAACGCGGCGCGGGTGGATGCCAGCACGTCGCGCCGGTCATCGCGGAAGACGTTCTGGCGCAGCGAGAAATCACGCCCGGTGCCGGGGATGAACTGCCACATGCCCGAGGCCTTGGCAGTGCTCATGGCCTGCGGGTTGAAGGCGCTCTCGATGAAGGGCAGCAGGGCCAGTTCGGTCGGCAGGCCGCGCCGGTTGACCTCTTCGATGATGTGGAACAGGTAGCGGCCACCGCGCTCGGTCATGCGCTGCACGTAGTCGGGCCGGCTGGCGTACCACTGCTGCCATTTGTCGACCCGCTCGTTCTGCAGGTCGGGGATGGCCGTGCCCTGGCGCACGCGGACCCACAGGTCGGTCTGGGCGCCGGGCGCACCCAGGACCAGCAGTTCGGTGGGGCGCAGCGGGTCGATGGCAATCGGCAGCATGGCTTGCGGCTGCGCTGCCACATCGACGGGCATGACTGCGGGCACCGGCAGGGTGGCTGGCACGGCCGGCGCTGCGCTCACTGCAGGGGCTGCTGCGGGTGGCGCGCTGTCCACGGGCTGCGGGCCGGGGGCCGTGGCACAGGCACCGAGCAGGGTGGCCAACAGCAGCGTGGCCAGGCGCAGCAGGGTAGGGTTGCGCGGGCCGTTGCCGGCATGAGGAGGTGTCATCGGTACCGGTTCTTCCATTCGCGCAAGGCGCCCAGCACGGCAGGCCCGCTGGCATCGGCCGCACCCTGGACTTGGGCGGCGGTGATCACGTCGGGCGCATCGCAGCGCATGAAGGGGTTGATCGCACGCTCTTGCGCGATGCTGGAGGGCAGGGTGGGCAGGCCGTCGGCGCGCAGCGCGCGGCAGGCCAGCGTGTAGCGCGCCAGCGCGGCATTGGCCGGCTCGACGGCACGGGCGAACTTCAGGTTCGATTCGGTGTATTCGTGAGCGCAGCACACCCGGGTGTCGCCCGGCAGCGCGGCCAGCCGGCCCAGCGACTGGTGCATCTGCGCCGGCGTGCCCTCGAACAGGCGGCCACAGCCGCCGGAGAACAGCGTGTCGCCACAGAACAGCACCGGTGCCGCACCGGCAGGGGTGGCCGGCAGGTAGTAGGCGATGTGGCCGGCGGTGTGGCCTGGCACGTCGATCACCTGGAAGCGCAGGCCCAGCAGGTCGACCACGTCCCCATCGGCCAGTGGCTGGAACGGCTGGGGGATGGCCTCACGCGACGGGCCATAGACCGCCGCCGCCGCGCCCTGCAGGCGGGGCCGCAGGGCTGCCACGCCGCCGACATGATCGGGATGGTGGTGCGTCACTAGAATGGCTGCCAGCGCCAGGCCCTGGGCATCGAGCGCAGCTGCCACGGGCGCCGCGTCACCCGGATCGACCACGATGGCCTGGCGGTCATCGTGCAGCATCCAGATGTAGTTGTCGGTAAAAGCGGGCAGGGCGATCAGTTTCATGACGCGGAATCCATCGATTATAGAGTTGCCCCAGTGGCTGCAGAGCCCGCCCGGGCGCTACCTGCTTGACTGGGAACAGGCCCAGCTCGACCGCACCGTCACCGACCTGTTCGGCTTCCACGCGCTGCAGTTGGGCCTGCCTGATCTGGCCGGGCTGCGGGCCAACCGCATGCCCCACCGCTGGGTGGCCAGCGACACCCTGCGCGAGCCCGAATCCCTGCCATTGCCAATGGCCGATGATGCCCTGTCCACGCTGATGCCGATGGATGCCGGCAATGCGCTGCACTGCGACTTCGACGCGCTCCCGTTCCCCAACCAGAGCCTCGACCTGGTGCTGCTGCCCCACACCCTGGAGCTGGCACGCGACCCGCACGACACCCTGCGGGAGGTGGAGCGTGTGCTGGTGCCCGAGGGCCGGGTGGTGATCGTCGGCTTCAACCCGGCCAGCCTCTGGGGCCTGCGCCAGCAGGCCGGCCACTGGCGCCAGCGGCTGGGCGGCGAGAGCCCTCTGTACCTGCCGAGCGCGGGCGAGTTCATCGCCTACCGCCGGGTGCGTGACTGGCTGCGCCTGCTGGGCTTCGAGGTCGAGCGCGGGCGATTCGGCTGTTGGCGGCCGCCGCTGCGGTCGGACGCCGGCCTGGCGCGCTTTGGATGGATGGAGGCCGCCGGCGCACGTGGCTGGCCGGTGCTGGGCGCGGTCTACATGGTCGAGGCTGTCAAGCGCGTGCGTGGCATGCGCCTGGTGGGCCTGGCACGCCGTCAGACGGTGGCCAAGCGGGCTGCGACCGCCGTGGTGGCCAACCGGGGCGGACCACCCGCCTGGCGCCAGGCGCTGACACCCCAGATACCCGTTGCACAACCCGAGGAGCAGGACTTCCATGAGCGATGACGCACCCCAGCAGGTGGTGATCTACACCGACGGCGCCTGCAAGGGCAACCCCGGCCCGGGTGGCTGGGGCGCCTGGCTGCGCTGGGGCGCGCACGAGAAGGAGCTGTTCGGCGGCGACCTGTCGACCACCAACAACCGCATGGAGCTGACGGCGGTGATCGAGTCGCTGGCCCTGCTCAAGCGCCGCACGCCGGTGGCCATCTACACCGACAGCAGCTATGTGAAGGACGGCATCACCAGCTGGATCCATGGCTGGAAGAAGCGCGGCTGGCGCACCGCCGACAACAAGCCGGTGAAGAACATCGAGCTGTGGCAGCGCCTGGATGCGCTGGTGTCCAGCCATGACGTGCAGTGGCACTGGGTCAAGGGCCATTCTGGCGACCCCGGCAATGAGCGGGCTGACGCCCTGGCCAACCGCGGCGTCGACGCGGTGCGCGCCCGCTGACAGCGGCTGACGGCGTCGCACTGTGCCACCCCGCGGCCGAGGAGCCTGGGGTGACAGCAGGAACGGAACCACACCGTTACATTCACGGATTGACCTGACGCATGGCCAGATGAAAAAAATACACACCACTCTCGTCGTCGTGGCCCTGGCGGGCGCCGTGGCTGCAGCCTGGTGGCTGCAGAACCGGCCTGGCGGCCTGGCGGGGCTGGGCGCGATGGTGGGAGCACCGGCGGCGTCTGGGCCGGCGGCGGCCGGCGGGTCAGGCGCCGCAGGCGGTCCGGGTGCGGGTGGCGGGCCTGGCGGCCAGGGTGGCGGCCCGGTGGCCGTGGAGGCGGGCAAGGTCACGGTGGCACGGCTGGAAGACGACGCCCAAGCCGTGGGCACGGTGCGGTCGAACCAGAGCGTGGTCGTGCGCCCTGAGGTCAGCGGCCGGGTCGTCAAGCTCGGCTTTGCCGATGGCCAGCGCATCCAGCGTGGCCAGTTGCTGGTGCAGCTGGACGACACCCTGCAGCAGGCTCAGTTGAAGCAGTCCGAGGCCCAGGCCAGCATCGCCCGCACCAACCTGCAGCGCAGCCGCGAATTGGTGGCGCAGAACTTCGTCAGCCAGAGCGCGGTGGACCAGAACGCCGCGGCGATGGAAGTGGCCATGGCCCAGGTGGCCCTGGCGCAGGCGCAGGCGGCGCGCATGAAGATCTTCGCCCCGTTCGACGGCGTGGCGGGCATCCGGCAGGTGAACCTGGGCGACTACCTGAAGGACGGCGCCGACATCGTCAATCTGGACGACGTGTCGTCAGTGTGGGTGGACTTCCGGTTGCCCGAGCGGTTTCTCAGCCGCATCCGGCCCGGCCAGGCGGTCGAGGTCACGCTGGACGCGCTGCCCGGGCGCAAGTTGAAGGCGGTGGTGGGCGCACTGGATTCGCAGCTCGACGCCAACGGCCGGTCGGTGCTGGTGCGTGCGCGCATGGCCAACAGCGACGGCGTGCTGCGCAGCGGCATGTTCGCCCGCACCAGGGTGGTGTTCTCGGTGCGCGAGGCCGCCCTGGTGGTGCCCGAGGAGGCCCTGGTGCCGCAGGGCGAGAAGCAGTTCCTGATCCAGCTGGTGCCGGGCGACAAGGGGCTGGTGTCGAAGCGGCTGGAGGCCCGCCTTGGCCAGCGCGCCAACGGCAAGGTGGAAGTGCTGTCTGGTCTGGCAGAAGGCGACACGGTGGTGCTGGCCGGTCAGGCGCGGCTGATGCGGGCCGACGGCACGCCGGTGCGCGTGGTCGAGTTGAACCGTCCCGGCGGCCGGGCAGGCGGGCGACCTGGCGGCGGCGCGTCGGCACCGGGTGCCGGCGTGGCGCCAGGTGCGGCGCGCGCTGCATCGGCAGCCTGACGGCTGCGCCAACCCATCCAGCGAGAGTCGACCATGAAGCTGTCCGAAGTCTCGATCCGGCGGCCGGTGTTCGCCACCGTGCTGTCGCTGATGCTGGTGCTGCTGGGCGCGGTGTCGTTCACCAAGCTGCCCACCCGCGAGTACCCGCGCATCGACGAGCCGGTGGTCAACGTCACCACCCGGCTGATCGGCGCGTCGTCCGAGGTGATCGAGTCGCAGGTGACCAAGGCGCTGGAAGACTCCATCGCCGGCATCGACGGCGTGGAGATCCTGACCTCGATCTCGCGCGCCGAGCAAAGCCAGATCACCGCCCGCTTCAAGCTCAGCAAGGACCCGGATTCGGCCGCCGCCGACGTGCGCGACCGTGTCTCGCGGGTGCGGGCCCGCCTGCCCGAGGCGATCGACGAGCCGGTCATCGCCAAGGTGGAGGCGGACGCCACGCCGGTGCTGTGGCTGGCCTTCTCCACCGAGACCATGACGCCGCTGCAGGTGACCGACCTGATCAGCCGCATCGTCAAGCCGCGGCTGCAGACGGTGCCGGGCGTGGCCGACGTGCAACTCAACGGCGACCGCAAGTACGCCATGCGCATCTGGCTCGACCCCGACAAGCTCGGGGCCTACCGGCTGACCGTGCAGGATGTCGAAGACGCGCTGCGCCGGCAGAACCTGGAGGTGCCGGCAGGCCGCATCGAGAGCACCTCGCGCGAGTTCAACGTCACCGCCCGCACCGACCTGAACACCGAGCGCCAGTTCGGCGACGTGGCGCTGAAGGCGGTGAACGGGTTCACCGTGCGGCTCAAGGACGTGGCCCGCATTGAACAGGCCGCCGCCAGCGAGCGCAGCATCGTGCGCTACAACGGCAAGCCGGCCGTCAGCGTCGGCGTGATCCGCAACGCCACCGCCAACCCGCTGGACATCTCGGCCGGCGTGCGCGAGGTCATGCCGCGCATCCAGCAGGACCTGCCGCCCGGCCTGCGCATCGACGTGGCCAACGACAACTCGGTGTTCATCGCCCGTTCGGTCCAATCGGTCTACCGCACGGTGGCTGAGTCGGTGGTGCTGGTGGCGCTGGTGGTGTTCGTCTTCCTGCGCACGCTGCGCGCGTCGATCATCCCGCTCGTCACCATCCCGGTCAGCCTGATCGGCACCTTCTCGCTGATGGCGCTGGCCGGCTTCAGCATCAACACGCTCACGCTGCTGTCGCTGGTGCTGGCCATCGGCCTGGTGGTCGACGACGCCATCGTGGTGCTGGAGAACATCTACCGCCACATCGAGGAAGGGCTGGAGCCCTTCCAGGCCGCGCTGAAGGGCGCGCGCGAGATCGGCTTCGCCGTGGTGGCGATGACGCTGACGCTGGCCGCGGTGTTCGCGCCGCTGGCGTTCACGCCGGGGCGCACCGGGCGGCTGTTCGTCGAGTTCGCGCTGGCGCTGGCTGGCGCTGTGCTGGTGTCGGGTTTCGTCGCGCTGACACTGACGCCGATGATGTGCAGCAAGCTGCTGCGCCACAACCCCACGCCCAACCGGTTCGACCGCGGCATGGAGCGGGCCCTGGTCGGCCTGAGCAGCGGCTATGCCGTGGCGCTGCGCTGGGTGCTGGGCCAGCGCTGGATCGTGCTGCTGGTGATGGCCGCCGCGGCCGGCGGTAGCTGGTGGCTGTTCAGCACGGCCAAGAGCGAGCTGGCGCCGATTGAGGACCGCGGCGTCATCCTCACCAGCATCAGCGCTCCCGACGGGTCCACGCTGGACTACACCAACCGCTATTTGCGCGTCATCGAGAAGGTCGGCATGGACACGCCGGAACTCGACCGCATCTTCATGTTTGCCGGCAATCCGTCGGTGGCACAGGGCACGGTGGTGCTGCGGGCGGTGGACTGGGCGCAGCGCAGCAAGACCACGCAGCAGATCGCCCGCGAGATGCAGCCCAAGCTGGCCGGGCTGCCCGGCGTCACCGCCTTCCCGGTCACACCGCCCAGCCTGGGGCAGGGCTTCCGCGAGCGGCCGATCAATTACGTGATCGTCACCAGCGACAGCTACGAGAACCTGTCGCGCATGGCGCAGCAGTTCCTCGCGGAGATGGGCAAGAACCCCGGCTTCGTGCAGCCCGACACCGACCTGCGGCTGAACAAGCCCGAGATCTTCATGGAGGTCGACCGCGACCGCGCCGCCGATGCCGGTGTGGCCGTGGACCAGGTCGCCCGCACGGTGGAGACCATGCTGGGCGGGCGTGCCGTCACCCGCTACAAGCGCGACGCCGAGCAGTACGACGTGATCGTGCAGACCGAGAATGCTGGCCGCACCCGGCCCGAGGACATCGAGAAGATGTTCGTGCGCGGCCGTGCGGACAAGGATGGCAATGGGGCGATGGTGCCGCTGTCCGCCCTGGTGAAGGTGCGCGAATCGGTCAGCCCGCGCGAGCTGAACCACTTCAACCAGCGGCGTTCGGTGTCGATCACCGCCAACCTGGCGCCGGGCTACGCGCTGGGCGACGCGCTGAAGTTCATGGACACCACCGCTGCCAAGGTGCTCAAGTCCGGCTATGCCACCGAGCTCAACGGCGTCTCGCGGGAGTTCCGCGCTTCCAGCGGCGCGCTGGGTCTGGTGTTCGTGCTGGCGCTGCTGTTCATCTTCCTGGTGTTGGCGGCGCAGTTCGAGAGCTTCGTCGACCCGTTCGTGATCCTGCTGTCGGTGCCCCTGTCGATCGTCGGTGCGCTGGGCGCCATGCACCTCACGGGCGGCACGCTCAATGTCTACAGCCAGATCGGGTTGATCACCCTGGTGGGCTTGATCACCAAGCACGGCATCCTGATCGTGGAGTTCGCCAACCAGTTGCGGCAGCAGGGCCGCAGCACGCTGGAAGCAGTGGTCGAGGGCGCCAGCCTGCGGCTGCGCCCGATCCTGATGACCACCGGCGCCATGGTGCTGGGCGCGCTGCCGCTGGCGCTGGCCACCGGTGCCGGCGCCGAGAGCCGCCAGCAGATCGGCTGGGTGATCGTGGGCGGCATGTCGGTCGGCACGTTGCTCACCATCTTCGTGGTGCCCACGGTCTACACGCTGTTCGCCCGCCGCCGCGTGCCGGGCGAGATCACCACCGAGGAGTCGGGCGACGTGTCGCCGGTTCCGCATGACCTGCCGGCCCGCCCGGCGCAGAGCGGCGCCGACTGACCACCTGGGCCTACACCAGGCCCTGGAACGGGATCACGTCGACCAGGTCGCCGGCGGCCACGTTGCCCTGGCCGTGGTGCAGCACCACCATGCCGTTGGCCTGGCTCATGCTGCGCAGGATGCCCGAGCCCTGCGCGCCGGTGATCTGCACCTGCCAGCGGCCATCGTCGCCCTGGCTGACGATGCCGCGCTGATATTCGGTGCGGCCCGGCTTCTTGCGCAGCGCCTCGGTGCTGACCGCACGCAGCAGCGGCAGCGGCTGCACCGTGGCGCCGCCCATGGCCAGCAACGCATCGCGCACGAAGGCATAGAACGTCACCATCACCGCCACCGGGTTGCCGGGCAGCCCGAACAGCATGGCCGGCCGCACCTGGCCGACCGGATGCAGGCGGCCATCGGTGTCCGGCCGCACGCCGATGCGGCCAATCGCCATCGGCCGGCCGGGCCGCATCGCGATCTTCCAGAACAGCACCTCGCCCAGTTCCCGCATCACCTGCTTGGTGTGGTCGGCCTCGCCGACGCTGACACCGCCCGAGGTGATGACCGCATCGGCGCACGCTGCCGCCTGGGTGAAGGCCTCGCGCAGTGCGGCGGGGTCGTCGCGCACCACGCCCATGTCGACCAGGTCGACGCCCAGGCGCTGCAGCATGCCCCACAGGGTGTAGCGGTTGCTGTCGTAGACGCAGCCAGCATCGAGCGGTTCGCCGATCGAGCGCAGTTCATCGCCGGTGGAAAAGAAGGCCACCCGCAGCCGTCGGAACACCGGCACCTCGGCCTGGCCCAGCGAGGCCAGCAGCCCCAGGTCGGCCGGCGTGATGGTGCGGCCGGCGGCCAGCGCCACCTCGCCGCGGGCCAGGTCTTCGCCGGCCAGGCGCCGGTTGTCGCCGGCCGACACCGTGCCGGCCGGGACGCAGACGCGGCCGTCGGGCGCGGCGCGCGTGAATTCCTGCGGTACCACCGTGTCCAACCCGTCAGGCATCACGGCGCCGGTCATGATGCGCACGCCTTGGCCCGGGCCCACGGCGCCGCGGAACTGTTCGCCGGCAAAGGCGGTGCCGGCCACGCCGATCAGCGTGTCGCCATCGGCCGCCAGGTCGGCGGCGCGCAGCGCGTAGCCGTCCATCGCCGAGTTGTCATGCGACGGCACGTGGATGGGCGAGACGATGTCGCGCGCCAGCACCCGGCCCAGCGCGCTGCGCAAGGCCAGACTTTCCACTGCCTGCACCCGCGGCACCAGCCGGGCGATGAACTCCTGCGCCTGGGCCACCGGCAGGGCGTTGGGGTCGTAGCCGGCCACGCAGGCGGCAATGTCGTCGAGGGATTGCATGGGGGTCAACCGCCGATGTAGTGCATCTCGACCCGGCGCTCACCACCCGGCTGCCCGGCGGGCTGGGCGGCGCGCAGTTCGGAATAGCGGTCGTCTCGCCCCGCCCACACGCCCGCCAGCGCGCTGGTGATGTCGGCATCACTGGCACCGCTGCGCAGCAGGCTGCGCAGGTCGTGGCCGCGGGTGGCGAAGAGGCACAGGAAGAGCTTGCCCTCGGTGGACAGGCGGGCGCGGTTGCAGTCGTGGCAGAAGGCCTGGGTGACGCTGCTGATCAGGCCGATCTCTCCCATGCCGTCGGCATAGGCCCAGCGCTCGGCGGTCTCGCCGGCCACGCTGGGGTCGAGCGGGCGCAGCGGAGAGTCAGGGAAGGCCTCCTGCAGCCGCTGCAGCACCTGGGCCGACGGCAACACCTCGTCCATGCGCCAGCCGTTGCTGGCGCCCACGTCCATGTACTCGATGAAGCGCAGCACCACGCGGCCGCCGAAGTGCTGGCGGAAGTGGCGCGCCATCGGCACGATCTCCTGGTCATTGGTGCCGCGCTTGACCACCATGTTGACCTTGATCGGCCCCAGGCCGGCGGCATGTGCGGCGTCGATGCCGGCCAGCACATCGGCCACCGGGAAGTCGACGTCGTTCATGCGGCGGAAGGTGGCGTCGTCCAGCCCGTCTAAGCTGACGGTGATGCGCTGCAGGCCGGCCGCCTGCAGGGCGGTGGCCTTGCGCGCCAGCACCGACCCGTTGGTGGTCAGCGTGATGTCCAGCCGGTCGCCGTCGGGTGTGCGCAGGTCGGCCAGCATGCCGATCAAGGCGTCCAGCCCTTTGCGCAGCAGCGGCTCGCCGCCGGTCAGCCGGATCTTCTGCACACCGTGCGCCACGAAGATGCGCGCCAGGCGGGTGATCTCCTCGAAGCTCAGCAGGCTGGTCTGCGGCAGGAACACATAGTCCCGGTCGAAGATCTCCTTGGGCATGCAGTAGCTGCAGCGGAAGTTGCAGCGGTCGGTGACCGAGATGCGCAGGTCGCGCAGCGGCCGGCCCAGCGCATCGGCCAGCAGGCCGGTGGCGGGAATGGCGTGTGCGGGGATGGCCGGCACCGGTGCGGCATAGCGCAGGTCGGCCAGCGGAATGACGGTTTCGCCCATGGAGCTGGATTGTGCAGTGCCGCGAACGGCCCTGCGTGCCCGGGGCTGCAGTCCCGGCCCGCGGAATCAGCGGGTGGTGGGCAGCGGCTGGGTGGCCACGCTCAGGTCGGCGCGGCGGGCGCCGGTGAAGCGGCGCGCCCAATAGGAATCGCTCATGTCCTCGATGCGCACCGCACCACCGGCGCGGGGCGAGTGGATGAACTTGTCGTCCCCGACGTAGATGCCCACATGCGAGAACGTGCGGCGCATGGTGTTGAAGAACACCAGGTCGCCCGGCTTCAGTTCAGCGCGGTGGATGTTCAACAGGCCCGCCGTGGTGGCTTGCTCGTCGGCGCGGCGCGGCAACACCAGGCCGATGCTGTTCTCGAAGATGTGGCGGGTGAAGCCGCTGCAGTCAAAGCCCGACTGCTCGCTGTTGCCGCCCAAGCGGTACGGTACGCCGAGGAAGTTCATGGCCGTCATGACCAGGTCGGACGCGGTGTCGCGCACCGAGTTGCGCATGGTCTCAACCATGGCGGCCGACCCCAGGGGGCGCAGCAGGCCGCGCTCGCCCAGCAGGTTCATGATCGGGTCGGCCAGCGCCTGCGCTGCAGGTGCTGCCGGGGCAGCGGCGGTGCCATCCGGCGCTGCCTGCGCCAGATGGCTGACCATGGCCAAGCCGGCAGCGGCCAGAATGGCGCGCAAGCGGGCGGGAATGGGGCAGACCGTCGGCATCACCACAGAGGATACCACCCGGTTTTTGGGGCAGCGGCGGCGACGCACCAGTCAGTGTGTCGTCAGTGCCAAGCCTTGCAATCTGCCTCCAACCCGGCCGCCAGACCGGACCGCACCGACAGCAGGAGACAACCCATGGCCAGCTACCCTGAATTCCACCGCCGCTCGATCGACGACCGTGACGGCTTCTGGCGCGACCAGGCCGCACTGATCGACTGGGAGACGCCGTTCACCGAGGTGTGCGACTACAGCCGCCCGCCGTTCGCCAAGTGGTTTGCCGGCGGCCGCACCAACCTGTGCCACAACGCGGTGGACCGCCATGCCGCGCAACGGCCCGACGCGCCGGCGCTGATTTGGGCATCGACCGAGGTCGACCAGGAAATTGTCTACAGCTTCGCCCAGTTGCGCGACGAAGTGCAGCGCATGGCTGCCATCCTGCTGGAACTGGGCGTGACGCGGGGCGACCGGGTGCTGGTCTACATGCCGATGACGGCCGAAGCCGGCTTCACCATGCTGGCCTGCACCCGCATCGGCGCCATCCATTCGGTGGTGTTCGGCGGCTTTGCCAGCCACAGCCTGGCCACCCGCATCGACGACGCCGAGCCCACGGTCATCGTCAGCAGCGACGCCGGCAGCCGCGGCGGCAAGGTGGTGCCCTACAAGCCGCTGCTCGACGAGGCCATCACCCTGGCGCGGCACAAGCCCAAGGCGGTGCTGATGGTCGACCGCGGCCTGGCGCCGTTCACCCGCGTGGCGGGTCGGGATGCCGACTACGCCGCGCTGCGCGCCAAGCACATCGACGCCCAGGTGCCCTGTGTCTGGCTGGAATCCAGCGAGCCCAGCTACACCCTGTACACCAGCGGCACCACCGGCAAGCCCAAGGGCGTGCAGCGCGACACCGGCGGCTAC
>JBBAPL010000143.1:0-13906 GCA_040400895.1 Aquabacterium sp.
TCCGGATAGTCCTCGCGCCACAGGGCAACGCGCTCACCCATGGGTGCCGCGATGCCCACGGTTGCCGACTGGTGCATGGCGTCGAACAAGGCATCGGGAAGTTGAACAGCCCCGATGCGCTTGCTTTCGCCTTCGACCCACACAGGCCTGCGCAGGTCGAAGCGGCGCATGGCGTCAAGAAGGTCCGTGTCAAAACACTTCTGCGACGGCTGCGCAACGCCAGGAACAGCGCCGATGAGTGACCCCCGATGCTTGGCCAGCCCCTCAAGGTCCAGCACCTGCTCGCCGAGACCTGCCAGCGCGTGCAGGAGCCGGGTCTTTCCACAGCCGGTGGGCCCGACCAGTACCCGGTAGGTCAAGAGCCCCGGCAGCCTTTCCAGACCAGCGCGAACCCATCGCCGGTAGTTCTTCCATCCCCCGGCGATCACATCAACCTCAAAGCCGATCGTTCGCAAGTTGTCGGCCCACAGCCGGCTGCGCTTTCCGCCGCGGAAGCAATACACCAGGAACCGGTCCCAAGGGCTGTAATTTGAGATCAGCGGCTTGATCTGCTTCGCGATGTTCAGCAGCGAGTACTCCACGCCGATGAGGTAGGCGCCGTGTTTGTCGGACCGATGCAGGGTGCCGACCTGGGCGTATTCGTCGTCATCCACCACCGGCAGGTTGATGGCACCTGGCACATGGTCTTCAGCGTACTCATGCGGCGACCGGGCATCGATGATGAGGGCGTAGCGATCCCACTCTTGGACTTCCAGTTGATGAGGATGGACGATGGCACAAGCGGTCTCGGCAGAAGCGCTCGGGACGTCCATGGGTTCCTCCTGAAGCTGAAATATGGGTCGAATTCATCGCCCAGGCCAAGGGATCTCGGGCCTAGATTAGTCGGACGCCAATCCTTCGCATAACAAGAGCGATGGAAGGGCAAAGGACCAACCTGGAGCCCGCCGTGACACATCGAATGGCTACTGTAGGCCCGGCCGCCGGCAATGCCAAGCGCACCCCCCGCGTCGCGCCAGCGGCCTTTCTCGCAACGTCCATCGCCTTGTTGGGATCGCTCGTGTCGTCTCCGGCGCATGCTGTAGACGGATGCCTGGTTCTGCTGTGCTTCGCCGCGCCAAGCTGGCGCGCCATCCCTCAGTGCGTACCGCCAATCAAGGCGGTGCTGCGCGACCTGGCGCGCGGAAGGCCGTTCCCCACCTGCGCCATGGCTGGCGGCGGCAACTCAGCCAGCCACGCGTGGGCCAGTGCACCCGCGTTTTGCCCGCCGCAGTACACCCGATCATTCGAGGGAGAGAGCGGGCCGATCTACTCGTGCGACTACAACGGCGCCGTGTCGGTCGCGGTTCGCGGCGTGCCATTCGCCCGCACGTGGTGGACGATGGCTGGCGACACGGTGACTGAATTCAGCCCGGCCGCGAAAGCGCAGTTCGGTACCTGGGACACGCGCTTCGACGACGACTACGCCGCCTGGGTCGGCGCTTTGCCGCCGCCGGCGCCGCCGATCGAGTCGGGCTCTTGAGGTATCGGCGCCATGGATGCGTCCGTCTTCCTGACGCTTGTGCTGGCCTGTGCACCGCAGGTGCATGCCAGCACGGTGCGCGCACTGGTCAGCGTCGAGAGTGGTTTCAACCCCTGGGCAATTGGTGTCGTCGGCGGTTCGTTGGTGCGCCAGCCTCGCCAGCGCACGGAAGCGCTGGCCACAGCCCGCGCCCTGCAAGCCGCCGGCTGGAATTTGAGCGTCGGCCTGGGGCAGATCAACGTCAGCAACTTTGCGCGCCTGGGGCTGACGCTGGAATCGGCCTTCGAGCCTTGCGCCAACCTGTCGGCCTTGCAGGCCGTGCTGGGCGAGTGCTTCGACCGCGCACGCACACCCGTCTTGACCGCGCCGGTTGACCAGACGGCGCTGCGCAAGGCGCTGTCCTGCTACTACAGCGGCAACTTCGCCACTGGCTTCCACCACGGCTACGTGCGCAAAGTCGTGGCCGCCGCTGGCGCCGCCGCGCGTCCCGTTCTCGTTGTCCCACCGAAGGAGAAGATATGAAACCCCTCGCATCAATCCGACGCGTTGCGCCTGCAGTGGCAGCCATGCTGCCAGGCATGGTGTCCCACGTGGCCCTTGCCCAAGGCTTCGACAAGATCAACACCACGGTCACGAACGTCAACACCATCCTGGTGACGGTCTCGATCGCGGTGGTGACCATCGCCATCATCTGGGCCGGCTTCAAGATGATCTTCCAGGGCGCCCGCCTAGCTGACGTGGCCAATGTGCTGATCGGGGGCACGCTGGTCGGTGGCGCCGCAGCCTTCGCCGCCTTCATCGTCAACTGACTGCAGGAAGTGAACATGCCAGGCGAAGCCATCTACAAGGGCGCCACGCGTCCGGCAATGAAGCTGGGCATCCCGCTGGTGCCGCTGGTGGTGCTGTTCGGCGCCGGCATGCTGTTGATCATGTGGGGCGGCACGCTGGTGAGCTGGTGGATCGCTCTCGGCGTCGTGGTGGCCTTTGTGCCGGCGCTGCTGTGGATGCGCTTCGTGACCTCCAAGGACGACCAGCGCTTCCGCCAGATGTTCGTCGCCATGAAGCTGCGTCTGCACGACCGCAACCGCCGCTTCTGGCATGCGCGCAGCTACGCGCCCACCCTCTACCGGGGAGCCCGCGATGCTTGGCATGTCTAAGGCCAACGGCGGCGACACCCGGCCGGGCCGCAGCGGTGCCAGGCCCCGGCACTGGGCGCAGGCCCGGGCGGAGAACCCTCTGGCCCGTTTCATCCCGTTCTCGTCGCTGGTCAGCCCGCACGACGTGATCACGCGCGGCGGCGATTTCCTGCGCGTCTGGCGGCTCGACGGCGTGGCCTTCGAGTGCGCCGACGAGTACCAGATCGGCGAGCGGCACGAGGCCCTGTGCAGCCTGCTGCGCAACCTGGCCGGCGGGCAGTGGGCGGTGTGGACACACCGGCTGCACCGCGCCGTCAGCGACCGGCTGCAGGACCCGGCGCAGCCCGGTTTCGCCCGCGACCTGTCCCAAGCCTACCAAGCCAGGCTCGACGAGCGCCGGATGATGAGCAACGAGCTCTACCTGACGCTGCTATACCGGCCCAACGTCTCGCGGGTGAGCCGTGCGCTGCAATCGACGCAACGCACGCGCAACGCCATCGCGGAAGCCCAGGCTGAGGCCCTGCGCGTCATGGAAGAGCGCACCGCTCTCGTCGGCCGCGTGCTGCGCGGCTTCGGCCCCGAGCTGCTCGGCACGCGTGAGCAGCGCGGACGCACGTACTCCGAGGTGGCCGAGTTCCTCGGCTACCTGGTCAACGGCTCCTGGCGACCAATCCCGATGACGGCGGGGCCGTTGTACCGGACGCTGCCGACCGCGCGCCTGTCCTTCGGCGGCGACAAGCTTGAGCTGCGTCAGGGCGACAAACGCCGCTACGCGGCCCTGGTCGACATCAAGGAGTACGCCGATGCCGTGGAGCCTGGCATCCTCAACGCCCTGCTCTACGAGGCCAGCGAGTTCATCGAGACGCAGAGTTTTTCGATCCTGCCCCGCCGCGAGGCCATGCGCGCCCTCGAACTGCAGCGCGACCAGCTGATCGCCAGCGACGACGTGGTGGCCAGCCAGGTCGCCGAGATGGACGTGGCGCTGAACGAACTCGGCGACGGCCAGTTCTGCATGGGCGAGTACCACTACAGTCTGGTCGTCTTTGGCGAGGACGTGGCCGACGCCGGTCGCCGTGCCGCGCAGGCCATCGGCGCCGTCGGCGAGGCCTCCAGCCTGCAGATGTCGCCGGTGGACCTGGTGGCGGATGCCGCCTGGTTCGCCCAAATGCCCGGCAATTGGCAGTGGCGGCCCCGGGATGCCAAGCTGTCCTCGCGGGCGTTCGCGGCGCTGTCCAGCGGCCACAACTTCGCCCGCGGCAAGCGCGACGGCAATCCCTGGGGCGAAGCCCTGGCCCTGCTTCGCACGCCCTCGGGTCAGCCCTTCTACCTGAACCTGCACAGCAGCCCCGAAGGCGAAGACTCCGCCGACAAGAAGCTGCCGGGCAACACGCTCATCATCGGCTCGACCGGCGTTGGCAAGACAACGCTGGAGATGTTCCTGCTGACGCTCACGCGCAAATGGGACCCGGCGCCACGCCTGGTGCTCTTCGACCTGGACCGCGGCTGCGAGATCGCGATCCGCGCCCTGGGTGGGCGGTACTTCACCCTGGAGGCCGGCAAGCCCACCGGCTGCAACCCACTGCAGCGCGAGCCGACACCGGCGCGCATCCAGTTCTGGGAGCAACTGATCCGCACCTGCATCGCCACGCCGGCCATGCCGCTGCTGCCGGCCGACGAGCGCGCCATTGCCGATGCCGTCAAGGCGGTGGCGATGATGCCGGCGCCGCTGCGCCGTTTCTCGACTGTGCGGCAGAACCTGCCCAAGGCGGGCGAGAACAGCCTGTTCGAGCGGCTGGGCCGCTGGTGCCAGGGCGGCGCGCTCGGCTGGGTTTTCGACCAGGCTGACGACCGTCTGCTAGACCTTCATGCGGCCAACGTCATCGGCTTCGACACCACCGAGTTCCTCGACCTGCCTGAGGTCCGCACGCCGGTGATGATGTACCTGCTGCAAGTGATGGAAGAGCTCGTCAACGGCAAGCGGCTGATCTACGTGATCTCGGAGTTCTGGAAGGCGCTCGACCACGAGATCTTCAGTGACTTCGCCAAGCAGAAGCAGAAGACGATCCGCAAGCAGAACGGCCTGGGCATCTTCGACACGCAGAGCCCGTCCGACGTGCTGCGCCACCCCATCGGCCGCACGATGATCGAGCAGAGCGTGACCAAGATCTTCCTCGCTAACCCAGAGGCGGTGCGCGAGGAGTACGTCGACGGCTTCGGCCTGACGCAGGCCGAGTTCGACATCGTGCGCAGCCTGGGCGCGCAGGGCGGTCGGCGTTTCCTGGTCAAGCAGGGACACGCCAGCGCCATTTGCGAACTGGACCTCGCGGGCCTCGAGGACTACATCACCGTGCTCTCGGCAACCACCGACAACGTGGCCCTGCTCGATGCCGTGCGCGAACGGCATGGCAACGATCCGTTTCAATGGCTTCCCGTGCTGCTTCGTGAGGTTCAGGATCGGAGGTTTCGTACCTCCGGGAGAACCGCATGACATCCGTTCGCCATCTCCTCGCGGTGGTCGCTATGACCATCGCCGCCAGCACCGCCAGTGCTCAGTTCGTGAAGGGCAACGAGGCCGTCCAGGTCATGCCAGATAGAACTATGAAGGTGGAGACGCCGCCGCTCCCATCGGCCACCTTGGCAGCACCATGTGTGGCAAACAACCCAGCGTGCACGGCAAGCGGATGGCGGATGGTGGAAACCACTGATGGTCTCCGTGAGTGCACGGAGATCTACGCGCGCCCGGGGACCTGCCGCCCATCCACCTACGGTTCGGAAAAGCGACCCCGCCTATGGATCGTCAAGACGCGTGGCCAGTGGATGCAGTGTCAGCTACCAGACCTCGGCAGCAAATGTGTGAGCACGAAGGCGCTGCCCTTCAGCGCCATTCAATGAGCGAGGCAACGCAATGTTCTCCTGGGTTGGATCTCAGTTCGATGGTGCTTTGAACACCTACGTGCTCGGCGTGGTATCGGCGCTGATGACGGGGATCGCGCCCATCGCATTGACCGCCATGACACTCTGGGTCGCGCTCTACGGCTGGGCAGTGCTGCGCAATGAAGTCTCGGAAACCTTGCCGATCTTCATGTGGAAGGTCTTCAAGATCGGCATCGTGCTGGCCTTCGCACTGCAGTCTGGCTTCTACATCAGCAACGTGGCGGAGACCGCGAACGCGCTCGCAACTGGCGTAGCGTCGACCTTCCTGCCCGCCGTCGCGAATCCAGCAACGATCGCCACGCCGTACGCGATCCTCGATGCCTTCAACGACAAGGCTGGCCAGCTTGTGCTCGACCTGTTGCGAGAGGCTGGAATCATGCGGCTCGACCTGGTCTTCGCAGCGGTGATCACGGCGTTCGGGAATGTGATCTTCCTGTGCATTGCGCTGTTCGTTGTCACCCTGGCGAAGGTGTTCTTGACATTCGTGATCGCCGTCGGTCCGCTGTTTGTGCTCTGCCTGGCGTGGAGGCCGACAGCGCGCTTCTTCGACAGTTGGTTGTCAATGGTCTTGAATGCCGTTGTGCTGACCTGGTTCGCGTTCTTTGCACTCGGACTGAGCGCGTACATGGGTGACGCGCTGGTCCAAGCGATCCAAGACCAAGGCGGCTTCCTCGGCCCCACCTTCAACGTCGTTGGCGAGAGCCTGAAGTACTGCGTTGTGATGATCCTCATGGCCATCATTTGCTTCCAGGCCCCGAGCCTAGCCTCTGCGCTCACAGGCGGCGCCGCAGTCCAGCAGGGCATCCAGATGATCCAGAACGCGATGATGGTCTCAGGCCTGCGCTCTGCCTCGTCGTCCAGAGGCGCGGGAGCCGCAGGCGCTGCCGGCGGTGTCGTTCGGGCCGGTGCCGGAGTGACCTACGCCGCCGGCCAAGCCACTGGCGCTGCTGCTGCAGCCACAGGCCGAACCGCAGGAACAGTGGTGGCAGGAGCCGGTGCCGCAGTCAGACAAGGCTATGGCGCGGTGCGAACTGCTGCCTACAAGCTCGCCGCGCTGCGCGGTCGGGCGTGATCACCAACCAGCACAGGAGTGTCCCCATGCATCCAACCCTGAAGATCACTGCAACCGCCTGCGCCGTAGCGGGCGCCTTGGGCGTCAGCAGCAGCCATGCGCAGGGCATTCCGGTCATCGATGCTGCCAACCTGGTCCAGACCGTCCAGCAGGTGATCAACGACATCACCGCGATCAACAACCAGGTGCAGCAGATCACCCAACTGCAGACCCAGCTCAGCAGCATGACCGGTGGCCGCAATCTGGGCAATGTCTTCAACAACCCGATGCTTCAGAACTATGTGCCATCCGAGGTTTACAGCTACCTCAACGCGGTCAACAGCTCAGGCTATTCCGGTCTGAACAGCACAGGCAAGGCACTGCGTGACTCACGCATGGTCTACAACTGCATGGATCTTGCCGGCGGCGCCCGCACCAGCTGTCAGGCATCGCTGGCGCAGCCGTACCAGCAGAAGGGCCTGCTGCAGGATGCCATGCGGACTGCCGCAGGCCGTCTGTCCCAGATCCAGTCGCTGATGAGCCAGGTCAACGCCACCACGGACCAGAAAGCCGTGCTGGAAGTTCAAGCCCGCATCGGCGCCGAAAACGCGCTTCTGTCCCACGAGCTGTCCCAAGTGCAGATGCTGCAAGGCATGGCCGACAGCGAGGAGCGCATCGCCCGGTCACGCGAGCGAGAACGCCAATACCAGATGCTCGCCCGCACCGGCAAGGTTGCCGACTACTTGCCGTAGCCGAGTTCCCCGCTGTCTGAACCGCTGTGTTAGGCACCGCCAACGTTACGCGCAGCCCAACTGAGGTCTCCCCATGAGTGCCGTCCTGACGCCAGGAAGAGCCGCTGCATTGCCGGATCGGTCGCGCGACGCCAACTGGGCGAGCGCCGTGACAACGGCCATCGACGCCAACCGTGCGTGGGAGGTCGACCGCGCGCTGATGCTCGAGCGCTCGGAGCGCCGGGCCTGGTGGGTGGCCATCGCCGGCCTGGTACTGGGCCTGATCGGCATCGCCGCAGTGTTCGTCCAGGGCCCGCTGCGCCGCGTCGTCGAGATCCCGATCGTCGTCGACCGTGTCACCGGTGAAGCGACGATCCAGCAACGCCTCGCCGTCGAGACGATTCCACCCCTGGAAGCGCTCGACAAGCACAACCTGGCCGCCTTCGTCCGCGCACGCGAAGGCTACAGCTGGATGTTCCTGCAGCGCGACTTCGACCAAGTCGCACGCATGGCGGTGCCAGCGGTCTTCGCCGACTACAACCGCCAATTCGAAGGCGATGCTGCGCTGCAGAAGAAGATCGGCGCGGCCGAAGACTGGCGCATCAACGTCATCGGCGTGCGCCTGGAAGCGTCTGGTCGCGCCGGGAACAGGGGCGAAGCCACGGTCACGTATGACAAGGTGGTTCGCCTCACTGACCGCAACCTGCCTGAGGTCACCACGCGGCACGTCGCGAGCGTTGTCTACCAATACCAGCCCAAGGTGTTGGCGAAAGAACGGGACCGGCTGGAGAACCCGTTCGGCTTCGTCGTCACGGCGTACCGGTCCGATCCAGAGATCAACACGGCCGCACCGGGGGGCAAGCCATGAAGACCTTGGTCTGGCTGACCGCCCTCGGCGGCTCGGCGCTGTGTGGCGCCTCAATCGCTGCGCCCGAGCCTGCCGACCCGCGCCTGCGCGAGGTGGTGTATGACCCACGCACCGTGGTCACCGTGCCAGTCAAGCGCGGTGTCGTGGCGCTGATCATGCTCGACGCCGACGAGTCGATCACCGAGGTCGCTGCCGGCCTGGGTGGTGACTGCACGAAGGCAGACGCGGCCTGGTGCGTGGCAGCCCAACCCGGTGGCAGGAACCTGTTCGTCAAGGCCAAGAGTTCGGCCAACGCCGCCAACAACCTCGTCGTCGTCACCGACCGCCGCACCCACGCCTTCCGATTTGTCGTGCTGGCCGATGGCGATCCCAAGCCGCCGGTGTATCGGCTCGTGGTCAAGGCACCGCCGCGGCTGGCACCTGCTGCAAGACTTGCCCTGCGCGATGCCGCACCGCTGGTCGCCCTGCCTGCTGTTCCGCCGCCCCCTCCGCCGCAGCAGGTGGTCGCAGAACGCCTGCAAGCCAAGCCGCAAGTGCTGAACACCCAGTATTCGATCGCTGAGGGCAAAGGCTCGCAGGACATCGTGCCGACGCTGGTCTACGACGACGGCCGCTTCACCTACCTGCGCTTCCCCGGCAATCGCGAGGTGCCAGCCGTGTTTCACCTGCTGGGCGACGGGAGCGAGACCTTGGTCAACGCCCGCATGGAAGACGATCTGCTGGTGGTGGACCGCGTCAGCCGGCGGCTGATGCTGCGTGCCGGCTCTGCTGTCGTCGGCCTTTGGAACGACGCCTTCGATCTGGATGGGCGACCACCTGGCGACGGCACCACGGTACCCGGTGTGCAGCGCGTTCTCAAGGCAGACGTCTCTGGTGGTGCGGTGGCGCCCGCCGATGCACACAAAGGGGCGACACCATGACACACGAGCCTGCCGAGCCACGCGATCACGGGCCCAACCTGGGTGCCGGTGCAGAGACGGACGGCAACACGCTTTCGCCGTTGCCCGGTGAGCCGGGCATTCCCAACGTCGAAGCCCGGCAGCGCATTTCGGTGTCACGGAAGGGGCTGCTGGCTGTGGCGCTGCTGGTCGGCTCCTTGATTGCCGTTGCGGCCCTCGCCATCCAGCGCCTGTCATCCAGCGGCAGGTTGTCCGCTGAAGCGGAGTCGAAGCTTGTGCGAGACAAACCCACGGCCGCCACATCCGAGCCGCGCAGGCTGGACATGTCACCAACGCCACCCGCCAGTGCGGCAGTGGCCACGGCGCCACGCATCCCCGCGCTCACCCCCACGGCCGACGAGTTGGCCGAACCCATCGGCGTCCGGCGCACCGGAGCGGGTGCACCCACAACGGGGGGCCCGAAGGTGGCCCCCCCAGAGGATGCCCCCGTCTTGCTCGTCACCACGCGGCCGGGGACTGCCCCGCCCACGTTGGCCCCCACCCGGCGGGCGGATGCGCCGCCTACCGGCCAGGAGGGGCTTCCTTCGTCTGAAGCTGCCGACCCGAACGATCCGATCGCCGCCACGTCGCGCAATCTGCAGGGCTACCAGCGCCAGCTGCAAGGGCTGCTCGACAACCTGACGAAGTCCGCTGCACTGGCGACGGGGCAGGCCACCGGGCAGATGCCATCGGCCCCCCTCCTTGGTGGCCCCCCAATGGGGGGAACTCCGCCCATCGGAGGGCCCCCGACCGGGGGTGGTCTGTTCGGGGGGCAACTCCAGGGCTCGGCCACGCCCAGGGTGGCAGCCGCGATGCTTGGCAACCGCAGCCTCACGCTCCCCAAGGGCACGGCCTTCACCTGCGCGTTGAAGACCAAGGTGATCAGCGCCACCTCAGGCCTGGTCGGCTGCCAGGTGCAGCGCAACGTCTTCAGCGACGATGGCCGCGTGCTGCTGATCGAGCGCGGCTCGCACCTCGACGGCGAATACCGCGTTGCTTCGGTGCGGCCGGGCACGGTGCGCATTCCGGTGCTGTGGACCCGAATCCGCACGCCGCTGGGCGTGACGGTGGATGTCGACTCCCCCGGCACCGGCCAGCTCGGCGAAGCCGGCATTGACGGCCACGTCGACAGCCGCTGGAGCGAACGCATCGGCGCGGCCATGTTGCTGTCGCTGATCGACGACTCGGTGAAGCTGGTCATCCAGAACCAGGCCAGTGACCGCCAGGCAGACACCATCGTGCTGCCGTCCACCACGGCCGGCACCAGCAAGTTGGCCGAGAAGGTGCTGGACAGCACCATCAACATCCCGCCGCTGATCTATCAGAACCAGGGCGGCATTGTCGGCATCTACGTTGCGCGCGACGTGGACTTCTCGTCGGTGTACGAGCTGAAGCCCACGGCCAACGAGCAGCCTCGCGAGGTAGCGCGATGAACCAGCACGCCTGCGAGCATGAAGATTTGGGCGATGGCTGGTGCGGCGACGCCACATCCGTGATCGAGTTCCTGCGCCCGCTGCGCAACCAACTCGATGCGGCCGGCGTGCTCGAGGTCTGCGTCAACAGGCCGGGCGAACTCCTCGTAGAGACCGTGCACGGCTGGCAGACCGTGTCAGCGCCCGAGATGACGCAGGAACGCTGCCTGTCACTGGCCACGGCCGTGGCCACCTTTTGCGACCAACAGGTCAACCAGGAACGGCCGCTGCTGTCAGCCACGCTGCCCAGCGGCGAACGCATCCAGTTCGTGATCCCGCCGGCGGTGCCACGCGGCACGGTGTCGATCACGGTGCGCAAGCCGTCGCAGCTGATCAAGCGGCTGGACGATTTCGAGCGCGAGGGCCTGTTCGAGCGCACGGCCACCGTGACGCGCACCCCAACCGCCGAACTGCTGCCCTTCGAGCGCGAACTGGCAGAGTTGAAGGACGCCGGCCGCTATGCCGACTTCCTGCGCCTGGCCGTGCGCAAGCACCAGACCATCGTTGTCAGCGGAAAGACGGGCTCGGGCAAAACCACCTTCATGAAGGGCCTGGTCGAGGAGGTGCCCAAGCACGAGCGCCTCATCACGATCCAGGACACGGCCGAACTGACGCTGCCGAACCACCCGAACGTGGTGCACCTGTTCTACAGCAAGGACGCCCAGGGCACAGCCCGTGTGACAGCCAAGTCGCTGCTGGAAGCCTGCTTGCGCATGAAGCCCGACCGCATCTTCCTGGCCGAAGTGCGCGGCGATGAATGCTTCTACTTCGTTCGGCTCGCAGCCTCGGGCCACCCGGGCAGCATCACCAGCGTGCATGCCGGCAGCTGCGCGCTGGCCTTCGAGCAGATGTCGCTGATGATCCGCGAGTCCGGCGCTGGCGGCGGCCTGCACATGAACGAGATCAAGTGGCTGCTGAGCGCGGTGGTCGACGTGGTCGTGCAGTTCGACCGCGACGAGCGCGGGCGCTTCATCTCCGAGATCCTGTACGAACCCCGGCGCCAGCGGCTCGGCCGCTGGGACGACCAACCGACGGCGGCGGCATGAGCACCACCGCAACCCTGTCGTTCTCGGCCTGGCCCACGGGCCGCAAGGTGGCTGCGGTGGCGTTCGCCGTGGCCAGCTACATGGCGCTGATTTGCGCGGCCGTCTACCTGGCCGGCGTGCTCTTCCTGGCGTTGAACAAGGCCGACCCGCGGCAGGCACACTTTGCCAGCATCGTGCACTACTGGGGCCTGTACGCCGACGATGTGCAACTGCGCAAGAAGCTGCAGCTCGCCATCGGCGTCTCGGGGATCGGCCTACTGGTACTGCTGCCCGTGGGCTTGGTCGCCGCCGCGCGGCCGCGCCGTGCGCTGCACGGTGATGCCCGGTTCGCGAACGCTGCCGAGGTGGACCGCGCTGGGCTCACGGGTGGCAACGGCGCGCCGTCCATCCTCATCGGCCGCCACCGTGGCCGGTTTCTGTCATTGCCAGGCCAGCTCTCGGTGATGCTGTCCGCCCCCACCCGCAGCGGCAAGGGCGTCGGTGTCGTGATCCCGAACCTGCTGAACTGGCCAGACTCCGTCGTCGTGCTCGACATCAAGGGCGAGAACTACGACATCACGGCCGGCTACCGGGCCAAGCATGGCCAGGCCGTCTATGCCTTCTCCCCGTTCGACGAAGCCGCCCGCAGCCACCGCTGGAACCCACTGACCGCTGTGCGCTCCAGCCCACTGCACCGTGTGGGCGACCTGCTCACCATCGGCCAGGTCTTCTTCCCCAACGATGGCGGTGGCACCTCGTCCGAGGCCTTCTTCAACGACCAGGCCCGCAACCTGTTCCTGGGCCTGGGCCTCGTCTTGCTCGAAACGCCTGAACTGCCGCGCACCATCGGCGAGATGCTGCGCCATTCCTCGGGCAAGGGGCGGTCTCTCAAGGACCACCTGAGCGGCCTGATCAAGCAGCGAAGGGAAGACGCGTCATCCGCCAACCCGCCGCTGTCCGACGAGTGCGCCGATGCCCTGCAGCGCCTGCTGACGAACTCAGAGAACACGCTGTCCAGCGTGGTGGCCACCTTCAACGCGCCGCTGACGATCTTTGCGGATGCGGTGGTCGACGCCGCCACCAGCGCAGACGACTTCCGGCTGGAGGATGTGCGGCGCCGGCGCATGTCGGTCTACGTGCGCATTCCGCCCAATCGGCTGGCCAATGCCCGGCCGCTGCTGAACCTGTTCTTCTCGCAGTTGGTCAGCCTGAACACCCAGCACCTGCCCGAACAGGACCCGACGCTGAAAGTCCAGTGCCTGCTGGTGAATGACGAGTTCACCGCCATGAGCCGTGTTGGTGCCATCACCACGGCTGCCGCCTTCCTGGCCGGCTACAACCTACGGCTGCTGACTGTTGTGCAGGCCATGTCGCAGCTGGATGCCGTCTACGGCGACAAAGAGGCCCGCACCTTCGCCACCAACCACGGCCTGCAGATCCTGTACGCGCCGAGGGAGCAGCGTGATGCCGACGAGTACAGCGCCATGCTTGGCCACTTCACCGAGCGCGCCACCTCACGCGGCCGCAGCCGGTCCTTCAGCGGCCATGGAAGCAGCACGGTCAGCCGCAATGAAAGCGACCAGCGCCGCGCGCTGCTGCTGCCGCAGGAATTCAAGGAACTGGGCAGTGAGCGCCTGGTGGTGATCTTCGAGAACTGCAAGCCCATCCTCGGCGAGAAGATCCGCTACCACCGCGACAAGGCCTTCACCCGCCGCTTGCTGCCGGCGCCGGCCGTGCCGCGCATGAACATGGACCTGCACCTGGCGCGTGTGCAGGAGCGCTGGCGCTACGCCGACGACGAGCTGGCGCCGGGTGAAAGCCTAACCGTAGAGCAATTGGCCTGTGACCTGAGTCGGCTGCCTGACCTTGCCGACAAGACACCGGAGGAGATCGCCGGCGCTGTGTTTGCCCTCTTCGACACCGGCGCGGGCCACAGTGTCCATGGCGGTGCGATCGAGGCCGCCGCTGATGAAGACGGCGTGCTCATTGCCGATCACGCCAGCGCCGAGCGCGCCGACATCACCTAGACCCGGGAGCACCGCCATGCGCGCAAGCATCGCCCTCACGCCCATCGTCCCCTGGCTTCTGCTGCTGGCCTCCTGCAGCTCACCGCCGAAGCCGCCCACGGTGGACGAGTCTCAGAAGCGGCCGGTCAACTCCCAGGTGGCCGTCGAACTGCAGGTGTGCAAGAACGTCCCGCAGAACCCGCGCCTGCTGGCCACCGAATCTGGG
>JBBAPL010000144.1:0-13642 GCA_040400895.1 Aquabacterium sp.
CTATCCGGAATCACGATGACCACCCCCAGGAGGGACGGTCGCCGCCGCGCGGCAAGCCGCTTCGGGCTACGCCCTACGCGTCTCGCCGCGCGGCGAAAGACTTACACCACTGGATGGGACGCCAGCCGGAGGCCTGTGTGGGGGTCCGACCGGCGGCTTCGGGGCGGCGAGATCAGGACAGCGAATGTCCGTTCAGGGTCGGCTTGTGCCGGTCGGCCGCGCGATCTCACCGCCAGAAAGCTGACCCTCAACTTGAGCCACCGGATAGCTGACGTCCACGGCCGGCAGTGGTCGACCCAAGCCGGAAGGTCAAGCTTCTCCAAAGCGGCCAGACGCTCGGACCGACCACTTGCGGGCTGGACGGCTGCGAAGCAGTCGTTCATGGCCACCCGGACCCGGCCACGAGAAAGCCGACGGTCACGGACGCTTGATTTCTAGCATCCCGTTGTGAAAATGTCGTGGTGCAAGCAACCGAAAGGTTGTCAGCGGCCAGTGACCATTCAGAGGCAAGCCACTGCGAGGCCTGGCCCAGCGAGATCGAGAAGTCACGCGCCGGGCGCGGCAGCAGCGGATCGGCAAGGCCGACCGAAATGCCGGTTTCCATGGTGGCGAGCGGCCGGGCCGCCATGGCCAGCACCGGCACGCGCTTGGGTGGCCCGGAAGGTGCCGGATGCCCCGAGGGATGCACTAATCCAGACGTGAGCAAGGTGGTCATCGGGCTGTGTCCGACAAAGACTCTGCGCCCACGGATCACGGTACGGACCGCACCAGCCGGTTCGAGACCACGCGCCCTGTTCGGGCCACATCAAACCGGTCAGGCCAGGTGGCAGGCCACCTGCTGTCCGCCTTCCAAGGTGCGCAGCAGCGGCATCTCGGCTTGGCAGCGCGCCACGGCCTGGTGACAACGGCTGTGGAAGGCGCAACCCGATGGCGGGTTGACCAGGCTGGGCACTTCGCCCCGAACGCTGGCCACCAGCGGCCGCCGCGGATCCGGGCGCGGAATCGCCTGCATCAGGGCCTGTGTGTAGGGGTGGCGCGGCATCGCATACAAGCGGTCGCGCGGCGCCAGCTCCACGATCTGGCCGGCATACATCACCGCCACGCGGGTGGAGATGTTGCGCACCACCGCCAGGTCGTGCGCGATGAACAGGTAGCTCAGGCCCAGGGCCTGCTGCAGATCGATCAGCAGGTTGATCACCTGGGCCTGCAGGGACACGTCCAACGCCGAGACCGGCTCGTCGCAGACGATGAAGTCAGGCTGCAGGGCCAGCGCGCGCGCAATGCCGATCCGCTGGCGCTGGCCGCCCGAAAACTCGTGCGGAAAGCGCTCGCCGCTGGCGCGCGGCAAGCCTACCGTATCGAGCAGCGTCTGCACGCGCCGCTGGCGGTCAGCGCGGCTGAAACCGCCGGCCACGTCCAGCGGCTCGGCGATCGCCTCGCCCACCCGCATGCGCGGGTTCAGGCTGCCCTGCGGGTCTTGAAACACAAACTGCACCCGCCGCCGCACCCGCGCCAAGGCGCCCGGCCGGGCGCCGGTGGCGATCTCTTCGCCCATCAGCCGCACCGAGCCATGCGTGGCCGCCAGCAAGCCCACCAGCAGCCGGCCGGTGGTCGACTTGCCCGAGCCCGATTCGCCCACCAGGCCAAAGGTCTCGCCGCGGGCGATGTCGAAGTGGAGCCCGCGTACCGCCTGCAGCACACGCGCCGGCTCGCCCAGCCGACGCTTGAGCTGGAAGTGCTTGTCCAGGCCACGCACCGAGACGATGCTGTCCGCTGCGACAGGCACAGCGGGGCCGACCTCGGGGTCAGGTCCAGGGGTGGTCACCGCATCGACCATGGTGCGCCCTCCGCAGGGATGGACGGACCCAGGGCTTGCAGCAGGCGCGGCGGGCAACGTGATTGCCGTCCTGGGCCAGCAGCGGCCAACGGCGGCGCAGACCCAAGGCAATCGGCCTCGGCCTGCGGGCATCGGGGGTGAAATCGGCAGCCGGCAATCGGCTGCGCCGGATCGGGGATGCTGCCCGGTATGGCTTGCAGCCGCTGCACCGCGCCTTCAATGCGCGGCACGGCCGCCAGCAGGCCGCTGGTGTAGGGATGCAGGGGCTGGTCGAACAAGCCGCCCACGGGTGCAGTCTCGATCACCTGGCCGGCATACATCACCACCACCCGCTGGGCAAACTGGGCGATCACGCCCAGGTCGTGGGTGATCAGGATCAGCGACATGCCCAGCTCTTGCTGCAGCTCGCGCAGCAGTTCCAGGATCTGCGACTGGATGGTCACGTCCAGCGCGGTGGTGGGCTCGTCGGCGATCAGCAACTGGGGTTGGCAGGCGATGGCCATGGCGATCATCACGCGCTGGCGCTGGCCGCCCGACAGGCGGTGCGGGTAGTCGTCGATGCGGCGCGCCGCATCGGCGATGCGCACCATGTCCAGCAGCGCCAGCGCGCGCTGGCGGGCGGCCCGCTCGTCCAGACCCTGGTGCAGGCGCAGCGGCTCGATCAGCTGCTCGGCCAGGGTGAGCACCGGGTTCAGCGAGGACATCGGGTCCTGGAACACCATCGCGATCTCGCGGCCGCGGATGCGCCGCATCGCACGCTCGGGCGTGGCCAGCAGGTCGCGCCCGCCAAACAGCACCTGGCCGCTGAGCCGCGTGTTGCGCTTGTCGTGCAGGCCCAGGATGGACAGCGCGCTGACGCTCTTGCCACTGCCGGATTCGCCCACCAGGCCCAGGCATTCACGCGGGCCCACCTCGAAATCCACATCGCGCACGGCGGTTGCCCAGCCGCGTTCGCCGCGGAACTGCACCGACAGGCCGCGCACCGACAGCACCGGCTCGGTGGCCGCGCTGCCGTGCAGACCTGCCAGCCCTGGCACCACCGCGCTGCCCGTCATGTCTCCACCTTCAGGCGTGGGTCGAGCACGTCGCGCAAGCCATCGCCCAGCAGGTTCATGCCCAAGGCGGTCAGGCTGATGGCCAGGCCCGGAAACAGCATGATCCACCAGGCCTCGACCGAGAAGTCGCGCCCTTCGGCAATGATGTTGCCCCAGCTCGGCGCGGGCGGCGGCGGCCCGATGCCCAGGAAGCTGAGCGCCGCCTCGGCCAGGATGGCGTAAGCAAACACGAAGGTCAGCTGCACCACCAGCGGCCCCAGGCAGTTGGGCAAGATGTGTTTGCCGATGATGCGCACATGCCCGGCACCGCTGACGCGCGCGGCCTCCACGTATTCCATCTCGCGGATCACCAGGGTGGAGGCGCGCACGATGCGCGCGGTGCGCGGCACATAAGCCACCGACAAGGCCACGATCACGCTGGCGGTCTGCGGCCCCAGGGCCGCGCTGATGCCAATGGCCAGCAGGATGGCCGGGAAGGCGAGCAGCGCGTCCATGCAGCGCATCAGCAGCGAATCCAGGCGCTTGAAATAGCCCGCCGCGATGCCGATCAGTGTGCCCATCAGCCCTGAGGCCAAGGCAACCGCCAGACCAATGCTCAGCGACAGACGGGCACCGTAGAGCACCCGGTTTAGCAGGTCGCGGCCGAACTGGTCGGCACCGAACCAGAAGGCCGGCGAAGGCGGCTTGAAGCGATTGCGCAGTTTCATGGTGGTGGGGTCGATGCCAGTGAGCAGGGGGCCCACCACGGCCGCCAGCACCAGCAGCAGCACCACCACCAGGCCCACCATGAACGAGCGGTGCCGCAACAGCTTGCGCAGCACCAGCCAGCGCCGCCGGGGTGCCAGATCGAGCGTACCGAAAGCCGGGGCACGACCCGCAGTCTGCGCGTTCATCAAGCTGGAGGCATCAGTCATAGCGCACCCGTGGATCGACCCAGGTGTAGACCAGGTCGACCGCCACGTTCACCAGCACAAACGCCAGGCCCAGCAGCAGCATGGCGCCCTGCACCAGCGGGTAGTCGCGGGCGATGATGCCCTGCACCACCAGGCGCCCGATGCCGGGCAGCGCAAACACCTGCTCGATGACCACCGAGCCACCGATCAACAGGCTCAGGATGATGCCGCTGACCGTGACCACCGACACCAGCGTGTTGCGGAACGCGTGGCGGCCCACGGTGCGCCACTCGCTCAGGCCCTTGGCCCGCGCAGTGCGGATGTAGTCCTGGTCCAGCACATCCAGCATGGCCGATCGGGTCATGCGCGCCAGGTAGCCGATCTGGAACAGCGCCAGGATCACGGCCGGCTGCAGCAGCGAGCGCAGCCAGGGCCCGACGCCCTCGCCCAGCGGTGTGTAGCCCGATGACGGCAGCCACTGCAGCTGCACCGAGAAAACAATGACCGAGATGATCGCGATCCAGAAGCTGGGGATCGACACGCCCACCAGGGCCACGGCCATCACCGCCGAATCGACCCAGGTGTTGCGGCAGTAGGCCGCCGTGATGCCCAGCGCCACGCCCACCGGCACGGTGATGGCGAAGGCCAGCAGCGCCAGCGACAAGGTCACCGGCACCCGCGCGGCTACCGCCTGCAGCACGCTCTGGTTGAGCATCAGGGACTTGCCGAAATCACCACCGGCCAAGTGGCCCAGCCAAGCCAGCAGCTGTGCCCAGATCGGCCGGTCCAAGCCCAGCTGGTGGCGCAAGGCCTCGATGGCGGCAGGCGAGGCATCGGGGCCGGCGATCACCACCGCCGGGTCGCCCGGCAGCATGTGCATCAGCAAGAAGGCAAGCACGGCCACCAGCAGCAACACCGGGATGGCCTGCAAGAGGCGGAACAAGACCGCGCGCATCGGGAGGGCCTGTGGTGTGGCGCTAGGCTACTTGATGCCCACGTTCCAGAAGCGCGGCAGGTAGAAGGTGCCAAAGCCTTCCACCTTCTTCTGGTTCAGCGCGTTGATCGTGCCCATGTCGGCGATCTTGATCATGTAGGCCTGCTCGAGCACACGGTTCTCGATCACGTCCCAGGCCTCCTTGCGCTTGGGCAGCTCAAGCGAGGTGTAGAACTGCTCGTAGGCGGCATCCAGCACGGTGTCGTTCTTGACCTGCGGGAAGGTGTAGAACATGGTGCGCCACTGCTGCGGCCCGATCAGCGGGTTGGAGCAGAAGGCGGTGGACGAGACATTCCAGGTGCCGGTGCCGCGCTGCATGTTGCTGGCATTGGTGGTCCAGTCGACGACATCGACCTTGACCTTCATACCCGCTGCCTTCATCAGCTCGGCCAGCACCAGAATGGCATTGCGGAAGTTGGGGTAGGCGGCAGTGGTCATCAGCGTGATCTCTTCGCCCTTGTAGCCGGCCTCCTTCAGCAAGGCTTTGGCCTTCTCGGGGTTCTTCTGGTCGTAGTAGCGCTTCATCGCATCGCCCTGGTAGAACGGGCTGAAGGCATACACCAGTGAATGGTTGGGCTTGCTCACTGCCCCCATGGCCAGGCTGATCTCTTCCACATCGACCACCGCGTTGATGGCCTGACGCAGCTTCACATTGGCCGTGGGCCCCTGGGCGCTGTTGACCACGAACACCTGCATGCAGAACGGGAACACGCTGATGGTCTGCAGGTTGGGGTTACCGGCCAGGCGCTTGGCCAGATCGGGAAGCAGCCCGGCCACCACGTCGGTGTCGCCCGCCTGCAGCGCGGCCACCCGGGCATTGGGCTCGCCGATGAAGGCGTAGCGCACAGCGTCCAGGTACACGGTGCGGCGGCCGGCATAGCCATCATTGCCGACATAGCTGGTGTTGGGCACATAGGCGTCAAAGCGCTGCAGCACCAGGTGGCTGTCCTTCACCCAATCGCCCAGCTTGAACGGCCCGGTGCCGATGATGTCCACCTCGCGCGGGGCCTTGTCCTTCTGGCCCTTGGGCAGGATCACAAAGGGATAGACAGGGCTCTTGAGGATCTCGACGAACACCGCATTGGTCTTGTTGAGCTTGACGATGAAGGTGTTGGCATCGGGCGCCTCGACGCTCTTCACGTCGTTGAGCACCACCGCGTTGGGGCTGATGCGGCGGTAGCGCTCAAACGAGGCCAGCACGTCGGCCGAGGTGAGGGTGCTGCCATCGTGGAACCTGATGCCGCGGCGCAGCTTGAAGGTGAAGGTCTTGGCGTCGTCGGTGATCTGCCAGCCCTCGGCCACCATGGGCTTCGTCTCGTACTTCTCGCCGATGGTGACCAGGGCTTCGAACAGGTGGTGGATCACCTCCAGTTCGACCGCGCTGCTCGACACGTACGGGTCCAGCGTGCCTGGGCCGGCCGCGTAGGCATAGCGCAGCGTGCCGCCCGTCTTGAGCTGAGCCGCCGCGGGCGGCGCCGCCAACAGGCCGACCAGGGCGCAACTTGCGGCCAACAGGCACGCGCCGGTCAACCGCTTGAACAGAGGCAGGGAGTTCATGAGGGATCCTTGGCCGAGGGGTCGGCTGTGGGTGGAACATCAGGTTGAACAGCGGGCTGGGCCGTGAAGCGGTCGAGGATGTTGCGGGTGATGCGGCTGGTGAAGAAGTCATTGCGCTTCAGGCCCATCACCCATTCGCAGGTGCCGGCAGTGACCACCTCGCCCTGGCCGCGCGCCATGTGCACCACCATGCCCGAGCCGTAGCGCACCTGGGCGAGCGCGGCCTCGCCCGTGCTGCCGTGCACCGAGCGCGCCACGCCGCGCATGTCGTTCTCGCCCAGGTAGTAACGGTAGCCTTCGCCCGGGAACATGGCCTCGGCCTTCATCGCCGGTGTCATGGCCAGGATGCTGATGTGGGTGGGCGCACCGTCCTCGCCCGTGGGGTAGGGCAGGCCGTGTTTGAAGGTGTAGTCCAGCCCATCGACTTCGTACGAGAAGATGTTGGCCTCGTGCCCGAACACATCGCCATAGCCCAGCTGCGTGCCAGCAAAGGCCCAGTGGTCAGGCCGGTACACGGTGAAGCCCTTGCTGCCCCGCGGCGCAAAGCCGCCCCAGGAGGCGTAGATGCCCTGCCCGCCGTTGACCCCCATGGTGCTGGCGCCGGGGTATTTGACATGCCGGCTCTCCCACATGTCGGTGAGCAGGTGCGCCTGCGCGGTGCCGCGCACCGGGTCGTCGGTGGCGGCGCGGCCCTTGTAGCAGACCTGACGGCGGCCTTCGTCCTCCAGCCGCACCTGCCACAGGAAGTTGCCGCCAAAACGCGCCACCTTGCCGCCGCCATCGACGAAGGCGTCGACATGGTCGCGCATGTCACGGCTCCAGTACTCGTCATGGCCCACGATCACCAGCGCGTCGTAGCGCGTCAGGATCTCGGGCCGGTAATGCAGATCGGTCTGGCAGATGGTGTCGAAGGCGATGCCTTCGCGCTGCGCCCAGCAGACGAAATGGCGGTCGTACTGGGCCCAGCCCGAGGCGGCATAGAAGTAGCCGAAGCCATGGCTCCAGGCCCAGTCCTTCACGTGGTAGCGGGGGGCGGTCAGCGGATCGGGCACCGGCGCGGCGCAGATGCGCGGCGCGCCATCGGGCAGCCACACCATGCCGCGGGTCCACGGCCGCTGCACGTGCAGGATGGGCGAGGCCTGGTTGCCGTCGCCATGCACACCGATGTAGCTGCTGGCACCACCCCAATCGTTGTACGCCGCCCAGGTGGAGGTGGGCAAGACCATCAGCAGCCGGGCCGTCTGCGTGCGTGCGGTAGGCCGCACCACGAAGAAGTGGTGCTGCACAAAGCGCCCACCATCGGGCCGCAGGCAGGTGGAGATGACTTTGTAGAAGCCCGACGCCGCGTCGTCGGGCAGGCGCCAGCGCAGGCTCTCGGGCCAGCGGCAGCCGTGCAGGTAGGCATCCTGCGGCGCGGGGTGGAACACGCCCGGCAGTTCATACTGCTGGAACACGGTGCGCGGCTGCAGGCCATCCAGCACCACCTCCAGCGACCACGAGTCGGCATGGCTGCTGCTGTGGAAGCACACCTCGTCGCCCGGCCCGTAGCTCATGTGGTCGGTGTAGGTGTGCACCTCGGGCCAGGCCGGGTCTTCGCGCGGGAAGTCGTACCAGCGCCGGTCGGGCCAGCCATCGTCGGCATGCATGGGGCCGATGCGGGGTGGGCCCACATTGATGGCCTTCACACTGCGCGGGTCGCCAGCTGCGCGCTGGCCGAAGGAGTTGTGCGCGGGGCGGGCTGGGCCGCTCTGGGGTGCGTCGCTCATGTCGGCTCCTGGGCTCTGGGCTGCAAACTCACGGGATAGGCGGTGCCGGCGATGGCAGCCCAGTTGTAGTGCATGGGTACCAGCTCGCCGCGGGCCCACAGCGCATGCTGGTCCAGCCGATGGGCATCGCCCGGCCAGCCGCACACGCCGTCCAGCACGATCCAGCGGCAGTTATCCCAATCGCCCACATCGAACACATAACGCGCGATGGCGCCATAGGCCGCTTGCAGGCCGAGGGTGGGCAGGCAGCCATTGGCCATCACGGTGTCGTTGTCGCCAGGCACCGGCAGGCCGGGCAGTGCCAACTGCCGGGCGGCTTCGGGCGACAAGCCTTGCAGCGGGTGCTGCAGCTTGGCGTGGTGCTGCGCGCCCCAGGCGCGCCCGTCGAAGGCAGCGGCCGTGCGTGACAAGGCCTGCTGGCAGGCCTGCGCCCAGTTCAAGCCGCCCAGCAGGCCCACATCATTGGTGCGCAGCAGCTGCGGCAGGGTCCACCACAGCTGGGTCTCGGGCAGGGTGCCGGGGGGCAGGCGGATCAGCGGGTTGGCCTCGGCACCTGCCAGGCCCGACGCCTTGGCCAGCACCTGCGCCAGCTGCCAACGGAAAGCGCTGTAGGCCGCTGCGCCCACCGAGTCGGCCTGCATCTGCGCATCCCATTCGACAATGCTGCGGCGCAGTGCCTCGCAGGCCGCATCGGCTGCGGTCAAGCCTGCCAGCACCTGCTGGAACACCGGCGCGGTCAGGCTGCGCACATCCCGGTGGATACGCGCCATGTCGTCAGGCGTGGCTGCGGGCAGCTGCGCCAGCAGGGCTTCAATCCGCTGGGCGCGGTAGGGCGGGTGGCAGTCGGTCAGGAAGTACGGCGCGTCGTTCGTAACGTCAGCACCGCCTTCCAGCGGCCGCTCGTCGGCGATGAAGCGGTTGTTGGCCGTGACCAGAAAGCCCCGCGCCGGGTCGAGCGTGCGCGGCATGGCCTGCACAGGCAGCATGCCCTGCCACTCGTGTTCGCCGGTCCAGCCCGGCACCGGCAGCCAGCCGTTCAGACGCCCGCGCCGGGGCACTTGGCCCCGCACCAGGTGGCCGATGTGGCCCTGTGTGTCGGCGGCCACCAGGTTGTGGTCGATCAGGCCCCAACCGCGGCAGGCATCGAACAGGCCATCCACGCTGCGGGCCTGCAGCATCGGCAGCAGGCAGTCGAAGGACAGGTCGGTGTCCACCACCTGCACCGATCGCAGCACGAGGCCGCTGCCTGCCTCGGGCGTGCCTGCCACGACCGGGCCATGGCGCGTGCTCACCACCTCCACCTGGACATCGGTCGCGCCACGCACGTGGACCGTCTCGGTGCGGCGGGTGGTGGCCTCCCATTCGCCTTGAAACGCGCTGACCAGCGCGTCACTGCGGCCCTGGAAGCGCTCGACATACAGGTCATGGATGTCGGCAAAGGCATGCGTGACGCACCATGCCACCTGGCCGTTGTGCGCAAAGTGCGGAAAGCCCGGCACCCCCGGCACGGTGAAGCCGATGGCGTCGAAGGCGTCGCAGGCCAGGTGGGTTTGGGCGTACATGCCGGGCATCTCGAACTGGCGGTGCGGGTCACCCGCCAGCAACGGCCGCCCCGATGCGGTGCGCCCAGGCGCCACCGCCCAGTTGTTGCTGCCGCCCCCAGTGGCATCGCCTGCGGCCAGCTCGGCCACAGCAGCGATGGCCGGTGCCAGCTCGCTCAACGAAGCGATCCAGCGCTGGCCAGCAACGCCAGGCGGAAAGCACAGCAGGTCGCCACCGCCGTCGTCATAGCGCAGCTTGCTGATCTGGTCGGGCGCCACGTGCTGCAGGGCCGCCGCACGCCACAGCTTGAACCACAGCGAGCCCATCAACCAACCGCGTTGGCGCATGGCGTCGATGCTGTGCCAGGGCATCCAGGGCTCGGGTGCGCCGCCCACATGGGCGTACTCAGGCGGCAGCGGCCGGCCCAGCGCCAGGTAGGCGTTCACGCCCGCGGAATAGGCCTGCAGCATGGCCTGCGATGCGGGCTGCAGAGCGCGGTAGTCGCGCTCGCCCGCCGTGTGGGCACCCAGCCGGCGCGCCAGGGCGTCTGCAGCCACACCGGCAGGCCCCACCCACTCGGCCCAGCGGCCTTGCATGCGGCGCCGCGCCGAATCCATCTGCCAAAGCCGGTCTTCGGCATGCACCAGGCCCTGGGCGAAGAAGGCATCGTGGACCGTACGGGCCCGCACATGCGGGATGCCCCAGGCATCGCGGTAAATCTCGACCCCGGCGTCCAGGCCCGCCAAGCGCAGCGTCTCGCCGGGCGCGGCCATGCGGTGCCCGCCTGGCGGGCTGGTGGCTGCAGCAGCAGCGTTCATCGACGGGCCAGGGTGCTGTGAGGTCATGAACGAGGCTCCGGCGGGGTCAGCGGGCGGTCTTGGGTGGCGGCGCATTGCGCAGGGCCAGCAACTCTTCTGCGCGCTCGGGCCGCGCATCAATCTCAGCCAACACCTTCAAGAAGTTGCGGCCACCCTCCTGCAGATCGGCCTCGATGGCGCGGCCCGCGGCCACTGCATCGCGCGCCTTCAGGGCCTTGAGCACCAGCGTGTGCTGATGCGCGCCGTCATAGCGCGGGTGGCCGTGCGGGTACAGGAAGTTCATCATCGGTCCGGCCTGCACCCACAGCCGGTCGAGCAGGTCGGTGAGTTGCGGCATGCCCGAGGCGCGGTAGATGCCGAAATGGAAATCAAAGTTGTGGCGCAGCGCGGCCTGCCAATCGTGGGCCTTCTCGGCGGCGATCAACTGCCGGTGCGACTCGGCCAGGGCCCGGATGCCGGCCGCATCGATCAAGGGGGCGGCGCGCTGGGCAGCCAGTGGCTCGAGCGCCAGACGGATGTCGCGGATCTCGCGGTACTCGGCGCCACTCATGCGCCGAACGCGGATGAAGTAGCCCTCCTTCATCTCCAGCGCCCGGTCGCGCACCAGTTGGATCAGGGCCTCGCGCACCGGCGTCTCGCTGGTGCCCATCTGCTTGGCCAGCTCGCGGATCTTGATGCGCTGACCGGGCTGGAACACGGCCTGCATCAGGCGCTCGCGCAGATGGCCGTAGATCTGGCTGGCCAGGTTGCTGCGCTCAACCACCGGCCCTGCGACCGCCACCGCCACCGGGTCTTCCATGGGCGGCAGGGCGCTGACCATGGCGTCGCGTTTCACGCGCGGCCGAAACGCTGGGCCACGGCTTGCAGGGCAGCGTCGGTGGCCTGCAAGGCTTCATCGATATCGGCCTCGGTGTGCGCCAGGCACAAGAACATGTTGTGCTTGGGGTGCAGGTACACACCGCGCTGCAGGGCCTGGGCGGTGAAGTGGAAACCCTTCTCGAAGGCCGGATCGTCTTCGAACAGGATGAGCGGCATCTGCACCGGCCCGCTCTGGCGCAGCGGCACGCCATGGCTGGCTGCTTGCGCCGCAATGCCTTGGCGAAAGCGCGCCCCGACGTGCTCCAACTGCTGCACTAGGCCGCTGCTGTCGGCCACGTCCATGGTGGCCAGGGCCGCGGACATGGCCACGCCTCCCGACCAGAACGAGCCAGTGGTGAAGATGCGCGTGGCCGCGTCGCGCAGCGCGTCCACACCGGTCACCGCCGCAAGCGCATGGCCATTGGCGATCGCCTTGCTCCAGGCGCACAGGTCGGGCCGCACGCCCAGCGGCTCCCAGCTGCCGGCCGGGTGCAGGCGGTAGCCCGCGCGCACCTCGTCCAGCACCAGCGCGGCACCGGCCTGATCACAGGCCGCGCGAGCGGCGCGGGCGAATTCTGGCGTGGGCAGTTCCTGATCGACACCCAGATCGTGCTTGAAAGCGGCGACCACCACTGCGGCCAGGTCTGTGCCCGCCTCGGCCACCGCGGCCTGCAGGCTGGCGACATCGTTGAAGCGGAAGCGGATCAGATGCGCCCGGTCTTCGGCCACCACGCCAGCCGGCGATGGCGTGCACCAGGGGATGGCGCCGTGGTACGCGCCAGTGGCCAACAATACCTTGCGCTTGCCGGTGGCGGCGCGCGCGATGGTCAGGCAGTTGGTGGTGGCATCGGTGCCATTTTTTTGAAACATCACCCAATCGGCATGAGCGCAGCGATCGACAAAACGCTCGGCCAATTCGACGAAGCGTGCGCTGGGGCCGTTCAGGCAATCGCCGAGCGCGGCTTGCTGCTGCGCCGCCGCATCCACCGCCGGGTGGTGGTGGCCCAGCAGGTTGGGGCCCCAGCTGCACATGAAATCGATGAACTCGCGGTCGTCCACATCCCACAGCCGGCAGCCTTGGCCGCGGGCAAAGAACTGGGGGTAGCCGGGGGGCAGCGCGGCTGCATTCAGATGCCCGGTCATGCCGCCGGGCACCACCCGACGGGCACGCGCCCGAAGCGCCGCATCCTGCGTGGTCGCGGGCGTGCGGGCCGGGCCGCCGGCCAAGATGGTGGACGGTTCAATCATGCTGGGTTCAGTCATACACGCGCCCCGATAAGTGTGGGATACACGATATATCATGTCTCCAAACCGGCGCTGCGTCTACATTGGGTTCAACCCTGTGCGGCGCAGCTGGCGCCTGCGATATTGCTGACCGACGTCACACAGCAGACAAGCCGCCCAAAGGTCCCGCTTCCATAACGGCCGACAGGCGTGCCGGTTCTTGGCTGTACCCCGGGCCGCTGGCCTTGTCCGGCGCGTCGTCCAGCACCCCGCGCCCATGGTCGGCGCTGACCAGTTCCAAGTCCCAGTCGGAGAACATGCGTTCGCAGGAGCATGTACGTCGAGCCCGCCTCGTCGACCCATACATCTCGGAGAGGATGAGTCACTTCATCATCCGGGTGATGATCTTGTGCAACACCGACTGAAGCGCATCGTCGACTAGCGCCGGCACCGCGACGATTTCAGGCACACCGTAGGCACCGCGCCGGCAACTGCGGTTCGGCACAAGGCAGAAAAGGTGGATGTTGAGAATGGCGGCTGTGCAGAGGCGTTGAATCTTTCTCTTTCTGCATGGCTCTTCGACTCCCTGGAAGGCTGCCAGTACGTCGGCTACAAGAGCGCTGGCTGGTATGCCGCGGCTGTGTGCGGCGGCCATGTGACCGCCGCTGTGCCGTAGCCACGCACGCTGGGGTTTGCACTGCTGGCACTGGGCGCGAGCGTGGTGGCACGTAGAAGGCGGTCACGTTGAGGCTTCGGCGCTTCGGGCCTATCTCGGGGTTTTGGGGCGGTACCCCCAAAACCGTGCATCTTTTTGATGGCCCGTCATGGGCCGCTGCAAGCACCTGCCGATCTACATCGGTGGCAATGGACATGACGGTGCACTTTGAGACGTTGGTGGCAGGCTTCTCGAGATGCCTCAAGCACACGCCGGTCACCGAGTCGCACGAACGACCTGTCTGGCCGAGCGCGAATGTCGTCTGGTGGCCGGGTCAAGCCAAAGACAGGCCCGGACTCGTCGCCGTAAACCTGTCGTTTTCAGCGCAGGCGTCCCATCCAGTGGTGTAAGTCTTTCGCCGCGCGGCGAGACGCGTAGGGCAT
>JBBAPL010000145.1:0-3955 GCA_040400895.1 Aquabacterium sp.
AGGCCACGGTCGTAGCCGAGAAGCTGCACGCCGTGACCGTGCTGGGCATGACCAACACCCGCATGGAGGACTTCTTCGACCTCGCCCTGCTGTGGCGCGACGACACGCTCGACGATGCGGAGCGGCAGCGCGCCATCGAAGCGACCTTCGCCCGCCGGCAGACGGCCATGCCCAGCACCATGCCCATCGGCCTGGGCGATGCGTTCGCCAGCGACACCACCAAACAGACGCCAGGGCGGGCATTCCTGCACAAGAACAAGCTGGAGCCGATGGATCTTCGTGATGTGATCGGTGCCGTCCGAGCGCGTGCGACGCAGTTCGGATTTCCCACCCAGTAGGACTGGCGCCGCGCCGGCCATGCTCACACCACTGTTCGACTTCACCGACCCAAGTGCGGCAAGCGCGTGGCACGCCATTGACGACCGCGTGATGGGCGGCCTCTCTCGCAGCACGCTGCGCCACGACCCAGCTGGTCACGCCGTGTTCGAGGGAACTGTCTCGCTGGAGCGCAACGGCGGCTTCGCATCGGTGCGGTCCAGCCCTGGCGAACGGGGCCTGTCTGGGGCCGAGGCCTGCCTGATCGAACTGCGCGGTGACAACAAGCAGTTCAAGCTCAGCCTGCTGACCGACGACGGCTTCGACAGCCTGAACTACCAAACCAGCTTCGCCCCCAAGGGCACCGAGTGGCAGACCTTGTACCTGCCGCTGGCCGACTTCCGTGCCAGCTTCCGCGGACGCGAGGTCGCCAACGCACCGCCGCTGACCCCCGCACGCATTCGCCAGGTCGGCCTGATGATCGCGGCACGCCAGGCCGGCACCTTCGAGCTCCACATCCGGCGGATCTCCCTCACCTGATCCAGCCGGGGAAACAGCGAACAAACAAGGGGCATGCCCGGTGCCCCTGCAGCCCTCAGAGCAGGCAGATGTCGGCCACCAGGTCAGGCGGCGCACCAGCTGCCAGGCCCGCTCGACCAGCCGCGCGATCAGCGCCACCCGGGCGCTGCTGCCGTGCATCGGGCCGATCACTCCGGTGATCCGGTGCGTGGCCGGCAGCCGGCCAGCGTCACCATGCCGCACCCCCAGCCGCTGCACGCGGTGGCGGATCATCCAGACCAGGGCGTCGTCGACCGGTGTGCCAGCCCCACGGCCACCAGCGGCTGGCCAGCACCTCCGGCTGACGGCGGGCCGGCCTGGCATCCAGCCAGGCGCGCCCGCCGTCAGGCGATGCAGGTGCGGTTCTTGCCGGTGCGCTTGGCCTCGTACAGGCCCTCATCGGCCCGGCTCAGTGACACGTCCACCGCCTCACCGGGGCGCCAGGCCGTCACGCCAGCCGAGAAGGTGACGAACACCTCCTTGCCCTCGTGCATGAACAGGCTGGCACTCAACCGGCGCTGCAATCGCGTCAGCACCTGCTGGGCCTCGTCGACGGGGGTGCCCGGCAGCAGCAGCACGAACTCCTCGCCACCGAAGCGGGCGATGTGGTCCACCGGACGCAGCCACTCCTTGACCCGCGCCGCCAGGTTCTGCAGCGCCACGTCGCCCGCGGCGTGGCCCAGGCTGTCGTTGAGCTTCTTGAAGTTGTCGATGTCGATCAGGCCCACGGCCAGCGGCGCGTGGTCGGCACCGTCGCGCAGCACGCGCGCGGTCTCCTGCTCGAACGCCTGTGCCAGGCCGCGCCGGTTGGCCACCTGGGTGAGCGCGTCAGTCGACACTTCGTCGGACAGGCGGCGCAGGTCGGCCTCCAGGCCCAGCACGCGCGATTCCAGCGCACTGGCGCGGGCATGCTCGGCGGCCAGGCGGTCACGCGCGCCCGTCACCAGGGCATGCACCGTGCGGCTCTCGTCGAGCATCTCGTGCACGGCCGCAGCCAGGCTGTCCAGGGAATCGGCCGCCTCGATGGCCTGGGAATAGCTGGCCATCTGGTCGCTGAAGCGGCCGGTGGCGCTGCCCAACTCGCCCAGCTCGGCCAGCACCTGGCGCACCATGCCCTTCAGGGCATCACGCGCCTGGGCCCGCTCGACCTGCAGGCTGCGCTGGGCGGCGCGGGTCTCGTCCAGCAGTTCGCGGGCGGCGCGCACCGCCCGGGCGCCGGCCGCACCCTGCAATCGCAGGCGCATGCCCTCGGCCTGGCCTTCGGCCCAGCGCCGGTCCTCGGCCAGGTCGGCGATGCCATCGGTCAGCGAGTGGCACAGCGCCAGCAGTTCGTCCACCAGCTCATGCCGCAGGCCGAACAGGCGACGCACCCGGTGGCACACATCGGCCACCGCATCGGCCAGGGCCGGCGTGGCGCCCTCACGCGACACCCGGGCAGCCAGGCCCGCCAGTTCGTCGGCCAGTTCAGCCGCGCGCGGCTCGCTGGCCGGCAGACCGGCGCGGACAGTGGCATGCAGCGCGTCGGCAATGCGGGGCTGGGCGTCGGCGGGCGGCGCGGCCGCCAGCACCGCGGCGGCTGCCGGCGCGGCAGACGCAGCCGGCGCGGCGACATGCGCTGCGGCCGGGTCATCGTCGGCAGATTCCACTGCATCGACATCGGCGTCGGGCTGGTCGCTTTCCCAGGCGCTGATCAACTGCTTCAGCCGGTGCTGCAGGCGCTGGGCGTCGCTGCGGCTGCCGTCCAGCACACGCTGCAGGCTGTCCTTCTTGCGGGCGCCAGTCCAGTGCCGGGCGCCCCGCTCCAGGCCCTTGGCCAGGCGGTCGATCAGCTGGGCCCAGACCATGCCCTGTCCGGCTGCGGCACTGGCGCCGCGGTCCAGGGCGCGCTGCAGGTCGTCGTAGCGTGCCTCCATCAGTGCGTCGGCCAGTTCGGTGCGCAAGGTGGTGTCGTCACTGGCGCGGGCGACCAGGCGGTCGACCTGCGCCCGCGCGCGCGGCGGCAACTGGCCTTCGGCCGGGGCGGCGTCACCGGCCTCCTCGGCATAGGCGCGGGCGAAGTTGGCAGGGGTGGGCTCACGCTTGGACGTGGCCAGCCGGCGCAATGCACCCTTGGCCAGCTGCGCAGGAGTGGGACGGTCAGCGTCCATCGGTGGCGGCTCCAGAACTCATCAGCGGGGATGGTTCTTCATCGGCCGGCCAGGCGCCGGCTTGAGCCGAAGCGTCAGGGCCGGCGGCCCCCCGTGCTGCGCGGCGGCTCCAGCCGGTCCGCGCCGGCCTGCACGATCCAGGGCGCCTTGCGCGGCAGCACGGTCTGTTGCAGCCAGGTCTCCAGTTCCTCGGGCGGGATGGGCCGGCTGAACAGGAAGCCCTGCATCACGCCGCAGCCCAGGCGGTGCAGCACTTCCATCTGGCGCAGGTTCTCCACGCCTTCTGCGATCACCCGCAAGCCCAGCGACCGGGCCAACGCGATGATGGCGGTGACCACTGCCGAGCTTTGCGGGGTGATGCCAAGGTCACGCACAAAGCTGCGGTCGATCTTGAGTTCACTGATCGGCAGCGTGGTCAGGTAGGCCAGGCTGGAATAGCCGGTGCCGAAGTCGTCGATCGAGATCTCGACGCCGATCTCGGTCAACCGGTGCAGCGACGGGATCACGTTCTGCAGGTCCTTCATCAGACCGGTCTCGGTGATCTCGAGCTGGATGGACCGGTGTGGCACGCCGTAGGTGCTGACACATTCATGGATGTGCTCGACCAGGTCGCTGCGCTCGAACATGCGGTTGGGCAGGTTCACGGCGATCGAATCGGCGAAACCGAAACTGGTCTGCCACACCTTGGCCTGGCGGGCGGCCTCGCGCAGCAGCCATTCGCTCATCGGCACGATCAGGCCGGTTTCCTCGGCCAGCGGGATGAAATCGACCGGCGGCACCAGCACGCCGCCGCGCTGCCAGCGCATCAGCGCCTCGGCGCCCACCATGCGGGCCGAACGCACGTCGATCTTGGGCTGGTAGTGCAGCACCAGTTCATTGCGCTCGATGGCCTTGTGCAGGGCGGACTCCAGCTCCAGCTTCTCGCGGCCGCGGCC
>JBBAPL010000145.1:3965-13610 GCA_040400895.1 Aquabacterium sp.
CGCCCGCGTCAGAACGCATCCCACTTCCCGCTCGCGCTGGCATTGCGCCCGGCGTTCTTCGCCGAGTACATCGCCACGTCGGAATTGCGCATCAGGTCGGCCACCGACATGCCGTCACGCGGGTACATCGCGATGCCCACGCTGGCGGTGACGAAGCACTCCTGGCCGCCGACGAAAATCGGCTCGCGCATCGCCTCGAGAATGCGCCCCGACACCCGCTCGGCGTCGGCCTCGTCGGCCACCTCGGGCAGCAGCGCGACGAATTCATCGCCCCCCAGGCGGCCCACCGCCTCCAACGTGCGGTGGCTGCGCGCGCCAGCGCTTTCCAGTGCGCCGTCCATCACCTGGTCGGAGTGGCGCACGCAGCTGCGCAGGCGGCGCGCCACCTCCACCAGCAGTTCATCGCCCGCCGCATGGCCCAGGGTGTCGTTGATGACCTTGAATCGGTCGAGGTCGATCAGCAGCAACGCCGCCAGATGGCCCAAGCGGCGGGCGTGGTCCAGCGCGCGCTCGGTGCGCCAGATCAGCTGGCGGCGGTTGGGCAGACCGGTGAGTGCGTCGAAGTTGGCCAGGTGGCGGATGCGGTCCTCGGCCACGCGGCGGTCGGTCACGTCCTGCACGATGCCGGTGTAGCCGATGCCATGGCCGTGCTCGTTGAACTCAGGCTCGGCCTCCACATGCACGATGCGCATGCGGCCGTCGGGCAGGGTGACGGGCACGTCGATGGCCAGCACCGTGTTCTGGGCCTGCACGTCGGCCAGCACCCGGGTCATGCCCCGGCGCTCGGGCAGGGGCACCATGCGGATCAGCCGGCGCATCGACACCCGGTCTTGCTGGGCGTAGCCAAACACCCGCAGCGATTCCAGCGCCAGCGTCAGACCCCCGGTGGGGTGGTAGCGACCAGTGGGCTTGCGCCAGTCGAAGCTGCCCATGCGGGCCAGGTCTTGCGCGCGTGCCAGCTTGCTCTTGCTGCGTTCCAGTTCCTGGCGGGTGCGTGCCGACCTCAGCACATGCCGCAGGCGGCCGCCCAGCAGGCTCCATTGCGTGCTCTTGACGAAAAAGTCCGTGGCACCCACCTGGTAGGCGCGGTTGATCGACACCTCGTCGTCCAGCCCGGTGAGCATCAGCACCGGCATGTTCTCGAAGCCGGGTGATTCGCGCAGTTCGCGGCAGGTATCGAAGCCGTCCAGGCCTGGCATGACCGCGTCGAGCACGATGATGTCGGGCGTCCATTCGGTCAGCATGGCCAGCGCTTGCTCACCGCTGCTGGCTTCGGTGATCTCGAAGCCGCGGCCCCGCAGGGCCTCGGCCGTCAGCATCAGCGCCAGGTCGTCGTCGTCGACCAGCAACACCTTCGGCCGCTCAGGCAAGTCATCAGTGTCAAAGCTGTGCGGCAGGGTCATCGAGGCGAGAACTACTCGTCGGCTAACTGTTGAAGGACGGCGGCGTCCACGCGGGCAGATTCAGCCGCCAGTTGGTCAAGCAGGCTGGGCACCTCGTCCAGGCGGCCGTCACGCAGAGCCTTTTCGGCGTCACTGCACAACTGTGACAGCAACAACGCCCCCACGCTGGCTGACGATGATTTTAGGGTATGCACCACCAGCCGCTGCGCGGTGGGGTCAGGCTGTGCGCGTGCCTGGGCCAGTTGGGCCAGCAGACGGGCCATCGAGCTGCGGTAGGTGGTCAGAACCCGTTGCATCAGGCGGTTGGCACCGGTGGGGTCCAATTGCGCCAAGGTGGCCAGGGCCGCGGCGTCCAGCACGGTCCCGCCGGGTGGCAACGGCGTGCTGTCAACGGAGCCGGCCGGGGGCTGGGGGGAGGCGGGGACGTGGGATGGCATCAGGAAGCACCCAGTTGAAGAGCAGGGTGTCTGCACGAACGATTCCACCTTGAATGCCATGCCTGAGCATGGCGCGGCACCTGGGCCGCGTCAATCAAGATTGCCTGACAAACTGCCGTTGCCTAGCCCCTGTCCGGCACAGGACCGGGCAGGGAAACGACAGCAGGTGACCGCATGGAACCGTTCATGCCGACAGAGGCCGGCCAAAGGCGCCGGTGATCAATCCAGACTTTCGGCCACCCAGACTCTGACTTGAGCGGCGGCATCCACCCAAGGCGCTAACAAAGGCGGCTTTCGTACAATCGCACGCATGTCGTGTGACCGCGCCGCTGGCGCCACGACGCACGCCAGCACCCCTTTGCCTGCCCGACCGCCCTGCCGGCGCCCATGCTGATGCCGGGCTGGCTGACATCCGCCTGGACGCCAGCCTGGCTGGCATTGACCGGGCTGCTCGCCACGCTGGCCGCCGTGGCGATGGCCGATCCCGCCGCCCTGTCGAGCTGGCTGTTGGCATTGGCCTTGCTGTTGTGCACCGCCGCCGCGCTGTTGGCTGGCGCGGTGTGGAGCCACCAGCGCCAGAGGGACCACCTGCGTGAAGCCCGCCAGCAGGCCCAGTTGCTGGGGCAGCTGGTGGATGTGTGGCGTTGGCAGACCGACGCCGAGCACCGCCTGGTCAAGCTGCAGCCACCGCAGGGCGCCCCCGCCTCATCCTGGGCAGCCGGCGCCTTCCAAGGCGACTGCCTGTGGCAGCGCTTCGACGACGCCGAACACAGCCTGCAGCCGCGCATGCAGGCCCAGGGCGCGCTGGGTGAACTGCAGGTGCTGCAGGCGCCAGCCACTGCAGGCGCTGCGCCGCGCCGCTGGCGCCTGCGCGGTCTGCCGCGGCTCGATGGCCGCGGCCGCTTTGCCGGCTACACCGGCGTGGCCTGGCCCACCGACGCCGACGACCGGGCCGCCACGGCACGCCACGCACTGGACATGCTGCTGGGCCACGGCCCGGCCGCGCTGTGCCTGGCCGAACCGGACGCCACCGGCCAGGGCTGGCAGTTGGTGCGCGCCAGCCCGGGCGCATGCCGCCTGCTGGGCCTGCCTGCGCCGAACGATGGCCAGCCCAGCACCTCCACCCTGCCCTGGCACCAGGCATTGGCCGGCCTGCCTGAAGGCCTGCGCCAACAGGTGCTGGCCTTGCGCCCGGGTGCGGTGGCCGAGGCCGATGGCTGGCAGGCCAGGCTGCACCAGCTCGGCGGGCCGTCGAGCCCTGGCGACAGCACCTGCCAGGGTGGGCTGCTGCTGGTGATGGCACGCGCCGAGTCAACAACCGACGGTGCCGCCCAGGCCTTGGCGGCCGAGCATGCCGCCTTCAGCTACACCATCTCGCACGATCTGCGCGCGCCGATCCGGGTGGTGGAAGGTTTCGGCCGCATCCTCAAAGAAGATTACGGCGCCGCCCTCGACCGGGTCGGCCGCGACCACATCGACCGGGTGATGGCCGCCGCCGCGCGCATGAACCACATGATCGACGCGCTGCTGTCGCTGTCGCGGCTGTCGAGCCAGCCGTTGGTGCGCCAGCCGGTCAACCTGACGCAGCTGGCCGGGTTCGTGGTGGACGAACTGCGCCGCAGCGCGCCTGACCGCCAGGTCAGCGTGCACATCGCCCCGGGCATGGTGGCCCAGGGCGACCCCACGTTGCTGCGCATGGCGTTGGAGAACCTGCTGGGCAATGCCTGGAAGTACAGCGCCAAGGTGGCGCAGGCGGTGGTGCGCTTCGAACCCGAACTGCAGGACGGCCGGCCCGGCTTCGTGGTCAGCGACAACGGCGCGGGCTTCGACATGCGCTTTGCCGACCGGTTGTTCGGCGTGTTCCAGCGGCTGCACAGCAGCAGTGACTTCCAAGGCACCGGCGTCGGCCTGGCGTCGGTGCGGCGCATCGTGCGCCGCCATGGTGGCGAGATCTGGGCCGAAAGCACCGTGGGCCAAGGTGCGCGTTTTCACTTCCGCCTGAAGGATTGACGCCGCGCGAGCGTGCGCCTAGCTTCGGGGCTTCACCCAGACGAGGAGCCTCGATGAAGATCTACTTCGCGACCAACCGCGACCCGAACAAGGCCGACGCGCCCACCGACTTCGGCACCCGGTTTTCCGCCAGCGGCCTGACCGACCTGCGTTTCGGCAGCGCCGAGGTCACCGGCAACAAGCTCGACAAGTACGTGCTGGACGTGGCGCCCGAAAAGCTGGACGTGGGCCTGGACAAGGCCCAGGTCAAGGACCTGAGCGGCCAGGTGCTGGGCAGCCGCAAGGTGTTCGAGGAGATGCGCGCCGAGATGGTGGCCAACAAGCAGGACTGCATGGTCTTCATCCACGGCTTCAATGTCAGCTTCCGGCAGGCGCTGCAGCGTTGCGCGCAACTCAAGCAGTTCTACACCGGCCGGCCGATGACCTGGCTGGTGTTCACCTGGCCGTCCGACGGCTCGATGCTGCCGTTCAAGGCCTATGCCAGCGACCGCGACGACGCACGCGCCTCCGGCGTGGCGCTGGGCCGCGGCCTGCAGAAGCTGGCCAGCTTCCTCTCCGGCACCCGGCCCGAGGATTACTGCGGCCAGAACGTGCACCTGATGACCCACAGCATGGGCGGCTACGCGCTGCGCTGGGCCTTCCAGTCGATCCGCGGCGGCAGCGGCGGCAGCCTGCGCCGGCTGCTTGAGCACATCCTGATGTTCGCCCCCGACGAGGACGACGACGCCTTCGAGCTGGAACACAAGCTGCAGGCCCTGCCCGACATGGCGCGGCGCCTGAGCCTGTACCACAACGCCGGCGACCTGGCCCTGGTGACCAGCGACGTGACCAAGGGCAACCCCGACCGTCTGGGTGCGGCCGGCCCGCGCAATGCCCGCGCCCTGCCCGACAAGGTGAACGTGGTCGACTGCGAGCCGGTCACCAGCCGCAAGCAGGACCCGGACGGCCATGGTTACTACTGCCTGAACGAGACCGTGCGCCAGGACGTGCTGGCGGTGCTGTCCGGCCAGGCGCCGGTGGACATCAAGAGCCGGCGCTACCTGCCCGAGTTGCGCACCTACCGGCTGAAGAAGGCCTGATCAGCCCCGGCAGCCCCGGGCCGCGGTCAGGACTGCCCGCGTGACAGCAGTTCGACCGCGTCGACCAGGCGCCCCGCCTGGTCGGCCAGGCTGCGCTGCTCGTCGGCGGCCATGCGGCGCAGACGCTCCAGCGCGGCGCCACGTTGCAGGCTGTAGCGGTGCATCAGCACGCCCACGGCCAGCGGCACCAGGTCGAGCGTCGTGGCTGCGCCGGTTGCGGCGGCGGCCGGCGGGGCAACAGGGCCGGCGGCGCGCGCCGGCAGTTGCGCCAGCGCTGCCGCCACGGTGGGCAGGATCTGGCCGATGTCCAGCGGCTTGACGAGGTAGGCCACCGCGCCCAGCGCCTTGACCTTCTGCACCGTCTCGTCGTCGGCGAAGGCCGACAGGAACATGAACGGCACATGCAGGTGGTCGCGCAGGTAGGCGGCCACGTCGAAGCCGCTCATGCCTTCCATGCGGATGTCGAGCAGCGCCAGGTCGGGCTTGTGCTCGCGCGCCAGCAGGATGGCGTCGTCGCCGTTGTCAGCGTCGATCACGTCGTAGCCCGCCTGGGCCAGGCCGTGGGTGACGGTGGCCAGCACCAGCCGGTCGTCGTCGACCACCAGGATCTTGCCTTGCTCGGCCATCGCGCTGCCCGTTGTTGGATGCCCGGATTGTGCCGTGGCCGACCTGGCCACAGCGGCTACAACGGCTCCAGCAAGGTGATGCTGGGTGGCACCAGCACCACCTTGGCTTCCACCTGCACGCCCAGCTGGGTGAGCGTGAGCGTGGCCGTGCGCCGCGGCAGCAGCGCCCGCACCAGGCCCAGGCCCGACACGCCGGGCGGCACCTGGGCCAGGCTGAAGCCGGCCTTGAGCTGGCCCGGGCTCAGGATCTGGATCGCCAGCCGGGCCTCGTCACAGTGCAACACGCAGTGGATGTCGCCCGGCGCGCTGTGCTTGATGGCATTGGTCAGCAGCTCGTTGACGGTCAGCGCGATCGGGATCGATTCGGCCTCGGGCAGCGCAAACCGGTGCGCCGGCGTGCCCTGCACACTGACGGTGACCGCGCGGCCAAAGGTGCGCTGCACGCTGGCGGTGATGGCCTCGACCAGCGGCAGGACGCGCAGCGGCCCGCTCACCCCCACCTGCAGCCCGTGCACCTGGGCGATGGCCTGCACCTGGCCCACCGCCTCGCTGATCAGCGACGCCACTTCAGGCCGGCGCGCCGCCGTCTGCTGCAACAGGCCGGCCACCCCCTGCAGGTTGTTCTTGATGCGGTGGTGCACTTCCTTGACCAGCATCTCGCGCTGCGACACCGCGGCGTCGAAGCGCGCCTGCTCGGCGGCGCGCTGCTCGGTCACGTCGCTGGCCACCAACAGCAGCTGCGCCTCACCGGCGCTGCCCTGGCTGGTCTGCAGCGAGACGATGCGCACGTCCCACATGCGCTGCTCCACCGCACCCGGCTCGCTGCCGCTGCGCACCGGGCGCGGCAGCTCACGCCGCAGCACATCGGTCTGCTGCAGGGCGGCGTGCAGGTCGTCGCGCAATGCGGCGGCATCTTCAGGGCTGAACCACGCCTCGGGCCGGCGGCCCAGCACCGCCTCGACCGGTCGGCCGAAGAACATGGCCGCCATGTGGTTCATGCGCAGCACCACGCCGGTGGCGGAGTCGAACAGCGCAATGGCCAGCGGCGCGGTGTCGATGATGCGCTGCAGCGATGCCTGCGCCTGCGCAATGCTCACTTCGGCCTGCCGCCGGCGCTCGATGTCGAGCAGGGCGAAGGTGATCTGGCTGCCGCTGCCGCGCGCTGCGTCGGCCCCGGGCAGGCCGCCATCCGCGCCGCGCCCGGTGACCACCGCATTGCCCACGACCCAGAACTCGCGCCCGTCGCGCCCGCGCAAGCGGCATTCGAACGTCTCGGCCTGGCCGTCGGCCAGATCCTGCCGGTAATGGGTGGCGCGCAGCGGGTGGTCGGGCTCGGCAGTGGCGACGATGGAGATCGGCTCGCCGACAAAGTCGGCCAGCTCACCGCCGAACATGCGCCGGGCCGACCGGTTCATCCATTCGATGCCGCCATCGCCCACGGTGACGATGCCCACCAGCACCGAATCGAGGATGGCGCGGGTGCGCTCGGCCTGCAGCTGCACCGCCTCGCGGGCGCGGCGGCGCTCGTCCACGTCCACGTAGCTGCAGATCATGCCGGCGGCGGGGTCGGCCTCGTCGACCAGGCGCTTGTTGACCTGCACCCACAACAGGCGGCCGTCGCGGCGCCGCAGCCGGCGCTCACCCTGCCAGCGTCCGGCCGACAGCAGGCCCTGCTGCTGCTGCCGCCACAGCTGGTTGAAGGCGGTTTCGTCCTCGAACAGCGCGGCCAGGTGCATGCCCGGCAACTCACCCACCGCGTAGCCAGTCAGCCCGGCCAGGGCCTCGTTGGCGCGCTCGATGGTGGCGCCTCGCAGGTAGGCCAGGCCCACATCGCTGAGGCTGAACATCAGCTCGCGCTCACGCGCCAGGGCTTCCAGCTCGGCCTGCTGGGCCTTCAGGCGCGACACGTCGGTGAGCACCATCACCAGTTCGGGCACACCGCCGGCGGGGGCCCGGCTGGCCGTCAACGCGTACCAGACGGGCTGCCCACCCGGCCCGGGGCGGGAGAACTCGGTCTCGTGCCGGTGCTCGGGCCCCGCGCCGGCGGCATCGCCGGCCAGGGCCTGCTGCAGCAGGGCCTGCACAGTCGGCTGATCGGCCAGCCACTCAGCCAGGAGTGCACCGGCGGCCTGGCCGGGCGCCAGGCCCAGCATCGCCTCGAAGCTGCGGTTGCAGCGCACCAGGCGGTCGCCGCGCAGGTAGGCGATGCCGGCACTGGTGCCGTCCAGGATGCCCGACAGCTCGCGCAGCAGTTGCTCGCTGCGGCGGTGGGCTTCTTCCTGCTCGGTGATGTCCAGCGTCACCACCGACAGCGCTGCACGGCCGCCGGTCAGCTCACCCGGCTCGACACGGGTGAGCAGCCAGCGGGTGCCCATGTCAGGCACCTGCACCGCGTAGCGCACCTGGGCACGCTGGCCGCCGCGCAGGGCGCGCTGCAGGCGTTCGAACTCTCCACGTGACCCAGGTTCGACCTGGTCGCGGCCGATCGACTGCAGCCCGGCCGCCAGCCCGCCCGGCGCGCCACCTGGCGACGTGCCCGCCGCGGGCCGCGCCGGCCGCGTCTGCAGCCACCCGCGTGAGGCTTCGTAGGTGGCCACGCCGACGCTGGCGGTGTCCATCAGCGCGCCGATCTCCAGCTGGGCCAGGTCGTGCTGGTCTTCCAGGCTGCGGTCTTCCACCACCGCCATCACCCGCCGGCTGCCCTGGTCGCTGTGGAAGGCGCGCAGGCGGGCCCGCAGCAGCTGGCGCCGGCCGTTGGGCAGGGCCAGGGTGGCCTGCAATTCCAGCGTCGGCCCACCGGGCTGCAGGCTGGGGTGAGGCTGGCCGTCGTCCCAGGCCAGCAGCTGGCAGAGATCGGCATTCGCGCCCTGCAGTTGGTCGGGCACCTGGCCGGTCAGCGCCGCAAAGGCGCCGTTGCTGCGCACCACCCGGCCGCTGCCGTCGTAGACCAGCATGCCGATGGGGCTCAGGTCGAACCACTGGTCCAGCTCCTGGCCAGACTGGGTGGCGGCGTCCACCGCCAGGTGCTCCAGCGTCACGTCCTGCAGGATGGCCAGCAGCAGTGGCGCGCCGTCGTCGGCGCTGACCCATCGCGGCGCAAACCGGAAGAAGCGCAGCCGGCCCTGGGCATCGACCACCCGGCGCTCCACCTGCCCCGCAGGCTGGCGGCCAGCGGCCAGCGCGTCCAGCCAGTCGCGGCGTGACCGCTGCACGTCGGCATGGTCTTCGGTGCCGACGAAGGCCAGCGGGTCCTGGCCCAGCACCTGCTCGGGGCTGCGGCCGATGGCGTCGAAGTAGGCCCGGTTGGCCGCCACGATGGCGAACTGGCGGTCTTGCACCGTCAAGGGCTGGGGGCTGTCCCACAGCAGGCGCACCAATTCGCTGGTGGCGCCGGCGGCCAGCGGCGGCTGCGGTGGTGCCGGCGGCGTGGCAGGCGCCCGCAGGGCCCAGCTGCCGCCGCCGCCGCGCGACACGGTCAGGGCCAGCTGGCGCCCGCGCAGCGGGCCTTCGGCCAGCGTGACTGCGAGCGGCATGGCCGGCTGCGCCTGCACCAGGGCCTTCCGAACCGCGGCCTGGGAGGCGCTGTCCAGCCAGGCCATGGCCTGCTCGACCGGCTGGCCAGATTCGCAGCCCAGCAGGCGCTGGGCCACCGGATTGCGGTAGCTGACACGGTGCCGCATGTCCAGCAACAGCAGCAGCGCGTCGTCCACGCCGTCCAGCAGCGCCGACAGCTGGGCGTTGGACGGCAGCGTGGCAGATCGCGGCAGCAGGGACATCAAGCCAGTTTAGCGGCCAGGGGCGGCAGGTCTGGCCCGCTGCCCAGGACCGCCAGCAACGGGCTGTTGCACTGGCCGGGACGATCGCTTCAGTCGGTGCAGCGCGGGCTCAATCAAGCTGGCGGGCTGCGACCAGGGCCCGCAGCACGGCCTGGTTGACGGCCTGCGGCGTCATCATCAGCGCCTCGGTGGTGTCGCGGATGTCGAGCAGTGATGCCGATTCGACCGCCTGCACCAGGGCCAGGTAGGGCTGGTGCGGGCCGCCTTGCTGCAGCAGCGCTTCGCGCACCGCCTCGGTGGTCGGGATGCCCTTG
>JBBAPL010000146.1:0-13410 GCA_040400895.1 Aquabacterium sp.
CGGGTCTTCCTGCCGGGGCCGCCGCTGCTGAACGCCGCCACTGGGGAGGTGGCCACCGAAGAGGAACTGGGCGGCGCCGAGATGCACACCCACGTCAGCGGGCTGGGCGACTACTTGGCCGAGGACGACCGCGATGCCCTGCGCATCGCCCGCGAGGTGCTGGCCAAGTTCGACTGGCCGCAGGCCGACGCGGTGGGCCGCGCGCCGGTGGCGCCGCGCTTCGACGCTGAAGAACTGCTGGGCATCATGCCGATGGACCACAAGCGCCCGGTCGACATGAAGCAGGTGATCGCCCGCATCGTCGACGACAGCGATTTCCTGGAGTTCAGCGCCAACTGGGGCAGCGCCACGGTCTGCGGCCATGCCCGCATCGAAGGCCATGCGGTGGGCATCATCACCAACAACGGGCCGATCGACAACGCCGGCGCGGCCAAGGCCACGCACTTCATCCATGCCTGCTGCCAGAGCGGCACGCCCATCGTCTACCTGCAGAACACCACCGGCTACATGGTGGGCCGGCAGTATGAAGAGCGCGGCATGGTCAAGCAGGGCAGCGGCATGATCCAGGCGGTGGCCAATGCCAGCGTGCCGCAGATCACCGTGCAGTGCGGTGCCAGCTTCGGCGCGGGCAACTACGGCATGTGCGGGCGGGGTTTTGCGCCGCGCTTCTGCTTTTCCTGGCCCAACGCCAAGACGGCGGTGATGGGTGGCGAGCAGGCCGCCGGCACCATGGCCATCGTCACCGAGGCGGCCATGAAGCGCAAGGGCGCCGTCGACCACGACAAGATCGCGCAGTTGAAGGCCGGCATCCAGCAGCGATTCGACAGCCAGATGAGCGTGTTCACCACCAGTGCACTGGGGCTGGACGACGGCGTGATCGACCCGCGCCACACCCGCGCCGTGCTGGCGCTGACGCTGGCCACCTGCCGCGAGGCCGATGCCCGCACCCCGCGCCGCATGCAGTTCTCTGTGGCCCGCCCCTGATCCCTTCGAGGCACACCCGATGTTGAACCAACTGACCCCCGAGCACGCCGCGCTGCGCGCCACCACCAAGCGCTTCATCGCCGAGAAGGTGAACCCGTTTGTCGACCAGTGGGAGGCCGACGAGATCTTCCCGGCGCACCAGGTCTTCAAGGGCATGGGCGACCTGGGCCTGCTGGGCCTGGACAAGCCGGTGGAAAACGGCGGCTCCGGCCTGGACTACAGCTATGCCGCGGTGTTTGCCGAGGCGCTGGCCGACATCAACTGCGGCGGCATCCCGATGGCCACCGGCGTGCAGACCGACATGGCCACGCCGGCCCTGGCCAGGCGTGGCAGCGCCGAGCTGCGCGCCGAGTTCCTGACGCCAGCGATTGCAGGCGACATGGTGGCTTGCCTGGGTGTCAGCGAAGTCGGTTCCGGTTCCGACGTCGCCAGCATCAAGACCAAGGCCCGCAAGGACGGTGACGACTACATCATCAACGGCGGCAAGATGTGGACGACCAACGGCACGCAGGCCGACTTCTGCTGCGTGCTGGCCAACACCAGCGAAGGCGCCGGCCACAAGAACAAGACGCTGATCATCGTGCCGATGAAGACGCCTGGTGTCAGCGTGGCGAAGAAGCTCAAGAAGGTGGGCATGGATTCGAGCGACACCGCCCAGCTGCACTTCGACGACGTGCGCGTGCCGCAGCGTTACCGCATCGGCGAGGAGGGCATGGGCTTCATGTACCAGATGGAGCAGTTCCAGATCGAGCGGCTGTGGGGTGCGCTGAACTGCGGCGCCATGGCCCAGCGCGCCATCGACCACACCATCACCTACACCCGCGAACGGCAAGCCTTCGGCCGCAGCATCCTCGACAACCAGTGGGTGCACTACAAGCTGGCCGAGTTGCAGACCGAAGTGGAGGCGCTGCGCAGCCTGGCCTGGCGCGGCGTGGAACTGGTGGTGCAGGGCGAGGACGCCACCAAGCTGGCCACCATGGCCAAGCTCAAGGCAGGCCGCACCATCCGCGAGGTGACCGACGGCTGCCTGCAGTTCTGGGGCGGCATGGGCTACGTGATGGACAGCCCCATCAGCCGCATGTGGCGCGACGGGCGGCTGACCAGCATCGGCGGCGGTGCGGATGAAGTGATGCTGCAGATCCTGTGCAAGTTCATGGGCACATTTCCGACGGGCCGCTGAGGCGCCAGGGACCACACGATGTCATTCACCAAGATCCTGATTGCCAACCGCGGCGAAATCGCGTTGCGTGTGCAACGCAGCGCCCATGCCTTGGGCTACCAGACGGTGGCGGTGTACTCCACCGCCGATGCCGGGGCCCGCCATGTGCTGGAGGCCGACCAGGCGGTGTGCATCGGTGAGCCGCTGCCACGCCAGAGCTACCTCAACATCCCCGCCATCATCGACGCCGCCAGGCGCAGTGGTGCCGACGCGGTGCACCCCGGCTACGGCTTCCTGGCCGAGAACGAGGACTTTGCAGCTGCCTGCCGCGACGCTGGTCTGGTGTTCATCGGCCCGTCGCCCGAGGCGATCAAGGCCATGGGCGACAAGGCCGGCGCCAAGGCGCTGATGGCTGCGGCTGGCGTGCCGGTGATCCCCGGCTACCAGGGTGACGACCAGTCCGCCGGGCGGCTGGCTGCCGAGGCCGCCCAGATCGGCTGGCCGGTGATGATCAAGGCCACGGCCGGCGGCGGCGGGCGCGGCATGCGCCGGGTCGACCGGGCTGAAGACTTTGCCGCTGCGCTGCAGAGCGCGCAGAGCGAGGCACTGGGCGCCTTCGGCGACGCCACGGTGATCCTGGAGCGGGCGCTGATCGCGCCACGCCACATCGAGATCCAGGTGTTCGCCGACCGCCATGGCCACGCCATCCACCTGGGCGAGCGAGATTGCTCGGTGCAGCGCCGCCACCAGAAGGTGATCGAGGAAGCGCCGTCGCCGGCTGTCAATGCCGACCTGCGCGCGCGCATGGGTGCGGTGGCCACCAAGGCCGTGCTGGCCATCGGCTATGAAGGTGCGGGCACGCTCGAATTCCTGCTCGATTCGAAGGGTGACTTCTTCTTCATGGAGATGAACACCCGGCTGCAGGTGGAGCACCCGGTGACCGAGATGATCACCGGGCTGGACCTGGTCGACTGGCAACTGCGCGTGGCCGCGGGTGAGCCGCTGCCTTTGCAGCAGGACCAAGTGCAGTTCCACGGCCACGCCATCGAGGTCCGGCTGTGTGCCGAAGACCCGCGGCACAACTTCATGCCGCAGAGCGGTCGCATGCTGGGCTGGCAGATGCCCGGAGACATCCGTGTGGAGCATGCGCTGCGCCCGGGCGACGAGATCCCGCCGTTCTACGACTCGATGATCGCCAAGCTGGTGGCCCACGGCGCCAGCCGGGCGGAGTCGGTGCGCCGGCTGCAGCGGGGCCTGCAGCAGACGGTGGCGCTGGGCGTGGCCACCAACCAGGCCTTTTTGTTGCAGTGCATCGCGCATCCGGTGTTCGCCGATGGCGGTGCCACCACCGCCTTCATCGGCGACCACCAGGCCACGCTGTTGGCCCCGCTGGGCGCCGATGGCGACGCCACGCTGCGCCAACGGGTGGCAGCCATCGGGGCACTGCTGCTGCACCACAGCGCCGGCGGGCCGGTGCAGCCCAGTGTGCTGGCCCACCGCCTGCCCACGCTGCAGCGCTTCACGTTGGACGGCGTGGCGGTGCAGGGCGTACTGGCGCAAGACGGGCCGCACAACTTCGGCAGCCGGCTGAACGGCCTGGACAACCGCCTGCAAGTGGTGCAGCACCAGGACAACACGGATGGGCGCCAGGGTGGCCGAGCCCGCGTGCTGGTCGATGGCCTGGCCGAGAGCGTGGCCTGGCAGCGCGATGGCGCCATCCTGCACTTGTCCCTGTCTGGCCGCGCCTGGGTGGTGCAGGACCTGAGCCGCGCCGCCGCCGTCCGCGCCGGTGATGCCGCCAGCGACGGCAAGCTGCGCGCCAGCATGAACGGCCGCGTGGTGGCGGTTCAAGTGGCCGTGGGCGACCTGGTCGCCGCCGGCCAACCGCTGCTGACCCTGGAGGCCATGAAGATGGAACATGTGCACGCCGCCCCCATCGCCGGCCGCGTCGCTGCCTTGCATGTCAGCCTGGGCGAGCAAGTGGCCTCGCACAGGGTGGTGGCGGAAGTGGTGGCTGAGTCTGCTGATGCAGCGGTCAAGGCGGGGTGAGCAACTGCGCCTGAGAGTTCCGGTCTGGGCTCGGAGCTGTCTGCGGTTGTTGCTCTTGAAAGCAGGCGTTCGCCGGTCTGAGCGATCGCGCCGGCCAGGGCGGGCCTGTTCTGCTCCATGTCCCCCGGGCCTTCGGCCCTCCTCCTAATACTTACGCAGAACAGGCCCGCCCTGCCCGGCGCTCAGGCACCACTGTGGCGCGCGGGTCCTTTGGCCTTCGAGCGCCACCGGCGTGTCCGGGACGAGGACGGCGGGTGACTGGCTGACGCAGGTCAAGGAGGAGCCGGCCGCAGGCCGGCGGGGGACACGGAGTCAGCCAGTCGCCCGCTGGCCTCGTCCTCGCGCAAATCGTTGAACGTCGGCAATCCAAAGCAAGCGACGACTGAGGAGAGCCCACAACAGCCCGCCACAATCACGCCATCGACATCAGTTCTGGAGACACCGCATGCCTAGCCTGCAGCCCGACGAGATCAGCCGGTACCAACGCGACGGCTGGGTGGTGCCGAATTGGCAGTTGCCTGAGCCCCGCGTGGCCACCATGCGCGCGGCGCTGGATGAACTGCTGCGCCGCAACCCTGGTGTGCGGCCCGAAAAACTGGTGTCGGCCCACGTGGAACGTGCCGGCACAGGTGCCGACAACGGCGAAGGCGTGCGCGGCGTGGCCGACTTTCTGCATCTGGCGCAAGACCCCGAGATCGTCGACCTCGTGGCCAGCCTGATCGGCGATGACGTGATCCTGTGGGGTGCCCATGTGTTCTGCAAGCCGGCGGGCGAGGGCTACGAGACACCCTGGCACCAGGACGGCCACTACTGGCCGATCCGCCCGCTGGCCACCTGCACCGTCTGGGTGGCGCTCGACCCCAGCACCCGCGCCAACGGCTGCCTGCGTGTGATCCCCGGGTCGCATCGCGACAAGTTGCTGCACCCGCACCTGCATGAAGACCGGCAGGACCTGACGCTGCAGCAGCGCATGGCCGAGGGCTGCTTCGACGAGGCCGACGCGGTCGACATCGAACTGCAGCCCGGCCAGATGAGCCTGCATGATGTCCACATGATCCACGGCGCCGCCGCCAACACCAGCGCCCAGCGCCGCACCGGCGTGGCCCTGCGCTACATGCCGGCCACGTCGCACTTCGATCGCCGGCTGAAGCCGGTGGACGGCAAGACCGGCGTGGCGGTGAACTTTGCCCAGCGCCCGCTGTGGCTGGTCAAGGGCCGCGATGCGTGCGGGTTGAACGACTTCCAGGTCGGCCACGTCGCCTGACCGGCGGCGGCTGCCGTCAACTGCGCTGCGCCAGAGGCAGGTTCAGCAGCAGGTTCTGCGGCTTCAGGCGCAGCAGGCCGTCGGGGGCCATCGCCAGACCCAGCCACACCGGGGCGCCGGCCGGGTCCGCTGCGCGTCGGCGGCGTCGTCAAACTCCAGCCGGAACAGCCCGATCGACCGGGGCAGCCGCTCGGCAGCCGGTGGTTGGCGCGCAAGTCGGCATCGACGATGGCCGCCAGCAGCGGCGCAGGCACCGGCGCCAGCGGGTCGGCAACCAGCAGCGCATGCAGGCAGTGTTCGCCCGGGCAGCTGTCGGCCACCAGGGCCAGCGCGGTGCGCTGCAGCCAGTGCTGCCACCAGGCGGGTGTGGGCGGCAGCCAGCCGCGGCCATCATGCGTGAGCAGATGGGCGCTGCTGGCTGGCTACAGGGGGATCGTCACCGCTGTCCGCCAGGCGGCGTGTGGTCGGCCGCAGGTTCATCGCGCATCAAGCGCCACATCGCCAGCATGCCGAAGGCGCAGTTCAGCAGGCCCAACGTGCCGATCAGCAGCAGGCCGGCTGTGTTCAGCGGTAGCGCGCGCAGCGCCCAGCCGCACACCGACGACAGGATGTTGAAGGCCACCATCTGCCAGAACAGCAGGGTGCCCGGCTGCCACAGGCGCTTGAGCTTCATGGCCAGAAGATTGCCCGGCGTGCACCAAGCGCCGAGCAGGCATGCCTGAGAGCCTGTGGACGACCGACCCCCATGTCGCTATTTGCCCCAGCCATCCTTCAACCCGGTGCTGCGGTTGAACACCGGCGCGGCCGGTGTGTGGTCGACCCGGTCCGCCACGAAGTAGCCGTGCCGCTCGAACTGGAAGCAGGCTTCGGCCGCCACCGCGGCCAGCGCCGGCTCCACATAGCCCAGCACCACCGTCTTGCTGTGCGGGTTGAGCACGCTGCGGAAATCCCGGTCGCCGGCATCGGGCTGGGCCTCGGTGAACAGCCGGTCGTAGAGGTTGAAGGTGGCAGCCACCGCATCGTGCGCGCCCACCCAGGTGATCGTGCCCTTCACCTTGACCGCATCGGCCCCGGGCGTGCCGCTCTTGGTGTCGGGCACCAGGCTGGCCAGCACGGCCGTCACCCGGCCGTCGGCATCCTTCTCGCAGCCGGTGCATTCCACCACCATGCCGTACTTCAGCCGCACCTTGTTGCCGGGGAACAGGCGGAAGAAGCCCTTGGCCGGCACTTCGGCAAAGTCGTCGCGCTCGATCCACACCACCGGCCCCAGGCTGAAGTGGCGCAGGCCCAGCTCGGGCCGCTGCGGGTGGGCCGGGGCGCTGCACGGCTCGGTGTGGCCTGCGCCGAACACGTCGGTCCAGTTGGTCAGCTTCAGCGGCACCGGGTCGATCACTGCCATCGCGCGCGCCGCCTGGCCTTCCAGGTCGGCGCGCAGCGCGCCTTCGAGCACGCTGTAATCCACCCAGATGTTGGTCTTGGACGCGCCGGTGTCCTCGGCGAACTTGCGCACCGCCGTCGGGGTGTAGCCGCGCCGGCGCATGCCGGCCAGCGTGGGCATGCGCGGGTCGTCCCAGCCGGTGACATGGCCTTCGTCGACCAGCGCCTTCAGCTTGCGCTTGCTGGTGATCACGAAGGTCAGGTTCAGTCGGCCGAACTCATGCTGCTTGGGCGCAGGGGTGTTGATCAGCCCGCCTTCGGTCAAACGCGCCAGCAGCCAGTCGTACCAGGGCCGCTGGTCTTCGAACTCCAGCGTGCAGATGCTGTGGGTGATGTTCTCCAGCGCGTCCTCGATCGGGTGCGCATAGGTGTACATCGGATAGATGCACCAGCGGTCGCCGGTGTTGTGGTGGTGCGCGCGCTTGATGCGGTAGAGCGCCGGGTCGCGCAGGTTGATGTTGGGCGACGCCATGTCGACCTTGGCGCGCAGCACCATGCTGCCGTCGGCATGGGCGCCGTCACGCATCTCGCGCAGGCGGGCCAGGTTCTCGGCCACCGTGCGGTTGCGCCAGGGGCTGTCAGTGCCGGGGGTGGTGAAGTCGCCCCGGTTGGCGCGCATGGCCTCGGCGCTCTGCTCGTCCACGTAGGCCAGGCCGCGCTCCACCAGATGCTCGGCCGCGCGGTACATGAAGTCGAAGTAGTTGCTGGCGTAGAACAGGTGGCTGGTGTGCTGTTCGTTGAAATGCGCCTGCCAGTCCCAGCCCAGCCATTGCACCATCTCGATGATGGCGTCGACGTATTCCTGTTCTTCTTTTTCGGGGTTGGTGTCGTCGAAGCGCAGGTGGCACACGCCGCCGAAATCACGCGCCAGGCCGAAGTTCAGGCAGATGCTCTTGGCATGGCCGATGTGCAGGTAGCCGTTGGGCTCTGGCGGGAAACGCAGGCGAACCGGCGACGGGTCGGTGCCGCCGGCGCCATGGTGGGCTGCGTCCCCCGGGCTGCCGCCCCACTGTCGCTGCGCGTACACGCCTTCCTGCAATTCCCGCTCAATGATGTTGCGCAGGAAGTTGGCGGGTTTGGCGGGATGGGCGGCGTCGGGTGGCAGGGGATGGCTCATGCCAGGGATTCTACGGAGCCGGGCCGGCCGACGAGCCCGGGCGCAGTGCGGTCAGCGCCGGGCGCGCAGCCGCTGCACCTCGGCAGCCACCAGGGTGTCGCGCAAGCCCTGGCCGCGCAGGTTCAGCAGGGTCACCAGGCCGTGGATGGCCAGGCCCAGGCCCCAACCCAGCAGCGGGCCCCAGTGCCAGCTGCCGCCGCGTGACAGGCTCAGCGCCAGCAGGCCGGCATTGACCAGGGTGTAGACCAGCAGGTGGATGGCAAAGCCCATCTTCATGGCCACGCGCTTCCTGGCCAGCTTGTGCAGTTCAATGTCGTTCATGCGTCGCTCCAGTGGGTGGACTGTGGGCCGGTTGTCGGCAGGGGGACTTGATTCACATCAGGCCCACGGCCTGCCACAGCTGCCGGCCCAGGAAACGGGTCGGCAGCAGGGTGAAGACGCCCGCGATGATGCAGCCGCCGACGTACATGCCGCGCATCGTCTTGCGGTGCGCGAGCACATTGCCCTGGCGGATGAACCAGATGCCGCGTGGCAGTTGGAAGGCGACGAAGACGGTGAAGAAGTGGATCGGAGTGATGCCGGCGATGTTGGGCATGCCGTCGTCGCGGATGAAGGCGCTGGCCACCGTGGTGCAGCCCATCAGCACCACCCAGGCCCAACCCCAGGTGCGGTGGCTGCCATTGCCCTTGCGGCGCAGCATCACCACCGTGCCGATCACCAGTGCGCCGATGGCAGTGACGAGGTGGAAGAACACCAGCGGATGGCGGTGCAGCAGGTCGGTGAACGATGTCATGGCGGGGCTGGGCGGTGCGCTGATGTCTGGCGCCATGCTAGGAAGACAGCAACGCCCGGTCTGCCACCGCGCGACGAAACGCTGCCTGCTGTCGCCAGCCGCCGCGCCCGGGGCGTCGGGGGCGCCCCCATGCGCCGCGCCGGCGGCGGCCCCATCGGCCCGTTACATGCCCTTGAACAGGTGGGCGTACAGCCGGCTGGCCGTCAGCCGCTCTGGCCGGCCGCGCAACTGCAGGAAGACCTTGCCCGATTCATCCCGCGTGGCCGTGCTGATCGCGGTGGCCCGCACCACCAGGCTGCGGTGCACCTGCCAGAACAGCTGCGCATCCAGCCGCGGCAGCAGCTCGCGCAGCGACAGGCGGATCAGGTGCTCGCGCTCGGCTGTCACCACCCGCAGGTATTTGTCGGCTGCTTCGAAGTACAGCACCTCGGCCACCGGCACCAGGTGCACGGTGTTGCCCACACCGGCCTGGATGACTTCGAGTGGCGGCGCCACCACGCCAACTGCCGCCCCGATGCCGCTGCCCAGCAGGGCGCGCAGCTGTTGCAGGGCCTGGTCGAGCGCCGGGTCCAGCCCCTGGGCGGGCGGGGTGCCGCGCGTGGTGTGACCACCGCCAGCCGCCGCCGGTGTCGGTGCATCGGCCAATTGCCGCTGCAGCCGGGACACGCAGGCGGCCAGGCGGCTGGCCTCCACTGGCTTGACCAGGTAATCCACCGCCTGGGCGTCGAAAGCCTGCAGGGCGTACTGGTCATAGGCGGTGACGAACACCAGCAGCGGGAAGGGCTGGTCGTCGGGCCAGTCTTCGGCCAGGGCCTGGGCGGCCTCCAGCCCGCTGGCGCCTGGCATGCGGATGTCGAGAAAGCACACCTGCGGCCGCAGCGCCAGGGCCTGGGCGCTGGCGCTGAGCCCGTCGCCCACCTGCGCCACGATCTGCAGCCCAGGCCACAGGCGGGCCAGGTCGGCGGCCAGGGCCTGGGCCAGCAGGGGCTCGTCTTCGGCGATCAGGGCAGTGGGCATGGGCAGGATCAGCTGGGGGCGGGTGGCTGCGTGGGTGGGTGTGCGGTCGGGTGTGCGGTCGGGTGTCCGGCGCGATCTGCCGGCCCTGCCTGCAGCGGCAGCCGCACCTCCGCCAGCGTGCCGCTGTCGCCGTCGGGCGCGGGCCGCAGGGTGAAGCTGGCGTGTGCGCCGTACAGCGTGGACAGACGCCCAGCGACATGGCGGGTGCCGTAGTGACTGCGCTGGCCGGCGTCGGCGCCGGGTGCGGCAGTGGCGGCCGGCGGTGCTGTGCCGTCGGACAGACCCACGCCGGTGTCGCGCACCGTCAGCAGCAGCTGGTCACCCTGCTGCTCGGCGCGCACGGTGATGCGGCCACCCTCCACCTTGGGCTCCAGGCCGTGGCGGATGCAGTTCTCCACCAGCGGCTGCAGCAGCAGCGGCGGCACCGGGTGCGCACGCAGCGCGTCGGGCAGGTGCAGCTGCACCTGCAGGCGCGGGCCCATGCGCACGGCCATCAGCGCCAGGTAGTCGTCCAGGCAGGCGAACTCGGTGGCCAGCGGGTGCAGGCTGGCATGGCTGGCGCCCAGGGTGGCGCGCAGATAGCGGATCAGGTGGTCCAGCATGGCCTGGGCGCGGGTGGCGTCCAGGCCGATCAGCACCCGCAGGTTGGCCAGGGTGTTGAACAGCATGTGCGGCTCCAGCTGGCTCTGCAGCAGGCGCAGCTGGGTCTCGCTGGCCTGGCGGCTGGCAGCCTCGGCCTGCGCAGCCATGGCCGCCATCTGGCCGCGGGTGTAGAAGCTGTAGGTGGCGATGGCCGACACGCCCACGGTGATGGTCAGCACGATCGTCAGGCCACGGGTGCCGAAGCCCACCGTCACCGGCACCGGCATGCCCAGCAGCAGCGCCCCCAGGTTGGAGCCCAGCACATAGCCCACCAGTGCGGCCACCAGCACATACGGTGCCATGAAGCGCCAGCCCGGCCAGTGGGTGTCGAGGTGCGGGCCGGGCACCCCGCGGCGCCGCAGCCAGGCCGAGATGGCATAGCGGCCGACCTCGATCAGGCCCTGGATGCAGCCGCCGATGCACATCGACAGCACCCAGTTGCGCCACAGCCCATCGCGTGACAGCAGGGTGATGAACACCCCGACGCTGCTCGACAGCAGCACACCGCCCAGCATGTGGCGCAGCACCCGTTGCCACAGCGGCAGGGTGGGCGCGATGGGCGCGGTCAACAGGAGTGGCAGGCCGGCATCGGGCATGGCGGGATTGTGGCTGGGCGGCATGGGCGCGGCCCCGGTGCAGCGCAGCTTGGCCCGGGTTGTGCGGTGGAACAGGTTCCAGTCTGCAAGCGCCGGCCGCCCAGGCGCAGCCCCCGGGCGACGACATGCCGCCGGCTGTCGTGAAGTGCCGCGCTCAGCGCGGCAGGACGCGTGAGGCCAGCGTCAAGCTGGCGTGGTTGATGTGACCGGCGACCGAGCTCTCGGGAACCTTCGGCACCGTGGCGATGGTCTGGAGCTGGTGGGCCTGGGCGGGCGGGCGTGCGCTGCGCGGCGGGCTTGCCCGTGCCCAGGCAATCGTCCACCCGCTGGGCCACGTCGGCATGGGTCAGCCTGCTGTCGGCCGGCAGGCCGATGGGCAGCGGATAGGCCGGCTCGTCGGGACGCGGGTGATTGCCGCACAGAGACTGGTAGATGGCACGCAGGTCGACCCGGAAGTCATCGGTGGCTGGGCCGGCCACCACCGCGCTGGTCAACAGCATGCCATCCCAGGACTTGGGGAACAGCTCGGCCGCTCGGGTGGCCACCATGCCGCCCCAGGACTGGCCGTGCAGCAGGGTGCGCCTCGGCTTGGCGACAGGGTTGACGAAGATGCGGCGCACGCGCGCGGTGTCTTCGGCGGCGGTGGTGACGGCAAAGCCGCCCTGGCGGAACACCGATCCGGCCCTGGCATGGTCCTCGCCCGCGGTGATCGCCCAGCGGCGGATGTCTTCATCGTTGCGCTTGGTGCTGGTGGGCCCCAATGACGGGCCTCCATGCGCATGCACCACCAGCACACCGCTCCAACGGCGCGGGCATCCCGATCAGGTCGTGCGCCGAAGCCGAGTCCTGGCCGCGCAGGCAGCGGGCACCGGCGGGCACGCCATCCGCTCAGGCCTGGGCCTGTGGCGGGGTCTCCGGCGTGCCTGTTGTTGGCGGGGTTGGGGGGCTGGCGCATCCGGCCAGGGCCAGAATCGACGTGGCCAGCAAAGGCAGGCGGGCGTGCAGGAGCAAGGGCATCTCGTTTGTTTGGGGTGAGGGCGATGGGGGGCAGTCCCGAGCGCAGGGCCCCCCGATGACGCGGTGCGCGCCAGGGCGTCCCCAGCCGGGTTTGCCCCGCCTTGGCAGGCCAGCGTCGTGCGGCCCTTGCGCTTGCGGTCCGCCGTCTGCGCTGCGCGCTGTGCGAATCAGAAACCCAGGTTGTCCTGCTCGCCCTGGCCCGAGCCGTCAGCGCCGCCGGCCGCCGCCCAGGATCGAGCCCAGCACGCCGCGGATGATCTCGCGGCCCACGGCCGAGCCGATGCTGCGCATGGCCGAGCTGGCGGCGGCTTCGGCCAGGCCGGGCCGGCGCCCGCCGCGCGGGCCGGTGCTGCCGAACATCATGTCCTTGAGCCCACCCATCAGGCCGCCGTCGTCGGCCGGTGCCTGCGCGGCGCCGCCACGGGCGGCAGCCTGGGCCTCGTCGGCCATGGTGCGTCCACCGCTGGCCGTCGGGGCCGCACCGCCGGTGCCCCGGCCCTTGAGGATCTCGTGTGCCGATTCGCGGTCGACCAGCTTCTCGTACACACCGGCCACCAGCGAACTGCCGATCAGCTGCTGCCGCTGCGGCAGCGTGATCGGCCCGATCTGGCTGCCCGGCGGCAGCACGAACACCCGCTCGGTCACGCTGGGCCGGCCCTTGCTGTCGAGAAAGCTCACCAGCGCCTCGCCCACGCCCAACTCGGTGATGGCGGTCTCGATGTCCAGCCCCGGGTTGGCGCGCATGGTGCTGGCGGCACTCTTCACCGCCTTCTGGTCGCGCGGGGTGAAGGCGCGCAGCGCATGCTGCACCCGGTTGCCCAGCTGGCCCAGCACGGTGTCGGGCACGTCCAGCGGGTTCTGGGTGACGAAGTACACGCCCACGCCCTTGCTGCGCACCAGGCGCACCACCAGTTCGATGCGCTCGACCAGCACCGCCGGCGCGTCCTTGAACAGCAGGTGGGCCTCGTCGAAGAAGAACACCAGCTTGGGCTTGTCCAGGTCGCCCACCTCGGGCAGCAGCTCGAACAGCTCGCTCAGCATCCACAGCAGGAAGGTGCCGTACAGCCGCGGCGCGTTCATCAGCTTGTCGGCCGCCAACACGTTGATCACGCCCAGGCCGTCGACTGTCTGCATGAAGTCGCTGATGTCGAGCATGGGCTCGCCAAAGAATTGGTCGCCGCCCTGCTGCTCGATCTGCAGCAGCCCGCGCTGGATGGCGCCGATGTTGGCGGCGCTGACATTGCCGTAGCTGGTGGTGAACTGGCTGGCGTTGTCGCCCACATGCTGCAGCATGGCGCGCAGGTCTTTCAGGTCCAGCAGCAGCAGGCCCTGGTC
>JBBAPL010000147.1:0-13279 GCA_040400895.1 Aquabacterium sp.
ACATCGGCCGGATGAAGTTGCCCTCTTTCGACAGCACCTCGCGCGCGGCGCCGAAGTCCAGCATCACGGCCTTGTTGTCGTTGGTGATGAAGACGTTGGCCGGCTTGATGTCCAGATGCAGCATCTTGTGCTGGTGCACGATGCGCAGGCCGCGCAGGATCTCGTCGAACAAGCTGCGGATGGTGCTCTCGCGGAACACCTTGTCGCGCTTCAAGTCGCGTGCGGTGACGATGAAGTCCTGCAGGGTGTCGCCCTGCAGATAGTTCATCACCATGTAGACGGTTTCGTTCTCACGGAAGAAGTTCAGCACGCTCACCACGCTGGGGTGGCTGATCTGCGCCAGGCTGCGGCCTTCTTCGAAGAAGCTCTTGAGGCCCAGCCGGTACAGCGGCTGCTTCTCGGGCTTGACCCGCGGCGTCAGTTCACCGGGCGATCGCTCGGCCAGGGACGCGGGCAGGTACTCCTTGATGGCCACGTTGTGGCGATCAGCATCTTCAGCCAGGTACACCACACCAAAACCCCCGGCTGCCAGCTTCTTGACGACCGAGTAGCCGCCGACCACCGTGCCCGCAGGCAATGGGGCGGGCTTGGGCTTTGACATAATCCGTGTTTTCCCTTGTCTGGTGGGTCCATGGCAGTTTACAGCATGACCGGTTTTGCCCATGCCACGCACGGCGCGGGGGGCAGCACCGATGACCCCGCGCCACGCGGCGCGCCTGGCGGCTCGGCCGTCACCGTCGAGGTGCGGTCGGTCAACAGCCGCTTCCTCGACCTGGCGTTCCGCCTGCCCGACGAGCTGCGCGGCCTGGAGCCTGCGCTGCGCGAGCTGGTGGGTGCGACCTTCAAGCGCGGCAAGATCGAGTTGCGGGTGGCGCCGCAGCGCGAGACCGACGGCGCCTGGCCGCAGCCGCAGCCCGACCAGCTGAACAAGCTGTCGTTGCTGGAATCCACCGTCACCAACTGGTTGCCCAACGCCCGGCCGCTGAGCGTGAACGAGGCGCTGGGCTGGTGCCGGCAAGGCGGCGCATCCGAGCGACTGGACGACGCCACGCTGGCCGCTGCGCGCCAGGCCATTGCCGGCCTGCGTGAGGCGCGCGGGCGCGAAGGCGCACGCCTGGTCGCCATCCTGATGGAACGCATCAGCCGGCTGCGCGAGCTGGCCGCCCAGGCCGCCCCGCTGGTGCCGGCGGTGGTGCAGCGCCAGCAGCAGCGGTTTCTGGAGCGCTGGAACGAGGCGCTGCAGAACGCCGGCGCCGGCGGCAGCGTGACGGCCGACGCCCTGCGCGACCGCGCGCTGAACGAAGCCGCCGCCTACGCCCTGCGCATCGACGTGGCCGAGGAACTGGCACGCCTGGGCGCGCACCTCGACGAGATCACCCGGCTGCTGAAGGCCGGCGGTGAGCTGGGCAAGCGGCTCGACTTCCTGATCCAGGAACTGCACCGCGAGGCCAACACCCTGGGCAGCAAATCGTCGGCGCTGGAGCTGACGAACGTGTCGGTGGAGATGAAGGTCGCCGTCGAGCAGATGCGCGAGCAGGTGCAGAACATTGAGTAGCTTTTCAGGGGGTCCCACGGGGTCCCCAAGAGTGAGCTAACCCACTGTCGTGTAAGGATATTTTGTCCCGGGCCGTCCCAGGGCGTCGCAGCGAAGCGCGCGCAACCTGTGGGGTTTATTGTGGGGTTTTTGGGGTTCGCGCCGCTTCTGAGGCGTTCATCCGATCAAAAACCCCACAGCCTCACAGGAGCCTATGGGACATGAGCAGACAGCAACGACCGATCACTGACCGCGAGATCAAGGCCTGGCTCGCTGCCGGCGCTGTAGACCGCGGCGTGGGCGAAGGCCTGACCTTCGTCGCCAGCACCATCGCAGCGCAGGCCGGCAAGGCCTCGTGGATCCTTCGCTACCGACTGAACGGGCGCTCCAAGGAAAAGGTGCTCGGGCGCTACCCTGAGCTGTCGCTCAAGGATGCGCGCGAGCAGGTACGGCAGGACCGAGCACAGATCGAGCGCGGCATCGACGTCACGGCAGCCAAGCAGGCCGAGAAGGCCCTGCAGCTCGAAGTGCCCACCGTGCAGCGGCTCGGTGAAGTCTGGTTCGCCAAGTACATCCAGCCACGCTACAAACATCCAGAAGTCGTGGCCCGCGTCCTGCGCAAGCACATCAATCCGGTGCTGGGGCCTGTCGCTCCACCCGACGTGCAGCCCGTACACATCGACCGCGTGCTGACGCGCATCGTGGCCGGCGGTGCACCGACCGTTGCCAACGACGCGCTGCGCTACATGAGTCGCATGTTCCGGATGGCCGTGCGCAACCACTGGATCGATCGCAATCCAGCGGCCGACTTCGACCTGGTGGATGCCGGGGGCGACGAGGTCTCGCGCGACCGCTGGCTGACTGTGGAAGAACTGCAGCAACTCGCCGTGGCCATGCGGACGACACCGAACTACGGGCGCGAGAACGAGCTGGCCGTCTGGCTGCTGCTTGCGCTGTGTGTGCGCAAGATGGAGCTGCTGTCGGCCCGCTGGGACGCCTTCGATCTCGACGCCGGCATCTGGACCCTGGCCAAAGAGAACACGAAGACCCGCGCTTCGATCCGTATCCCGCTGGCGGAACCGGTCATTGCATGGCTCAAGGAAGCCAGGGTCTTCTCATTCGGCAAGCCCTACGTCTTTCCCGCCCGCCGGCTCGTCCGTTCGCGCCTGGGTGTGAATTGCAGGAATCGGTACGAGCACGTCGGCCCAGACACCCTCAACGTCGCGCTCAAGCGGTTGAAGGTTCTCGACATCGAGCACTTCACGGTTCACGACATGCGGCGGACGGCGCGGACGCACCTCGCCGTGCTCGGCGTCGATCGCTTCGTCGCCGAGCGCTCGCTGAACCACAAGCTGGGCAATGTCGAGGGGATCTACGACCGGCACGACTACTTTGCCGAGCGAGCCGCCGCGCTGGGAGCGTGGGCATCGTTGCTTGCGAAGGTCGAAAGCGGCAAGGTGCCCGCCAGTCCGACCAAGGCGCCCCGCGTTCCAGCAAAGAAGGCCAGGCGCGTGAGCGTGGTGGCGAGTGGTTGACCCTTGCCGACACAGCCGGTGTCGGGGTGAACGACCACGCAGGATTTCGGCCCGAATCCAGCACGCTGCCAATCCCGCTTGCACCCTAGAGTTGCCGATATGCCTCTCTCTGGAGACAGCCCGTGCAACGCAACCCGTCCGTACCAACGCCCCGCCGCACTGAGGTGGTGACGCCGCTCTTCCTGCGGATGCCCACCGTCATGCGCATGACCGGACTCGGGCGGTCGACCATCTACAGGCTGATCGCGGAGCACAAGTTCCCGAGCCCAGTGCGCCTCGGGCCTCGTGCGGTAGCGTGGAGAAGCTCCGATCTCGACGAATGGAGCGAGGCTCGGCCCGTCGCTGCGCACTGAAAGTACCCCTCTTACGCAGCTACTGTGGTGCGCGCGAATTACTTGCACCTATCGGTGCAGGGCAAGGTCAGCTTTGCCGGAATTCGAACTCACGCAGCCGCCCAGAAGGTGCCGATCGCCGGTTCACCAGGGAGCAGAAGCCCAGACCCCGCTGCGTGCCGGCGGCGGTCCGCTGGCATGGCGCGCAATGCCCAAACCATGGCGCTCAGGGTCAAGCCGGCGGAGGCCTGCGCCACGATGATGGTTGGGCCCATCGCAAACTCCTGAGCCGCCCATGAAATCAAGTCGTGTCCGAGCCATCGCCCGTTGGCTCAATGCGACCATGAGGTTCGTTTCGGTCGCGGCATGGATCGTTCCCACCGGCCCGGTGGCAGCCGCTGATGCCGGGGTCGAGGTGATCGTGACCGAGCTTGCAAGCCCAGGTGCGATGCTGAATTGCGCGTTGTTCTCGACGCAGCAGGGATTCCCCGACCCGCACGCATCGATCGCCAAGGTCACGGCCGCCGTGAGTGAAGGTCGGGCGGTCTGCGCGTTCTCTGGCGTGCGCCCCGGCAGCTACGCCGTCGCCGCTTTCGAGGACCGCAACGGCAACGGATTGCTGGACACCAACCTCTTTGGGGTACCGACAGAGGGCGTTGCGTTCAGTCGAGACGCGCGTGGCAGGCTGGGGCCTCCGAGCTTCGAGGCCGCGCGCTTCGTGCATGGGCCCGAGGCGACGCGCCTGCAACTGCGCGCGGTCTACTGACAGTGCCGAGATTCCTGAAGAACACACACATGGCGGCCCGATGAGCTACAGCGTCTTCAAGCTGATGCACTTGCTGGGCGTGGTTCTGCTGCTCGGCAACATCGTCGTCACCGCCGTCTGGAAACTCGCGGCCGACCGCCACGGCCACCCGACTGTCGTCGCCTTTGCGCAGCGCATGGTCGCGCTCACCGACTTCACCTTCACGCTGCCGGGTGTTGTGCTGACGCTGCTCGGCGCACATGGCATGGGCTGGCTCGGCGGTTTCAGCCTGTGGCAACCCGGCTGGATCGCTTGGGGCCATGCGCTGTTCATCCTGTCCGGCGTCATCTGGCTCGTGGTGCTGGTGCCGACGCAGATCCAGCAGGGGCGGCTGGCCGCGTCGTTCTCGACTTCGGCATCGATCCCGGCGCGCTACTGGCAGTTGAACCGGCGCTGGATCGGCTGGGGAATCGCCGCGACCATCCTGCCGCTTGTGAACATGGGTTTGATGGTGCTGCGGCCTCAGTAACGCTTGGAACGCCGTCTTCCTGGCGGGCTGTGCGGCGGGAAGTCCCTTCACGCGCTGGATGCACGACGCCACTGCGCAGGTGTCTGCGCGGTCCAGCGCCGAAACGCGCGCGTGAAAGCCGATTGATCGCGGTAGCCCAGTCGGGCGGCAACGTCGACCAGCGGCGTCGGGCCTGAGAGCAATCGGGTGGCCTCGTCGCGCCGGAAAGCCTCGACGACATCACTCCACGACCGACCGCTCGACCCCAGCCGACGCTGCAGCGTGCGCACCGACATGCCCAGCAGCCGCGCCATCCGATGCATGTCGGCGCCGCGGTCGGCCAGCGCGTCGCGCAGCCGGGCACGGATCGCCAGTTCCAGTGCGTCTGCCGGGCTGCGCAGAAGGCCCAGTTCCTCGACGCTGCGCCTGAGCGTGCCATGCAGGTAGGGATCGGCACGGCGCAGGGGCAGACTCCACATCGACTCGGGAATTGCCAGCGCGGCCACGGGGCTGCGGTGGCGCACTGGCAGACCGAGCAGTCGCGCCTGTGGTGAGTCGCCCGGCGGCGCTTCGCCGCGCAGGCACGCGAAGACGGGCTGAAACGCCCCTTCAGTGCCTTCGCGGAATCGTCCGACGAACAGCGCCACCGTCATCTCGGTGGCGATGAAGGGCGGGCTCTCGCCCTCCGGGGTGTGCAGCCGCACCCAGCGCAGCCCGTCGACCGCGTCCAGTTCGAGCTGGATGCCACCGGCGACGAGCCGCAAGTGCAGCGCCAGCGACTCGAAGCCGCCGCCCACTGTGAAGCTGCTGCCCGTCAGGTAGTCGGTGAAGCCGAAAGCGCCGAAGGGAATAGCCATGCCCAGCGCCGTGGCCAACGCCGGATCGGGGTGTTGTTCCATGGCCGCTTGCCACATTCGCCACAGGGCATCGCTGCCGATCCGCGCCGCTGGCGGTGGTGGATCGCCCAGATCGACACCGATCGCCTGCGTCAGGGCCGTGCGATCCAGTCCCAGCCCCACCAGCCCTTCGCGCATGGCATGCACGGTGATCGCGGGGACTTGGCCGGGCATGGCGCGCAAGGCTCAAACAACGGCGCGCGTGGACAAGACCGCGGCGGCTGGTGCGAACAAGATGGGGGCGTTCATCACACGGAAGGATAAGGGCATGAAGACGACACCCATGCACGCTGCCCCAACTGACCCAGGGCTCGGTGAGCGACGGGCATCGGGGCCTATGAAGAGCTTCCACCACGCCGGTCTGCTGCTCTCGCCGCTGATCGTCTTCTGGGAAGTGGCCGGCTTTGGCCAGCCGCTGGCCGGTGCCGCCGTGGGCGCGCTGGCTGCGACGGCGCTTGCGGCTTGGACACGTCGCCGCGGTGAGGACCTGATGCTGCCCGCGGGGCTGGCGCTGATCCTTGCACTGGCCACCGTGTTGCTGGTCGTCAGCGCTTCCCCGGCGGCAAGCTGGGCCCCGGCCGGCGTGTCGCTCGCGGCGGGGCTGCTGATGGCGATCGGTGTGGTCTTGGGCCGCCCCTGGACGGGCGTGATCTCGGCCACCGACTGGCCTGGCATGACGGCTGACCCGGTGTTCCTGCGCGTCAACCGCGGCATGTCGCTGCTTTGGGCGGTGGCGGTGGCCTGGATCGGTATCGCGGCTTCGGCAGGTTTGCATCCGGTCGCGCGTTGGGTGCCGCTGGTGGCAGCCATTGTGCTGTCGCGCTGGTTGCCCAGGCACTGGGTGCACGCCGCCTTGCAGCGCCGCCTGGCGCAGGCTGACCCGAACCCCTGGCCATCGCCGCTGCTGGCATCGGGCCGCCGCACCGCCGAAGCCGCTGATGCCAACGATACCGACGTGGTTGTCGTGGGGGCCGGCATCGGCGGGCTGACGGCCGCAGCCTTGCTGGCGCGTGCCGGCGCGCGCGTGCAGGTGTTCGAGCAGCATGACAAGCCGGGAGGCTTCTGCCATCATTGGGAAGGCCGGGCCGGCACACTGGACAGTCCGCTCGTGTTTCGCTTCGATGCCGGCGTCCACGACGTGTCGGGTTGCCACCCGGGCGGCACGGTGCATGCGCTGCTGCAGCGGCTGAACCTCGATCAGACCATCGACTGGCGGGCGCTGGACCACTGCTTCGTCGACGAGCGCGGGGCTTGGACCGTGCCCCGCGGCTGGGATGCGTTCGTCGCCGCTCTGGCGCAGCGCCACCCGGCCGACGCGCCGGCCCTGCGCGAAGCGCTGGCGCAGGTGCGCCGCATCCACACCGGTATGTACAGCACGGCAGCCAGCCGCGGCGGGGTGCCAGGGCAGCCGGGCACCGTGCCGGGCCTTTTGGCCTTTGCGCGCGAGTTTCCCGAGACGGTGCGCTGGCTGGACGCGTCGATGGTCGAAATGCTGGCCGCACATGGCGTGGGCGAGCGCGCGCAGGACGCGTTGCTGGGCCTGGCCGGCTACATCACCCACCGGCCACGTGAGTTGCGTGTGCGCGACTACGTGCCGATCTTGGGCTACTTCATGCATGGCGGCATGTACCCCGTCGGCGGCTCCGGCCAGTTCGCGCAAGCGCTGGTGGACAGCATCGAGCTGGACGGCGGGCGGGTGCACCTGAGCAGCTCCGTGGCACAGGTGCTGATGCAGGGCGAACGCGGCAAGGGAGTCGCACAGGGCGTGCGTTTGGCCGACGGCACCGAAAGGCGCGCGGCAGCCGTAGTCCTCAACGCCGAGCTGCTGGGTGCCATGCACACCCTGTTCGCGCCCGGCGCACTGCCGCCGGCCTGGGCGCGGCAACTGCGCACGCTGCAGACCTCGGCGTCGATGCTGTCAGTGCACCTGGGCATCTGCGGTGATCTGCAGGGCCTGGCGCCGGTGAACCATCTGCATGTCGAAGGCCGCATGCTCGAGATCGTGCTGCCCAGCCTGGTTGACCCGTCGGCGGCGCCTCCGGGTCATCACACTGTGGAGCTGATGCAACTGCTCGACCCGGCATCGGCCAGCGGCTGGTTCGAGCAGCCCGAGCTCACCAATCCGCTGGCGCAGCGCGGCAGCGCGGCCTACGCTGCGCGCAAGGCCGCGATGGCCGAACCGATGATTGACGCCGCGGCGCGGCTGATCCCTGACCTGCGCCAGCGCATCGTCTGGCGCAGCGAGGCCAGCCCGCTGAGCTTCCGGCGCTATGGCTGGAGTAGCTTCGGCGCGGTTTACGGCAGCCGCGACCCGCACACCGCAGTGGCACGCCGCAGCCCGGTGCCCGGCCTCGTGATCGCCGGTGCCGCCACGCACGGGCCGGGGGTCGAAGCTGTCGTGATCTCCGGGGCCGAGGCCGCCGATGCGCTGTGGCCGGGTCTGCTGCAGCAGGCGCCCGCCGAGCCCGTGGCCGCATGAGCAGAAAGAGCGGAATGAGCGCTTCGACGCGGGTCGCACTGGTCACCGGAGGCTCGGCCGGTCTGGGCGCGGCCCTGTGCAGCGAACTTGCTGCGCGCGGATGGCATGTGCTGGCCGCCAGCCGGCGCGCCACGGCGCCGACGGTGGCACCGGGCTGCACCGGCGCAATCGAACCGGTCATGCTGGACGTGTGCCACCCCCAGACCATCACGGATCTGGCCCAGCAACTCGCGCACCGCGGTTTGTCGCCGGAGCTGCTGGTGAACAACGCAGGCATCAACATCAGTGGTGTGTTCGAGGAGGTCTCGGCCGCGCAAGGCCGGGCGATCATCGACACCAACCTGCACGGCGTGGCCGACACCATCCGGGCGTTTGTGCCGACCCTGCGCGAACGCCGACGCGGCACGATCCTGACCATCGGTTCGCTGGCCGGCCTGCTGGCCCCGCCAGGCGAGGCCTACTACGCGGCCAGCAAACACGCGCTGGAAGGGCTGCACGAAGCGCTGCAGCATGAGCTCCATCGCTTCGGCATCCGCGTGTGCTTGGCCGAACCCGGCTTCATTCGCACGGATCTGGCGCGCTCGGCAGCTGCCTGCGAGCAGTCGATCGCCGACTACGCGCCGGTACGCCAGGGCCTGCGCAAGCACTGGATGTCCTCAGTCGCGGCCGGCATGGCCGCCGAGCGCGCAGCGCGTGACATCGTTGACTGGGCGCTGGATGGGCGCGGGCTGCGCCGGCGCTTCGGTGCCGATGCACGCTGGCTGCCCTGGTTGAAAGCCGTCTTGCCCGAGAGCGCCTATGCAGCCGGTCTGCGGCGTCGGTTTGGCGTATAGACACGGGATACGGCTGGCGATATCCGGCCCCGATCTGGCGTCATCGCCTACCCGGTCTCGACGGACCCGCTGTAGGGGGCCCCAGCAACTGCGACCGGACTTCGAGGTCCGCTGCTTGGACTCGTTAACTTCCGTTCAGGGTCGGGAAAAGACCATCGACCAGCCGCCCGACGGCAAACATCCGTCCTCGCCGACGGCTGCGGCAAGCGAGCGTCCCGAGCAAGGCGCCGGATAGCAGGCGACTACTCCGCTCGTAGATCGATAAGTACATGACAGGGCGGCGCACCACACTAGCATTCGGCACCGCGGGTGCTCATGCGGTCATCGTGACTTTGAGAACCGCACCGATCAACAGCATCGCCGCCATAACCTTCCCCCAGCGCCACGTCGTGAACCAGTAGCGCTGGTTCACCCAGAGGGCCCGATGCAGACGCCCCAGTCCCAGCAGTACCGCCATGGCCGTGACGAACGGCCCCACCAGGCCCACCGGCTCGGGCGCGTGCTGGATAAGCAGCACCCAAAGCAGTGGCCACACGACTGCATCGAGGGCCGCGAGCATGCGCCGGCCGGGCCAGTCAGGCGCGTCCGGCCGGGGTTCGCGAGCAACCAGCAGCCACATGATTCCTCCGACTCGGATCGCGTGGGCGGGTTCACAACGCCCACTGGGCTCGTTCAACCTGGTGATTGCCGCAGCGGTTCCGGCAGCCAGCGCTTACCGGCCAGCCGCGATGCCGCTGCAGTCACCAGCGCGTCCTTCCTCATCATCTCCACGCCGCCACCGGAGAGGTCAGGCCCGGCTTCCTTCAGCGCCGAGACGATCTGCGCCTTGGGCACGTGGCTCAGATAGCCCTCGGCGGTCGGCTCCCACCAATCGGCCATGTCAAGGCCGAGTGCCGCCGCCAGGGCGTTGGCGCTGGCCGATGCCCCCACGCCCGGCAGCGCGTTCACCGTCAATGCACTGCACAGGGCGAGCAGGTCGATCAGCTCGGACTGGGACAGGTCAATCAACCACCCGAACCACTCTCCCTGTTGCTCCGGCAAGCGGGCACGCCATGCTTGCGTCGCCTGCTGCACGGCCTGCCACGCCCGGCTGGCCTTAAGGTCGTCGGCCGCAGCCTCCAGGGCATACGCCGACAACTGCGGCGACACCTGGAGCGCCGACGCCTCGCGCGGATAGTCCTCGCCGAAGGTTCGCAGTACGAAGACATGCACCACCGACGCGAGGGCCACCACTGCGTTGTGCGCCAGCATCGCTTGCAAGGCGATCGTCCGGTGCGCGGCAAGGCGCTTGGCCAGGGCTTCGCTGCAACCCAGCGGTCGACGTTCCGGCGCTGCCGATGTCGACGGCAGGCCCAGGTGGTCGCTGTCTGTGCCGTCCTGGGCGCTGCGACCCATCCTGCCGGTCGAACGCGCACCAGCGGCCACGGCCTTGCGATCCTCGTCCCGCACTAGGCCGCGCATCACCTCGACATCGCCTTCGCGGCCAACGGTGACGATGACGCCCGCGTGGGCCTTCTGCTCTGGCGTCCAGGTTTTGAGCGCCTCGTGGATGGCCTTGCGCCGGGCTGCGATGTCCTGCTCTTCGAGGTCGATCATCTCGGCGTCGTCGGGCGACCACTCGGGCGCATCGTCCAGCGCCCGGGCCTGCTGCTCCAGTTCGGCAGTGCGCTGCGCCAGCGCATCGAGTTCCTCCTGTTCGGCGGCCGTGGGCTTGCGGTTGACATGCGCGCAGGGCGCAAACTGCCGCAGGGCCTGCGAGTCCACGCTCAGCCGCGCCTCGACCCACTTCCAGCCTTCATCGCGCACGGCGCCGGCCAGCGCCTCCAGCTTCTCCGTAGCCAGCCGCTCCAGTAGCGCCGGATCCTACAGGAAGCGGCTCTGCTCGTCGTCGAACAAGTCGCGCCGCACGACACCGCCTGCCGCCTCGTAGACCTCGATGCCCACGAAGCGCACCAGCGCGCTGCCTGCAGCTTCGACCTCGCCGACCGTCAGCCGACGCCGCAGCGCGGCCGGCGTCTTGTCCCAGGGCTGTGCGTCGAACCAGGTGCGCTCCTGCACGGCATGGTCATCGCTCAGCGTGAGGGCCATCAGCTGATCCAGGTTGATACCGTCCTCGCGGTACAGCGCCAGCAGCTTCGGTGATAGCGCCGACAGCTTCAATCGGCGCTGCACCGTGAGCATCGACACGCCGAACCGCGCCGCCACGTCCTCGACGCCCTTGCCTTCGTCGATCAGCGCCTTGAAGGCTTCGAACTCGTCGGCCGGATGCATCGGCTCGCGCCCGCTGTTCTCGGCCAGGCTGACCTCCCGCGCCCGCTCGGGCGGCACCAGTTCGCACAGAACCTCGTGCCCCTTGGGCAACCGCCCGCGCTGCTGCAACAGCAGCAGCGCACGCCGCCGACGCTCACCGGCCGCCACGGCGAACTTCACTTCGCGGGCCTTGCCCCTGCCGATCACCTGCTCGGTGACCACCAGGTTGTGCAGCAGGCCCTGCGAGTCGATCAACGCGGCCAGTTCTTCGATCTGTCCGATTGAGTGACGCCGAACGTTGAACGGCGACGGCGCGAGCGCCGAAAGGCCGATCGAGAGCAATTCCTTCGTGTGTTCCATGACCTGAACTCCTTTGGTTGAAGACAACAATCCGCAGACATCGCGACACACGCTCAGGGCGGCGCACCGGGCCATGGCAGGCTCCATGGCCGGGACTGCACGGCAACCGTTCGTAAGAACTGTCGTCCCGCAGGGTTCTTCGCAATGCCGATTCGGTTTTGCACGTTCTTGCCCTTCTGCATTCACAAGGCACCTGCCCTAATTTCCGAGGGAGCCGCTTCCTTGAATGGAAGGGCTGTTTGCCCTCGGCGTCAGGTGCGTTGTTGAGCTGAGCTCTGCCCCGCATTCGTCGGTCGCCGTGCGAAACCGAAAGCGCCGCGGAGAAGCGCGAGCGCAAGGGCACCGTGGAATAAATGGAAGGGGCCCGCCAGAGTGAAACGGTGGCGGGAAGGCGGCCGTTTATGCCGCGAAAGGCGCTCGCGCTCGTGCGCGCGGCGCTACGGTTCGCACAAGGGGCGACCGATGGATGCGGGCGAGGCCAACAAGCCGACGACGACCGCCTGCCATGCGACGAAGCCAACCCCGGCAGCAAAGCGCATCAAGGCGATCTCCATCACCACTGAGGACCGGCGAGACGTTATGGGACGACAACGCCCCGAAGGCCACGGTAACTATCGTCACAAGTTGGATACAGGCGTGCCGTGGACAAAGCACGTGCTTCTGCTCTCGAATTCGGCTATAGCGGCCGCCCATCCTGGCAAGCCGTCGCACAGCCGCCGCCCCGAGCGGTCCAACGGTCTTCAAGACCCGCTGGAGCACGGATGAGCACTGATTGCCAACCACCCGCCGCCTCGACAACGGCGGCGATCGAGGTGTCCTCGCCGTTCAACAAGCGGCGCTTGGATCGAATCGATGAACCGGCGCGTCCACTTGGCGCCAAGCGCGCAGCATTGCAGTTGCGTCGCCAGAGCGCGCCGCTGGCTGCTGAGGCCAAAGAACAGCGCACCGGCACCGGTGAGCGAACTCTGGCCTCGAGGGACGCCACGGTCGCGTTCGCCCTGCGTGCAACAGCCATCGGCCTGCTGATCGAGCGAACGCAACGCCAAGCCGTCGGCACCCGCCTTGTACAGACCATGGTGTTCGAGGACCAACCAACGTTCGACCGCTGGTGCGATTCAGAGCCGAGGCGATTCGAAGATCCGATGCTGTACGACCGGCTTCGCCGTGAAGGCCATGAAGCACTCGGTGGCCAACGGTGAAGCGACGAGCCTGGCCGCGCTGACGCGCATGCCGGACTACGGCGCGCGCGTGATCGACATCCTGCCCGTCATCGGCGACGCCGATTCCACCGAGTCGGTCGTGGCGCTGTTCCGAGCAGCCGTCACCGGCCTGGGCGCGGACGCTGGCGTGTTCATGAGCTACTTGCGAGACGATGCGACGCGAGCGTCGTACCGATCCGTACTGGCCTGCGATCCGGTATGGGGATCGGAGTACGCACGTCAGGGCTGGTTCGAACACGACCCCTGGTTGCGCCACGCCACCCATGAAACCGAGCCCGTCCGATCCAGTGAACTGAAACTGGTGTCGGCCGACGAAGCAGCGTTCGCGGCTGCCTCAGCCGCATTCGGCTTCGCCTCGGCAGTCATCGCGCCTGCACCAACGTGCGTCGGCCTTTCACGCGTGGGCGTGCTCTGCCTGGGCTCCCAGCACGCGGACTTCTTCGACGACGAGGGGTATGCGAAAGTGCGTGTGCTCGCCCGTGCCTTGGCGATGGAGCTTCACCGCTGGATGCTGCAGGCCATCAGGCAGGAGTTGCTGGCCAAGTCACGTCTGACCGCCGCAGACATCGAACTGCTGCGGCATGAAG
>JBBAPL010000148.1:0-13274 GCA_040400895.1 Aquabacterium sp.
TGATGAACTGCTTGAGCATCTGCTCGGTGACGGTGAAGTCGGCGATCACGCCGTCCTTCATCGGCCGGATGGCCTCGATGTTGCCGGGCACCTTGCCCAGCATGGCCTTGGCTTCCTTGCCGACGGCCTGGATGGTCTTCTTGCCTTGCGGGCCGCCTTCGTGGCGGATGGAGACGACCGACGGTTCGTCGAGCACGATGCCCTTGCCACGCACATAGATCAGCGTGTTGGCAGTGCCCAGGTCGATGGCAAGGTCGGTGGAGAAGTAGCGGCGCAGGGATCCGTACATGGGGCGGTCAAGCAGTCTGGCAACCGGTGGGGGTGGCCGCCGATGCCCCGGGCAGGGCGGCCTGAGGACTTGGCGGTTGTGGGTTGTCTTGGGGCGGGCTCGGCTCGCGGTCAGCGCCGGCGGGCCGGAGCACTTTGCATGGAATGACGCCGGCGACAGCCGGGCCGGCGGGCTGCAACTGCAGCGGCCGGCACGGGTGCCGAGGCTTCTGGATAACCAGAGATAATACCCCATGACCCCGGTGTTCCTGGCCTCAGGAACCCGCTGCAGGACACCTCTTCCCCATGGCCTTGACCCCGCAGGACACCAGCCGCATCGCGCACCTGGCCCGGCTTGAACTCTCCGCCGCCGAGGCGCCCGAGATGCTCAAGCAACTCAATGACTTCTTCAGTATCGTCGCGCAGATGGATGCAGTCGACACCTCCGGCGTCGAGCCGCTGTACACGCCGCTGTCTGCCATCCAGCAGGTGCCGCTGCGCCTGCGCGACGACCGAGTCACCGAGACCGACCACCGCAGCGCCAACCAGCGCAGCGCACCGGCGGTCGAAGACGGGCTGTTCCTGGTGCCCAAGGTGATCGAATGAACGCGGACTTGCACACGCTGGGCGTGGCGGACCTGCGCCGCATGCTGGCCGACGGACAGGTCTCCAGTCTGGAAGTGACCCAGCACCTGCTGGGCCGCATCGGCGCGCAACAGGCGCTGGGTGCCTTTCTGCAGGTGGATGCCGAGGGCGCCACCACCGCCGCCCGCGCGGCAGACGCCCGCCGCGCGGCGGGCGATGCCGCGCCGCTGCTGGGTGTGCCGATCGCCCACAAGGACATCTTCGTCACCAGCCGCCTGCCCACCACCGCCGGCAGCAAGATGCTGGCGGGCTACCAGAGCCCGTTCGACGCCACCGTGGTCGCGCGCCTGGGCGCTGGCGTGCCCGGCGAGGGCCCGGGTGCCGGCGCCATCAGCCTGGGCAAGCTGAACTGCGACGAGTTCGCGATGGGCTCGGGCAACGAGAATTCGGCCTTCGGCGCCGCCCACAACCCCTGGGACTTGAGCCGGGTGCCGGGCGGCTCATCGGGCGGCAGCGCGGCGGCCGTGGCTGCGCGCCTGCTGCCGGCGGCCACCGGCACCGACACCGGCGGCTCCATCCGCCAGCCGGCCAGCTTCACCGGCATCACCGGCATCAAGCCGACCTACGGCGTGTGCAGCCGCTACGGCATGATCGCCTTCGCCTCCAGCCTGGACCAGGCCGGCCCGATGGCCCGCAGCGCCGAAGACTGCGCGCTGCTGCTGTCGGCGATGAGCGGGTTCGACGCCCGCGACGCCACCAGCGCCCAGCGCCCGCCGCAAGACTTCCATGCGCAGATGCTGGCCCCGCGCGACGGTGCCAGCGCCACCAGGCCACTGGCCGGGCTGCGCATCGGCCTGCCGAAGGAATTCTTCCCCGCCGGGCTGGCCAGCGATGTGGACGCCGCCGTGCGCCGCGCGCTGGCCGAGCTGGAATCGCTGGGTGCCACCCTGGTCGACGTGAGCCTGCCGCGCACCGAGTTGTCGATTCCCGTCTACTACATCATCGCCCCGGCCGAGGCCAGCTCCAACCTGAGCCGCTTCGACGGCGTGAAGTTCGGCCACCGCGCCGCGCAGTACGCCGACCTGCTGGACATGTACAAGAAGAGCCGCGCCGAGGGCTTCGGGCCCGAGGTCAAGCGCCGCATCATGATCGGCACCTACGTGCTCAGCCACGGCTACTACGACGCCTACTACCTGCAGGCACTGAAGCTGCGCCGCATGATCGCCGACGACTTCCAGGCCTGCTTCCAGCAGTGCGACCTGATCGCCGGCCCGGTGGCACCCAGCGTGGCCTGGAAGATCGGCGAGCAGGGGGCCGACCCGCTGCAGGCCTACCTGGCCGACATCTTCACCCTGCCCGCCAGCCTGGCCGGCTTGCCGGGCATGAGCGTGCCGGCCGGCTTCGCGCGCTCCGCAACGTCGCATGGCATGCCCGTGGGTCTGCAGCTGATCGGCAACTACTTCGCCGAAGGCCAGTTGCTGCACGCCGCGCACGCGCTGCAGCAGGCCACCGACTGGCACCAGCTGGCACCGGAAGGCCATTGACATGACCAGCCCCCTGATCCGCGGCTACGAGGTCGTCATCGGCCTGGAAACCCACGCCCAGCTGTCGACCGTCAGCAAGATCTTCTCCGGCGCTTCCACCGCCTTCGGTGCCGCGCCCAACACCCAGGCCTGCGCAGTCGACCTGGCCCTGCCCGGCACCCTGCCGGTGATGAACCGCGCCGCGGTGGACCGCGCCATCCGCCTGGGCCTGGCAGTGGGCGCCAAGGTGGCGCCGGTGTCGATCTTTGCCCGCAAGAACTACTTCTACCCTGATCTGCCCAAGGGCTACCAGATCAGCCAGTACGAGACGCCAGTGGTGCAGGGTGGCAGCATCAGCTTCCTGCTGGGCGACACCCGCAAGACGGTCAGTCTGACCCGCGCCCACCTGGAAGAAGACGCCGGCAAGAGCCTGCACGAGGACTACGCCGGCCAGACCGGCATCGACTTGAACCGCGCCGGCACGCCGCTGCTGGAGATCGTGACCGAGCCCGACATGCGCAGCAGCGCCGAGGCGGTGGAATACGCCCGCGCCCTGCACGCGCTGGTGATGTGGCTGGGCATCTGCGACGGCAACATGCAGGAAGGCAGTTTCCGCTGCGACGCCAACGTGTCGGTGCGCCGCCCGGGCGCGCCCTTTGGCACCCGGCGCGAGATCAAGAACCTGAACTCGTTCCGGTTCATGCAGCAGGCCATCGACTACGAGATCCAGTGGCAGATCGACCAGATCGAGGATGGCCTGGCCATCCAGCAGGCCACCGTGCTGTTCAACCCCGACACCGGCGAGACGCGGGCGATGCGCACCAAGGAAGACGCGCATGACTACCGCTACTTCCCCGACCCCGACCTGCCACCGCTGGTGATCGCACCCGAATGGATCGAGGCCGTGCGTGCCAGCCTGCCCGAACTGCCTGCGGCCATGGCCCAGCGTTTCCAGGATGTGGACGGCCTGCCCGCCTACGACGCGACGATGATGACGCAGAGCCTGCCGCTGGCGCGCTTCTACGAGACCACGCGCGACGCCTGCCAGTCCCTGCAAGCCGGCCGCGATGCGACCGGCGTGCCGAAGCTGGTGGCCAACTGGCTGATGGGCGAGGTGAGCAAGCGCCTGAACGCCGAAGGAAAGGCGATCGGCGACGGCCCAGTGGGCGCCGCCACACTGGCCGCGCTGATCGGCCGCATTGCCGACGGCACCATCAGCCACAACGCCGCGCGCCAGGTGTTCGACGCGCTGTGGTCTGGGGAATCCACCAGTGTGGACGCGCTGATCGACGCCAAAGGCCTGCGGCAGATGAACGACAGCAGTGCGCTGGAAGCCATCATCGACGCCGTGCTGGCCGACAACCCCAAGTCGATCGACGAGTACCGCGCCGGCAAGGACAAGGCCTTCAATGCCCTGGTGGGCCAGGTGATGAAGGCCAGCCGCGGCAAGGCCAACCCGGCCCAGGTCAACGCTTTGCTGAAGGCGCGGCTGGGCTGACCGGCAGCTCGGCCGGGGGCAGCGACCCCGGCAGCGCGCCGGCCCACAGCCGGCGCAGGCGGTCGAGCTCGGCGTCGTACAAGCGGTTGATGCGGGCCAGCTCCAGTTCCTGGTTGGCGGCCGACTGGCGCTGCGCGGCCACGCCGGCGTCATTGGCGTCCAGCTGCTGCTTGAGCCGCGGCGGGATCTGCCGGCCGGTGTAGAACTCGGACTCGTCCAGCAGCGGCTTGCGCTCGGCGGCCAGTTCACGCACCCGCAGCTCGGTGGCCTTCATCGCCAGGCGCACGGTGTCCAGGGCGGCCTCACGGGCCTTGTGGTGCACCGCCTCGTTGGGGTAGCGCACCATCAGGTTGCGGTCGCGGCGCACGGCGTCGGCCTGGGCAGCGCGGGTCAGGTCGGCCTTGCGCTGGGCAGCTTCCCGCTCGGCCCGCTCTTCGGCGGTCAAGGTGGGCGGCAGCACGCGCTGCACCGACCCGTCCTTGTTGAGCACCCGCTGCTCGCGGTTGACGCAGTCGGCGATCGGCCGGTCGGACGTGAGCCGCCGGCCCTGCGCGTCCACGCAGCTGTAGATGCCTGCTGTCGACGGGTTGCCGCCCTGCGTGTCCGCGGCTGTGGCGAACGACGGCGCCAGCGCCCACAGCGCCATGCCCACCAACCGCCACCGTTGCACCGCCATCAATCAAACCCCATACGTGTCGCGATACGCCCGAACCCGGGGCAGATGCTGCGCCAGATCGGCTGCGCCAGTGCCTTGCAGATACTGCAGCAGGTCTGCCAGGGTGGCAATGGACGCCACATCGAGTTGCAGTTGCTCGCGCACGTATTGAACCGCAGACCAGGGGCTGTCCGTGGTGCCATCGCTGGCCTTTTCCTGGCGGTCGAGCGCGATGGCCACGCCGCAGGGCGTGGCGCCGGCCGCCTGGATCAGGGCGATGGACTCGCGCACCGAGGTGCCGGCCGAGATCACGTCGTCGATGATCAGCACCCGCCCGCGCACTGGCGCGCCCACCAGGGTGCCGCCCTCGCCGTGGTCCTTGGCCTCCTTGCGGTTGTAGGCAAACGGCACGTTGTGGCCCAGGCGGGCCAACTCGATGGCCACCGCCGCCGCCAGGGCGATGCCCTTGTAGGCCGGCCCGAAGAGCATGTCGAACCGCAGGCCCGATGCCACCAGGCAGCGTGCATAGAATCCCGCCAGTCGGCCCAGCTTGGCGCCGTCATCGAACAGGCCGGCATTGAAGAAGTACGGCGACAGCCGCCCGGCCTTGGTCTTGAATTCACCAAACCGCAGCACCCCCGCCTCGACGGCAAACTGGACGAAGTCCAGCGCCAGTGGGTTGGCGACTGGCGTGTGTTCTGGTGGCTGGTTGGGCTGTTGCATGGAGATCCCTTGGCACTTCGACTGATCACGCTCAATCTGAACGGCATCCGCTCGGCCGCCAGCAAGGGCTTCATGGAATGGGCAGCACAGGCGGGCGCGGATTGTATGGGGGTGCAGGAGGTCAAGGCCCAGGCCGCCGACCTGGCCGACCGCTTCGAAACCGTGGCCGGCATGCCAGGGTACTTCCACTTCGCCGAGAAGAAGGGCTACTCGGGCGTGGGCCTCTACAGCCGCAAGGCGCCCAGCAGCGTGGTGGTGGGCCTGGGCGATGCCTTCTTCGACGCCGAGGGCCGCTATGTGGAAGCCCGCTACGACACCCCCAAGCGCAAGCTGAGCATCATCAGCTGCTACTTTCCCAGCGGCTCGTCGGGCGACGAGCGGCAGGCAGCCAAGTTCCGCTTCCTGGACGTGCTGTACCCGCACCTGCTGGCGCTGCAGGCCGAGCGTGAGTTCATCCTGGTGGGCGACGTGAACATCGCGCACCAGCAGATCGACCTGAAGAACTGGCGCAGCAACCAGAAGAACAGCGGCTTCCTGCCCGAGGAGCGTGCCTGGATGACCCGGCTGCTGACCGAGGCCGGCCTGGTGGATGTGTACCGCCAGCTGCAGCCCGAGGCCACCGACGACTGCTACACCTGGTGGAGCAACCGCGGCCAGGCCTATGCCAACAACGTGGGCTGGCGGCTGGACTACCACCTGGCCACGCCCGCACTGGCCGCCAAGGCACGTGCCGCCACCGTCTACAAGGCCGAGAAGTTCAGCGACCACGCGCCCTTGATCATCGACTACGACTTCAAGCTATGACGACATCAGGCACCGCCCAGCCCCGGCCCTGGCGCGCCTGATGCGGCCCGCACACCTGCCCTGGCGCACTCTGGCCGTGCTGGCCCTGCTGGCAGCCGCAGCAGCGGTGCCGCTGGTGGCGTCTGACTTCCAGCTGTTCCGGCTGACCAACATCGTCATCTATGCGATTGCGCTGCTGGGCATGAACATCCTGGTCGGCTACAACGGCCAGATCTCGCTGGGCCACGGCGCGTTTTATGCCATCGGCGCCTATGCGGCCACCCTGCTGATTGCGCATGCGGACGTGGCGCACTGGGTGGCGGTGCCCGTGGCTGGGCTGGTGTGCCTGGGCGTGGGCTTCGTCTTCAGCCTGCCGCTGTTGCGGCTGTCGACGGTGCACCTGGCGATGGCCACGTTTGCGGTGGGCATGGTGCTGCCCACCATCGCCAAGTGGAAGTGGCTGGAAGCCTGGACCGGTGGCGGCCAGGGCCTGGGCATCGACACCCCGGCGGTGCCGTTCGGGCTGGCGCTGCGCTTCGACCAGTGGCTGTACCTGGTGGCGCTGGCGACCGTGGCGCTGGCGTTCGTGCTGGCGGGCAACCTGCTGCGCGGGCGCGTCGGCCGGGCAGCCATCGCCATCCGCGACCACCCCATCGCGGCGCAGTCGATGGGCGTGGACACCGTGTTCTACAAGGCCGCCATCTTCGGCATCAGCGCCATGCTGGTCGGCATTGCCGGTGCGCTGGGCGCGCTGTCGTTCCGCTACATCGCACCGGGCCTGTTCGGTATCTTCCTGTCGTTCGGCCTGTTGATCGGCATCGCGGTGGGCGGGCTGGGGTCGCTGGCAGGGGCCATCTACGGGGCGATCGTCCTGCAGTACATCTTCCTGGTGGTGGGCGTCACGGCGCGGTCGCTGCAGACGACGAGCACGCCACTGATCTACGGTGTGGTGCTGGTACTGTTCCTGTGCTTCTTTCCGAACGGTATCGCCGGGCTGGTCAACCAGGGCCGGCGTTGGCTGCGCCGCACCAAGGTCCCGCCCGGGTCGGCCGCCCGCCCCTAGACCACCGTCATCAAGGCCAGCCAGACCAGGGCCACGGCGCTGGCAGGGCGGCTGGCCGGTCGGGCCCGCCCGACGGCGACGCACAGGAACACGTTGTAGGGCATCGGCGCGAAGTGGATGGCCACCGCGGCCCAGCCCGGCGCGCCCTGGCTGGCCGCCATCAGCGCGATGAAGGTGGCCAGCAGGTTGGCCGCCGTGCCCACGGCCAGCATGTCGCGCCAGAACACGGTGCGCATCGGCACCTCGCCGCGCCAGCGGCGGGCCAGGAACGACGGCGCGCGCGGCGGCGCACCCGCCGGCATCACAGCACCTCGCGGAAGAAGAAGACGGTCGCCTTGACTGCGGCGTACACCACGCCCGACACCACCGCGGCCGACGCCACCGCGGCCACCAGCCCGGCCAGGATCCACAGGCCGTCGCGTTCCAGGATGCCCAGTGCCAGCAGGCTGATGGCCAGTGCCGGCAGCATGTTGCCCAGCGGCACCGGCAGCACCAGCACCACCGCCAGCAACAGGCACACCAGGCCGACGAGGTACTCCATCGGCGGCTGCGCCAGGGCGATGGCGCGCGGACGCAGCAGCCGCTCGGCGCGCGCCAGCCAGGGGCCGATGCGCCGCACCAGTGCGGCGAAATCGGCGCGTGTCATCGTGCGGTCGGCGATGAAGGCGGGCAGCCAGGGCTGGCGGCCGAAGGCCAGTTGCGCCGCCAGGAACACCAGCGGCGCACCCAGGATGGTCGATGTGCCGGGCGGCACCGGCAGCACATTGGGCACCGCAAACACGAACAGCAGGGCGGCCAGGGCGCGGTCGCCCAGCGCGGCCAGCAGATCGCCGATGGAGATGCGCTCGCGGGTGTCGTCGTTGGCCAGGGCCTGCAGCATGCTGAGCAGGGTGGCCTTGGCAGCGGGGATGGTGGTCAGATCGGTCATGCAGGGCGGGCCAAGGGCTGACTGGACACGGCAACCACCGCAAGAAGCCATGCCCGCAGTGTACTGAGCCCACCCGGCTGGCGGCCGCGGTCGGCTGCCACACCGCCACGGGTTGACCGCGCCCCGCTGCGGCGGCTAGGATGGGCCAATACTTTCCAAGGCAAACAACCATGGCCGCATCCAACCTGCCCGACCTGCCCGACTTGGCCTTTGCCGGCATCACCGACCTGGCCGCCGCCTACCGCGCCGGCAGCCTGTCGCCGGTGGAGGTGACGCAGTCCATGCTCGACCGCATCGCCCGGCTGGACGGCGCGCTGCACAGCTACCTGACCCCCACGCCCGAGGTGGCGCTGGCCCAGGCCCGCGCGGCCGAGGCCGAGATGCAGCGCGGCCAGTTCCGCGGGCCGATGCACGGCATCCCCATCGGCATCAAGGACCTGTGCAACACCGCCGGCGTGCGCACCACCTGGGGCAGCGCCATCCTGAAGGACAACGTGCCGCCCGAAGACGCCACGGTGATCCGCAAGCTGTTCGACGCCGGCGCGGTGATGCTGGGCAAGCTGCACATGACCGAAGGCGCGTTCTCGGTGCACCACCCGTCGCTGCCGGTGCCGCAGAACCCCTGGCACGCCGACCACTGGGCCGGCGCGTCGTCCAGCGGGTCGGGCGTAGCCACCGCGGCCGGGCTGTGCTACGGCAGCATCGGCACCGACACCGGCGGCTCGATCCGCTTCCCGTCGGGCGCCAACGGCGTCACCGGCCTGAAGCCGACCTGGGGGCGCGTCAGCCGCCATGGCGTGCTGCCGCTGGCCGACAGCCTGGACCATGTGGGCCCGATGTGCCGCAGCGCCGCCGATGCGGGCGCCATGCTGGGCGCGATGGCCGGCGTCGACCCGCTTGACCCCACCACGCTGGAAGCCGCGGTGCCCGACTACCTGGCCGGGCTGGACGCCGGTGTGCGCGGCCTGCGCATCGGCATCGACCCCGGCTTCACCGACAGCGTGTGCGAACCCGGCACCTTGGCCATGCTGGCCGAGGTCGCGCGGGTGCTGGGCGACCTGGGCGCGCAGGTGGTGCCGGTGCAGCTGCCGGCCGCCACGGCGTCGATGTACCTGGACTGGGAAACCGTCTGCGCGGTGGAGACCGCGATCGCCCATGCCGACACCTACCCCGCCCGGGCGGCGGAGTACGGCCCGGTGCTGGCCGCGCTCATCGACCAGGGCCGCGGGGTCAGCGGTCTGGAATTGATGAAGGTGGAGCAGACGCGGCTGGTGTTCAAGGGCGCTCTGCGCAAGCTGTTCCAGACGGTGGACCTGCTGCTGGTGCCGGTGCACCCGTTCGGCAACCCGTCGGCCGCGCAGCTGGACGCGATCTTCAAGACGCCCAGCGGCATCGACGATGTGCTGCGCTACACCGCGCCGTTCGACATGTCGGGCAGCCCCACCATCACCCTGCCCGGCGCCTTCACCGCAGGCGGCATGCCGATCGGCTTCCAGTTGGTGGGCCGACACCTGGACGAGGCGCTGCTGGTGCGCGCAGGCCATGCGTACCAGCAGGCGACCGACTTCCACCGCCGCCACCCGGCGCTGTGAGGCGCCCGCCAGGTTGATGCCGCGCTGACGGCGCCGCGCACGGCGGGTGGTGCAGGTCGCCGCACAGCGCGCCCAGCGGCCTTCACCGTCGGGCGTCTGGCTGCCGCTGTTCAGAGAGCGCGCCACCGCTGCCTGCGTGCCCGGGACCGGACCCAACAGCGTGGACCCGGGTCCAACGGGTGTCGGGGCGGTGAACGTGTGCTGCGGGTCGAAGCCGACTGGCGGCACGTTTTGCGGTCGGCGGGAGTCGACCCCCAGTTGCCGTTCGCGGGTGCCCGAACTCGTCCGACGGCAAAGCCTCAGTTCAACGCGATTTGGGTCCATGAAGCTGCCATTCCTGACTTCCAGACCCGGTCGGGAGTGGATGCTCGGGCGCGGAACCGTGCCGACCTGTTGCAGCCCAACCACCCACGCGGCTGCAGACCTCTTCCTCGCCGGCCAGCAGACGTGGGATGAAGGTCGTAACCTCTTCTTTCCCGTGCTTGCCTGTGCGACAGGCGCCCGCCTCGTCCTCTCCGCTCCCGATGTCACCGATCACCCGCCGCGTGCTGCAAGCCGTCCTGTACGAGATCATCGCCATCGCCTTCGTCGGCCCCGTCCTGAGCTTTGCCTTCCAGAAGCCGCAAGCCTCCACGTTCTGGCTGGCTGTCGTGCTGTCCACGATCGCGCTGACGTGGAACTACGTCTTCAACTGGATCTTCGAACGCTGGGAGTCCCGACGTGCCGTGAGCGGGCGCTCGTTTGCGCGGCGGCTGGCCCACGGCGCGGGGTTCGAGGGGGGACTCGTGATCATCCTCGTGCCGGTCATGTCGATGTGGCTGGACATCTCGCCCGCAGCCGCGTTCCTGGCGAACCTGGGACTCCTCGCCTTTTTCTTGGTATACGCCATTGCGTTTACGTGGGCGTTCGACCGCGTCTTCGGACTGCCCGCATCAGCGGCGAAGTCAGCCGCGTAGACGCGCACAGCCTGGTGAATGGACGCTTCGGGTCGACCAGCGCCAGTACCGTGCGCGATCTCACCGCCAGAAGGCGGACCTCCAAGTTGAGCACCCGCATAGCCGACTTCCGCGGTCGGCAGTACCCGACCCACTGCTGGCCTTCGCGGTGAACGCCGGATCGGCGGCAGCGCAGCGGTTGCTGTCCTTCGCGGCTGGCGTCCTTATCGACGTCAACAGTTGGCATCAAGCTGTCGTTGGCCGCAACGGAGACACGCCGGGTGAGCGTCGGATGTCCAGACACCAGCGGCCGACGGGTTGACATGTGCTGCATCAACACCATCGATGAAATTGATTCCTGAACCCGGAGGCGTCGCGACCGCGCCCAGTCCCGCCACGCGAAAGAGCTCGCTCAGCCCGAAGAAGTTTTAGCTTGCTCGGGCTGGTGCAATGCGATCAACACTGATCAGCGATTTCCCAGGCTGTTCGGTAGCCCCCGATACGCTCAACGAAGGCCAGCAGTTCCTTGAAGAACGGATGGGCGCTGAGCGTGGACGAGTCCCCGACGAGAAGTAGTTTGCGGCGGGCGCGGGTCATGCCGACGTTCATGCGCCGGATGTCGGACAGGAAGCCGATGTCGCCCGAGTGGTTACTGCGCGTCAGTGAGATCGCAATGATGTCCCGCTCCTGGCCCTGAAACGAATCGACGGTCCCCACGCTGAGCAAGCGCTGCTGCAACAGACCGTTGAGCGGTTCGTTGACCTCGATGGCGTCTTTCAAGCAGTTGATCTGGGCGCGATAGGGAGCAATCACGCCGATGGTGAGCGGGTCTTCTTGATGCGCAGCCGTGTCGCAGGGCTTCAGCAACTGGACCAGCCTCTGAAGCAGCAAATCCGCTTCTTCGGGGTTGGCCGTGGAGCGGCTTTCGGGGATGGTCACCTCGAGAAAACCGAAACCTGCCGTGTCGAGGAACTCCACGGGCAGGTCGGGTGCAAAGCACAGGTCGTAAGCTTCCAGGCCGGCGTCGCGCACGCTGGCATGCGCTTGCAGTTGTCCGCCGTAGAAGCGCTCGGAACTGAAGGCCATGATCTGCTGGTGCATGCGGTACTGCAGGTTCAGCATGCGGGCCGTACCGGGTTGCCGCTGGATGCATTTCTCGAACAGGGTTTCGCGAAGGCCTTCGCGGGCAGCCTTTTCACTCTTGACGGTGGGTGGTAGCTGGTGGTGATCGCCCGCCAGAATCACGCGCTGGCCCTTGGCAATCGGGATCCAGCAGCCCGGCTCCAGTGCTTGTGCAGCTTCGTCGATGAAGACGGTGTCGAAGCTCAGGTGACGGATGTTCCGGTTGCTGGCGCCCACCAGGGTGCAGGTGATGATCTGCACCGACTCCAGCACCTGTTCGGTGATGTATCGCTCCAGGTCGTCGGCCTCCTGAAACAGCTGCCGCGCTTCTTCCTTCAACAGCCGGCGCTGCTGCCGCTCCTCATGGCCGAAACTGCGGAGGTGTTGGCTTGCGGTTTCGCGGTACTGGCCAGCGGTTTGGCGCATCGCGCGCATCTTGCTGTAGCTCGGATGGGCCCTCACATGCGCATCCAGGGTGTGCTCCAGCAGCAGATCCGACACACGGCTGGGGTTACCCATGCGGATGACGCGGACGCCGCGCTCAGCCAGCTTCTCGGTGAGAAGGTCCACGGCCGTGTTCGAGGGTGCGCACACCAGCACGCGCCGCTCACGCCGAATGGTTTCCAGGATGGCCTGCACCAGCGTCGTGGTTTTGCCCGTCCCAGGTGGGCCGTGGATGATGCCGACGTCCTGTGCTGTGATCACATGGCGCACGGCCGCCAGCTGTGAATCGTTGAGCGGGCTGGGATAGAACAGATCGTCGACGTGGGGCGCACGAAAGCGGGCTTGCCGGGCGCCCAGCAGCACGTCGCGCAGCTCGGCCAAGCGGTTACCGCGAGCGCCGATGACTTCGCCCAGGGCTTGGTCCATCTCGCGGTAGCTCACCTCGTCGAAGGTGAGATCGATACCCAATCTGCCGCCATCCAGCACCCAGTCCGGGAGCTCTTCCTTGGTCGTGGTCAGCAGCAGCTTGTTGCGCCGCACGCTGGTCACGACACCGTGCAGCGTGGGAGGATCCCCCGATTGAGCAGGCGCCGCACCAAACAGCGAGGCGTTCTTGCCAACCTGAAACAGATGCAGGCCCTGTTGGCTTGCTGGGCGCTCCAGTTCCAGCACCAACTTGCCGCCAAAACCGATGTCTTCCTGGATGATGGTGACGGGGTACCAGGTCAAGCCGCGGCGCTGTCGCTCCTGAATGCTGGCCTTGGCATTCTTGAGCTTGAACAGCGCCTGGTCTTCCCTTTGCTCCAGTTGCATCAGGTCGTGCACGCGACGCAGCTCTTCCGTGACGCTGGTCGTGTTGGGTCTGAAGTCGAAGTCGGCCAAGGCAGTCCAGGTGGAGCCGCCGCTCATCCCGCGTCGTCAGATTATTTGGAGCGATCCAGCCATCAACCGCTGACCTGCAAACTGCCGAAGGATTGCGCCTCAGCCTGGACCGAAGTGAACTCAGCGAGAAGTGATGCGCTGCGGATCAGCGAAAAGCTTGAGATGTACGGGTTGCTCAGTGCCGTTTCTCAGCTTTCCACGTGCCGCCGTACTGGTACAGGATCGTGTCCCAGCGCGTGGTGTAAGTCCGTGAGCCCGGAAGGGCTGGAGTGCG
>JBBAPL010000149.1:0-7310 GCA_040400895.1 Aquabacterium sp.
GCACTGACAGCGGATTTCATCCGAGGCGTCGCGCTTCAAGCTTGAAACCGCCCTTGCCATGGCTGCGGCATTCAAGGCCACCAGGATCGAGTGGGTGTACACGACTGACGCGGCATATGTTTCGCAATTCAAGGCTATAGCGCCATGGTTCGGTGTGACCTTGAATGCCAATCCGAAGTTGGCGACAGACGCAGGTGCAGTCCGTGACTTTGACGGGCAAGTGCTGGCCGCACCCTGGATGAAGGCATGGGGCGTGTTGTGGGCCAGCAGTGCCCATCCAGACGCGCAGCATGCATGGATGCAGCTGCTCGGTCAGGCCATGCAGCTAGGTGCATCGTCCATCCAGTTTGACGATGCGCAGCTGCAGATGTACGCCGCCAACTACCAGGGCGGCGACTTCAACCCTGCTATGCAGCAGGGGTTTGCGGCGTGGCTGCGCAGCGTTGCGGACCCATCCGACGTGAAGGCGGCCGGGTTGCAAGAACTCGGCAGCGGTAGCAATGCCTACCGTGATTGGCTCAGCAGCCAGCACGGCGTAAACAGCACGGCTGACTATCGTCGCCGCCTGCGGCAGTTGCCGTCCACGCCGCTGTGGCTGGCTTACACAAGGCAAACCGTGCTGCAGTGGCACAGGAAACTGCGCGCGCAGGCATCCATGATGGCAGGCAGCCCTGTGCCTTGGTCCATGAATCTCGGAGGCTTGTATGAGCCATTGACCGCCAACCCTTTCTTCTTTCTCGCACCGTTGGCCGATTACTCCATGGCCGAGACGCAGATCAAGGATTGGCCGTTGCAGGTGATGCAGGCTGCCACGGCGCGTGCGTTGGGCCTAGGGTTCGTTCCGTCGATCAAGCCGCTGTCACTGGCCGAGAACCGTGCCGCGATCGCATCGCTGTATGCACTTGGCGGGCAAGTGGTGGTCCCCTGGGATGTGTATGACGGCAATGACGCGCAAGGCATGAGCAAGCGGTTCTTCGGCACGCCGGTGGACTACGCCGATCTGTATGGATTTGTTCGGGCGCACCCCGTGCTGTTTGACAAGCTGGAAACGACGCCTGTGGTGGGCGTGGTTGTGCCTGTTGACAAAGGGCTGGCCGGCCCACTGCGCAGCCTCGCGCAGCGTTTGGTGGCCAAGCATGTGCCTTTCGCCTTTGTTCCTGTGGGGGGAGATGCCAACTATCGGATTGATCCCGCCCGGCTTCGGCATTTCGGCTTGCTGGTCACAACGAACCCCGATGCCGATTACCCATCGAGTGCATTGCAAGCCATGGCGGCCGGCGGCGTACTGCGAGTGTCTGCTGCGGCATTGACAGCCGAGAGAATCGAAGATCTCCAACCTTTCCAGGTCGCGCCGGGCAGTGAGAGCTTGCGGCTGCTTCCGCGCGCTGACCCTACCAATCTCAAGCATCTGGTCGTACATATTGTCGATGCGGCCCGCGGTGAGAAGAACGCCGCCGACCCCAAATGCAACCGCCGCATCGGCTTGCGCCGCGGCATGCTGGATGGGTCGGATGTGTTGTCAGCCCGATGGGTGCAGCCAACAGGCAGTTCACCGGTGACCGCAGACATTGCAAGTCGCACCCATGTCTTTTTTGACTTGCCGGGTTGCGCCTTGTGGGGCGTGCTGGACATCGTGCTGAAGGAATGATTTGTTCTACACATGCCGTGCGGCTGCCGCGCGGCGAATGCATGGAGCTTGTGATGCCTGAATGGAAAGTGCTGCCTTCTCCAAAGGCCGAACTCGGAGAGGGGCTGCATTGGGATGCAGGCCGAGGGGGCATCTGGATGACCGACATTCACGGCTGCCGCCTGCTGTTCGGGTTGGACGATGCCTCGGCATGGCAGGTGTGGGACTTGCCGCAACGGGTCGGCTGGGTCATTCCTTGCGCCTCCGGTGATGCGGTGTTGTTGGGTTTGCAGGGTGGCCTGGCACGGATGCCGTGGCCGTTGGGTGGCAACGCACAGATCGCCGTCGATTGGGTTGCGCAGCCGTTTGGTGCCAACGCGGCGCTGCGCCTGAATGACGCCAAGGCCGACGCCAGCGGCGCGGTCTGGGCAGGCAGCCTCAACAACGACGACGAGACCCGCTCCGATGGTTGCCTGTTCCGTCTGGGCACCGATGGCCAGCTCACCGTGGAGGACACCGGCTATACCGTGGCCAATGGCCCGGCCATCCGCGGCGACGGCCAACTGATGCTGCACACCGACAGCGGGCGGCGCACGATCTACGCCTTCGACCTGGATGCAGCGGCGGGCCAGCTGTCGAACAAGCGGGTCTGGAAGCAGTTTGCCGACGACGAGGGATACCCCGATGGCATGTGCTTCGATGCCGAGGGCGGCCTCTGGGTCGCGCACTGGGGTGCCGGCTGCGTCAGCCGCTTTGCGCCGGACGGTAGCCTGCTGCGTCGCGTGCTGCTTCCCACCAGCCACATCACCAACGTCTGCTTCGGCGGGGCAGCACTGGGCCGGCTGTTCGTCAGCTCGGCGCGTGCTGGTTTGTCGGTCGACCAACTGGCGGCGCAACCGCTGGCTGGCGCGCTGTTTGAGGTGCTGGCACCTGGAGTCAACGGCTTGCCTGGGTTGCCCTATGGAGGCTGAACGCATATGGGCCCTGCTGACGGGCCGCCCCTTGCGGCGTGCTTCAAGGTCCTCCCCACAATGGCTGTCCGGCAGCTTCAACGCCAAGTGCCACCTACGTCGTTGATCATCCGCAACCGCCTCCACCCTGGCTGGGACGGTGATCCCTGTCACCAGGTGGTGGGCGGGCCGGTAGGCTTCGCCGTCCACCTTCGCCCGCTTTCCGCCATCGATTCGCCAGATGAGCAGGCTGCCATTGACAAGGCGGTCGTCTCCCAGGTGGTGATCGAGACCAGGTCCTATTGCAGCCGCACGTGTGGTTTCTGCCCCAGCACCAAAGGGCTGCGCCAACACACCCAGAGCATGTCCGTTGCGGTCTATGGCCGCATCCTTGATGACCTGTCGTCCATCGACTTCAGCGGCTCCATCCTGTTCCAGTTGTACAACGAGCCCATAGTCCATGAGCACATCTACCCCGACCTCGAGAAACGCCGCGACCGGTTTCCGAAGGCGCGGCTGGGCTTGAACATCAATGGCGATTACCTGGGTTCCGGTGTGGTCGATCGCAGGGCTGGCGGCAGCTCACCCCAAGGGTGCGCTGCCGAAACAGCAGCCAGCTGCCGACGGGAACATGATTACACGGGCCCTGACAGTTTGGGTCGTTGTCGTCTGCTAGCCTAAAGTTTTCGGGGTTTAAAGTCACGATTGCTGTTTGCACCGAAAATTCGATCAAGCGCTGGGAAATCAGATTTAAATGGAATGAAAGTGATTTTCTCGCGAGGCTTGGTCGACCTTTGAAATCAACCAAATAGCAGGCATGTGCCGTTAGGCGCTGAAGCCCGAAGGAGGCGACATTGAAGATTGTGCAACCGGCTACACAAAACCCAGATGCGCGCGCAAAGGAATTCCAGCGAGTTCTTCGCTTTAAAAATAGACATGCAGGACAGGAGTGCCTGCTTCTTTGCAATGGCCCCAGTCTAAAGAAAGTGAATTTTGGACTGGTTGACAGGAGCAGATTTTCTGTCATCGGCCTCAACAAAATCTACTTGGGCTTTGATATGCTGGGGATCAAGCCTGACTACATCGTTGCGGTCAACAAGAAAGTCATAGAACAATCTGAGGAATTTTACTCTCAGCTGCCCATTGTCAAGTTCATCTCGAACCGTGTCGAAATAAATCGCCACCCCTCGAATCCAATGCTGTTTTACTTGAACACGTTCAAGCTGCCGCGGTTAAACAAGCGCTTTAACAAAAATATTGTTGAGTACGTGCACGAAGGCTGGACTGTCACGCATGCTGCTCTTCAGATTGCTTATTATATGGGTTTTAAGTCGGTCTATATAGTTGGCATGGATCATCGGTTCACGCAGCACATTCCGGGGCGGGAAAATAATGAGTCTACAATTGATGGCGACGACGTGGATCACTTTCATCCGGCATATTTCGGTCATGGTCAGGCTTGGGATTTTCCAGACCTCAAGAACAGCGAGATTTCATATCAATCGGCACGTCAGGCCTACGAAGATGATGGTCGGAAAATCTTTGACTGTACGATAGACGGCGCTTGTGAGGTATTTGAAAAATTTGATATAAGCTCAATCTATGTGGGGAGGTGATTTTAGGCGGGTCTGAAAACTACACTTCATGCTGTGTCGCGCAGAATTCAAAAGTTCTCACCGGATTATGGGTGTCTAACTCCATCGGGGGTGCGGATGATTTCTTGGGCTACTTGGTCGGCCGTGCAGAAAGCTCAAACCGATCATGTCTCAATAGGCCAACGTCGCGCAGGACTGGAAGTCAGCGATGAACCAGTTCGCGATACTCTACGAAGACCGATTCACGCGGGGTGCTCATGGCACCAGTTGATCGGAGGGTTGAACCATGAGTACATGGATCAACCGTGGCGCCTCAGGCGGCTTGTCAGGGGGGCTGAAGATCATCATGCGATCAATTCAGCAAACCGCCTCACACATGGAAAACCGGATAATCCCGCATGGAATAGTGCGCGGCTTAAAGTGTTTGAACTAGATGCTTTTGCTGAACATTTCCGTCTCCAAATTGGTGTACTTGCGCTGCCTGGGGCTAGTCCGCCCGCAGTACGTCCAGACCCCGAAAGCCACGTTTAAAGCGCATCAAGCGCGCTCCAAATCGATGAAGTCCAGACCCGACTTTTTGCTTCACGATAGATCCGGAGGCAGCAACGCGTTCGCTGGTGGCATGAACGGAATGTTGCAGCAGTCCAGGCGCCGTGTAGGGGCTGCGGATCTCGACCAACTTCATCGTGATTGCCCGCATGCCCATTCGTTGGGCCCTTCGGACATTGGATGAACTCGTTGGTTTCCGTACTGAGCGTCATGGAGTCTCGGATCCACGCCGATGCTTCCCCTGATGCCGCGTGCCCGGCCGATTGCTGGCACCTAGGAGACCGTGGCAATCTGGGTCTGTAGAATGCCAAAAAAGTTGTAAAACGCTCAAAAGAGTTCTTCGTTGGTTCGATCCCGATTGGCTGTCGAGGAGTACGCTGAGCGAGTCGGTGGTCATCATTGGCCCTTAACACTGGATGAATGAACAGAATGCAGCAAGCTCCCATCGTTTTGACCGGACTGTCGGCCGACGACTGCGCTGATTTCGGCGTGGCCTGCAGCGGTGCCGGCAAGCGCGTGGTCCACTGGCCTGCTGATGCCGTGCTGGGCACGCCTGGCAGGGCGTTGGAGGGTGTCCAGCCCTGGATCTTTTGGCTTTACCGCGCACCATGGCAAGTGCATGCTGGTGTGGCGTCGGCCGATGTCTGGCCGACGCTGCACCGCCAATTGCTGCGGCAGCGGTCAGCCTTCGGGTCGCGCTTGGTGCTGATCAATGTGGATGCCGACCAACCCCGTTCGGTGTTAGCGGCCCTGGGTTTGACGGACGATGGTGCGGCAATGTCTGCGGCGCAGGTTGCCGTGTCGGCCACCCATGCCGAACTGTCCGCTCTGCTGGGCAAGGCCTTTGATTGGGTGGCGCCCGAGTACTGGGATGTGTTTGAGGCATTGGAAGTGTCGGTGCCGGCCACAGGGCGTCCGCCGCTGTTTCGCAGCGAGTTGGAATTGCCTGGTGGCGAGCAGGCTACGCTGCTACACGCGCTGGTCATTGCAGGTAAGCAGGTGCCAACGCTGCAAGCCGCACTGGCTGCTGAGCGCCAAGCGATGGAGTGCGCGGAGGCCGAGTTGCTGGAGTTGCGGGTTCAGGCTGCCGCCGCAGTCCTGGACAAGGCTGGGCTGCAAGCGGATTTGGCCGCAGCCCAGGACCAGCGCCAGACGCTGGCTGCTGAACTGAGTTCGCGTGACGCGTCGCTCAAGCAAGCGCAGGTGGACCAGCAACAGTTAAATCAAGACTTGCACGTCAAGGCTGTGGCCTTGGCGGCAGCCCAGCAACTGGCGGAGCAGGGCAAGGTCCAAGTGGCTGGGCTGGAGGCCGAGAGCGAGCTTTTGTTGCAGCAGATGCACCAAGTGCAGGAGGAACTGGAGCAACTCTACTTGGACAAGCGGCAGCAGGCGGCCGACGCCGACAGGGTGCAAGCCGAACAGGCCGCCCAACTGGCTGAAGCGACCGCCGCGCTGAAGCGGCATGCCGCCGCGTTGAGCACCGGCGCTGCGGAGCTCAAGGCGTCGAAGGAAGCCACAGCAAAAGCGCAAGCTGAGTCAGCTGCGCGCGCTGAAGCACTGGCGCAGGCACAAGCTGCCCAACAGCAGCTGATGGTGGACTTGCAGGCCCAGACCGCCGCATCGGCATCGGCCAAGCAACTGATCGATCAAGGGCTTGCCAAAGTGGCAGATCTGGCGAGCGAGAACGAGCTATTGCTGCGGCAGCTGCGCCAGGTGCAGGAGGAGTTGGAAAAGCTGTTCCTCGACAACCGGCAGCTGGCTGCCAATGCCGACAAGGCCCATGCCGCGCACGCTGAACAGGCCGCCCAGCTGAAGCGGCACGCCGACGAGATCAGCACTGGCGCCGCCGCGCTCAAGAAGTCAAAGGCCGCCGCAGCAAAGGCCGAAGCCGAGTTGGCCGCCCGCGATGCATCACTGGCGCAGGCCCAGGCGGCAAAAACACAGCTGACGGCTGATCTGCAGGCCCAGACCACGGCATCGGCTGCGGCCCGGCAGCTGGCAGATGAAGGCATCGCCAAAGTGGCCGAGCTGGAGGGCGAGAACGAGATGCTGCTGCTGCAGTTGCACCAAGTGCAGGAGGAGTTGGAGCAGCTGTTCCTCGACAAGCGTCAAGTGGCAGCAGATGCCGACAAGGCGCAGGCCGAACAGGCTGCCCAACTGGCGAGCGCACGCGCATCCCTCAAGCAAGAGGCTGACAAGCTCAGCGCCATCGAGGCGGCGCAACAACAACTCGCCGACGCCCTGCGGGGCCAGACCGCAGCCTTGGCCGAGTCACAGTTGCTCACCGAACAGGGGCATGCACGCGCTCTAGAGCTTGAGAACGAGAACAAATCGCTTCTGTTGGAATTGCACCAGATTCAGGGTGAGCTGGACCAGCAATTCCTCAGCAACCAGAGACGGGCGACGGTCGCCGAAACCACGTTGGCCGACCAGGCCGCGCAGGCGGCCGTGCTGGCCAGCGTGCGCAACGAACTGGCGCAGCAAGCCGAATCGCTTGGCACGCGTGCTGCGGCGCTGGCCGAAGCACTGGCATTCAAGGAGCAGGCGCTTGCGCAATCGCAAGACGAGATGGCGCAGGCCCAGGGCGAA
>JBBAPL010000149.1:7410-13217 GCA_040400895.1 Aquabacterium sp.
AGGCGCAGCAGCAGGCTGAGCAGGGCAGCGCCCTGGCCGCCGCACGCGAGAGTGAAAACAAGTCGCTGCTGCAGGATGTCTACCAGATGCAGAGCGAGCTGGACCAGCGTGAGCTGGAGAAGCTGCAAATTGCGGCCGCTGTGGAGCAGGCCCAGGCAGCGCATGCGCAGCTGGCGGCCGAACTGCAGGACAAGATGGCGGCCCTGGCCGAGGCGCAGCAGCAGGCCGAGCAGGGCAGCGCTCTGGCCGCCGCACGCGAGATTGAGAACAAGTCACTGTTGCAAGACGTGTACCAAATGCAGAGCGAGCTGGATCAGCGCGAGCTGGAGAAGATGCAACATGCGGCCGCTGTGGAGCAGGCCCAGGCAGCGCATGCGCAGCTGGCAGCTGAACTGCAGGACAAGATCGTGGCCCTGGCAGAGGCGCAGCAGCAGGCCGAGCAAGGCAGCGCTCAGACCGTTCAGTTGGAAGGCGAGAACGATCTGCTGCTGCTGCAGTTGCACCAGGCGCAGGACGACCTCGACCAGCATGCGCAGCAGAACCGCCAGCTGCATGAGGTGATGGGCCAGTCCCGACAGTCGCTCGACCGGGCGCGGCATCTGATCAGCCGGTTGATGTTGCCAACGCGTGGCGTGGGCGAGGCCATGCCGGTGGCGCAGGCCGCCCAGGCAGCGTGATGGCACGCCTGTCCGCAGTGTGTCCACGCTGACCCTGGGGCCCGCTGCCCTGGCGAGCAAGCTGCCGGCCGCCGGCCCGCCGCCGCAGTTGTCAGTGGTGATGCCCTCACTGAACCAGGCGGCCTTCATCGAGCGGGCGGTGCGCAGCGTGTTTGCACAGTCTGGCGCGGCGCTGGAGCTGGTGGTGATGGACGGCGGCTCGACCGACGGCACGCTGTCGTTGCTGGCGCGTCTGGGCGATGAATTCGGCCCGGCGCTGCGCTGGGCTTCGGCGCCCGACAACGGCCCCGGCCATGCGTTGAACAAGGCGCTGGCAGCGGCGCGTGGCAGCGTGATCGGCTGGCTCAATGCCGACGACGTGTACATGCCCGGCGCGGTGCAGCGCGCCCTGGCGCACCTGGCTGCGCATCCGCAGCACTGGATGGTCTACGGCCACGGCGAGCACATCGACGCCCAAGACCAACCGCTGGGCGCCTACCCCAGCCAGCCGCCGCAGGCCGGCTTGCAGGGCTTTGCCCAGGGCTGCTTCATCTGCCAGCCCACGGTCTTCCTGCGCCGTGCCGTGCTGCGCGGTGTCGGCGGCTTCGACGAGAGCCAGCGCACAGCCTTCGACCTGGCGCTGTGGCTGCGTCTGTTCAGCCGCCACCCAGACCGCATCGGCTGGATTGACGCCCTGCAGGCACGCTCACGCCTGCATGGCGCCTGCATCACGCTGACGCAGCGCAGCCAGGTCGCCCGCGAAAGCATGGTGCTGCTGGCCCGGCACCTGGGCGCGGCGCCTCTGCATTGGCTGCAGACCCATGTCGACGAGTTGCTCGCTACGCATCCGTTCGGCCAGATCACCGGCGACCCGCGTGCCCATGTCGAGGCATTTGTCGCATCGGTGGCCACGCTGCTGACGCCCGCTGACCAGGCAGCGATGCGCCGTTGGCTGGACAGCGACGCCCGCATCCGCCTGGCGCGGCCCGACGCCTGCCTGCAGGTGGACCCCGACGGCTGGCTGCTGGCGCAGTCAGTACTGCGTGTGCGGGCGGGCCCCTGGCGCAGCGTGCGCCTGGTGGGCCGCCATGTGTCGCCCCTGCCCGGGCCCCTGGAGCTGCAGGTGCTGCAGCCCGACGGCCGATGGGTGCCCCACGTCGTGCCAGGGCATGGCCTGTTTGACTTGCAGATCGCGCTGCCGGCCAGCGCCGCAACGTCAGACCTGAGTCTGCGCATCGTCACCAGCGGCGGGTTCATCCCCAGCCAGCAGGATGCTGCGTCGGGCGACGACCGCCGGCTGGCCTGCCGGATCGACGATCTGCAGCTGTGCCCATGACGCCCTCTCACTTCCTGCAGGCCGGCCACGCCCCTGCGCCCGAAAGAACCGCTTGAGCAAGACCATCGACCGTGACCACATCGTCTGGGCATACCGCCTGCTGCTCGGCCGCGAGCCGGAAAGCCCCGCCGCTGTCGACCAGCATCTCGGCCAGACCTTGCGCGGCCTGCGTGATTCATTCATGCGCTCTGACGAATTCCGTGCGCTGGGCGCGCAGCGTGGCCCGGCGGCGTCGCGCCCGCCTGCGCAGGGTGTGACGGTCGAGCGGCTGCAGTCGCCCGAGACCTTGGCCCTGCTGCTGGACCATGTCGGCGCCGAATGGTCCAGACTCGGTGAAGCCGAACCCCACTGGTCGGTGCTGACTGCCGACAAGTACCGCAGCGGCCAGATCGCCACGCATCTGGCGGAGTTCCAGCGCAGCGGCGCGCACGATGTGCGCCACCTCGACACCGTGCTGCGGCGCAACCACCTGGCCTGGCCGGGCCAGGGCCTGTGCATTGAATACGGCTGCGGCGTGGGCCGGGTGACCCTGCCCCTGGCGGCGCATTGCGCCCGTGTGCTGGGCGTCGACATCTCGGCCGGCCACTTGCGCGTGGCGGCGCAAGAGGCCGCGGCGCAGGGCCTGGGCGACAAGCTGCAGTGGCTGCACCTGCGCACGCTGGCCGATCTGGACAGCTTGCCGCAGGCCGACATGGTCTACAGCGCCATCGTGCTGCAGCACAACCCGCCGCCGGTGATCGAGCTGACGCTCGCCCGCCTGCTGCGCTGCCTCAAACCTGGTGGTGTGGCGGTCTTCCAATTGCCCACCCACATCCCGGGCTACCGTTTCGTGGTGGCCGAGTATCTGCAGGCCTTGCGTGCGGGACAGCACCAGGGCATGGAGATGCACATGCTGCCGCAGGCCCGGGTGTTCGAGATCATCGATGCCGCCGGCTGCCAGCCTTGCGAGGTGTTCAGCGACGACGCCGCCGGCCCCGTCTACACCAGCCACACCTTCGTGGTCAGGGCCCGGCGATGAGTGCGGCGGCCCGCGTGTCACCGCTGGAGGCGGTGCGCCTGCTGCGGCAGGATGTGGTGGCGGCGCTGGCCGCCACAGCCGATGCCGACACCGATGCCGAGCAGGTCTTCCTGCTGTGGTGGGTGCTGGCGGGGCGGCGCGAATACCCTGCCACCCATGCCACGCTCAGCCAGGCGCAGCGGCGCTGGCTGTTCGAGCCGCTGCCGGGCTGCCCCGCCAAGGGCGGGCTGGGCATGAACCGCCTGCTGCGGGCGCTGTTTGCCAACCGGCCCGATCTGCCACGGGCCTTTGATCTGGCCTCTCCGGTGGGCTACTGGGACGCCATGGGCTGGTTCTACACCACCGGCCTGGTCGAGCTGGGGCTGGTCGACTGCGTCGACAGCCGCACGCTGGCGGCCCTGGCGGGCCCCGCCTTCACGCAGGTCCCCGCGGCGCAGCAGCCGAGCTGGCTGATGGTGCTGTTGTGGCGCCGGCACGCCAAGCTGCAAGCCGCGTTTGATCTGCAGCTGCCCGCCGGGCGGGCAGGCCTGCGGGCCTGGTTCACCCAGCGCGGTGCGGCGCAGTTCGGCCTGCAGGCGTTGGTGTCGCCATCAGCGCAGCCGGTGGTGCCAGTGGACCCGGTGTCCCCTGGCCTGGCCCCGGCGGCTGCGCGTGCGCAGGCCGCGCCCGTGTTGGGCGTCAACCTGATCGGCTTTGCCTATGGCGAGCTGGGCATCGGCGAAGACTTGCGCATGGCGGTGCAGGCTTGCCAGGCCGCGGGCGTGCCGTTCAAGGTGCTCAACATCAACCCTGGCAAGCACCTGCGCCAGGCCGACCGCTGGCTGGCGCGGCATTGCACCGACGACATCGCCGCACTGCCGCACGCCACCAACATCTTCTGCCTGACAGGCTTCGACACGCTGCGGGTCTATGCCGAGCGGGGCGGGGCCTTGTTCGACGGCCGCCACAACATCGGTTGGTGGCCCTGGGAGCTGCCGGTGTGGCCGCGGCGCTGGGCGGCCGCGTTTTCGGTGGTGGACGAGGTCTGGGCCGCCACCCGCTTCACGCAGGCGATGTTCAGCCAAGTCACCGACAAGCCGGTCACGCGGATGCCGCTGCCGGTGTGCGTGGGCCGCTTGAAGCCCACGTCGCGCCGCACGCTGGGCCTGCCGGCCAAGCGCTTCCTGTTCCTGTTCGTGTTCGACTTCAATTCCTACCTGGCGCGCAAGAACCCGCAGGCCGTGATCGCCGCGTTCCAGCGCGCCTTCCCGGCCAGTGACAGCGACGTGGGCCTGGTGCTCAAGACCATGAACAGCCGGCCCGACGATCCGGCCTGGGCCGCGTTCCAGGCCGCCTGCGCGGCCGACCCCCGCATCACCCTGATCGACCGCACGCTGGACCGGCCCCAGGTGCTGGGCCTGGTGCAGGCCTGCGATGCCTATGTTTCGCTGCACCGCGCCGAAGGCTTCGGCCGCACCCTGGCCGAGGCCATGCTGCTGGGCAAGCCGGTGGTGGCCACCGATTTCTCGGGCAACACCGATTTCCTCGACCGCAACAGCGGGTATCCGGTGCGCTGGACGCGCGTGCCGGTGGCGGTGGGTGACTATCCCTTTGTCACCGCCGACGACGGCGCCTGGTGGGCCGAGCCCGACCTGGCCCACGCCGCCCGGCAGATGCGCGCCGCACGCGGCTCGGCCGGCAGCCAATGGGCCCAGCAATTGCCTGCGCAGGTGGCCGAGCGGTTTTCACCGATGGTCATCGGTCAGCGCATCCGGGCCGTGCTGCAGGCCCGTTGCGATGCTGTCCTGTCCTGAAAAGATGATCGACGGCCGCCGCCACCTCCGCGCCTATCTGCTGCCTTCGCCTAACGATTCAACCGCCGCTTCGTCTGCGCGACGTGGTGTCGCGCCCGGTCGTCGATGTCGCTCGGTGCGCTCCCATCAGAGAACAGGCGGTTAAACAACCACGCTTTCGCTGATATTCCAACTGCTGACTTGGTTCATGCACAACGCTATTGGTTAGCGCGCAGAATTGGCGAGTTTTTCACGAATTTGCTTTGCCAAAGAAGTGATCAACGCGCGATTGAATGGGTTGGCTTGGAAATCGGGGGATGCAAACAGCTTGGCCAAGACTTGCTGGCCATTCAGCCCAACCAGTGCCTGCGTATCAGCAAACGAAGGTTCAGAATTCCCGATCACGATTCGGTATGCAGACAGCACATCAGACTCGTCCAAGGGTATGGGCTCTCGGCTGTGTGCGGCGGGCTTGGCTTCGGGCGGATTGACTTTGGTTCTTGCAGTGGACGCATCAAGCAACGATTGGTAAAGCGTCAGGTTGGCCGTTCTGAAGATCTCCAGTTTCTGCTGATCAGTCAGAGAAGACTTCCGATGCCCCTCCAAGCGGTCTGTTTCGGACACCAACGCACCGTGTCTCCGCTGATGGGCTTCCTCGAAGCTCAATCCCAAGTATTGATGCAAGCCTTCATAGTATTTGACCTCGCTAAAGAATTCTTCGTAGATGATGCATTTGATACGCGGATCTGCACTGTTCTTCTTCAAGAATGCGAGCAGTTGGTTCCAGTGTTGCACGGCATCCGCCACGCTCAATGCCCAATCGTCTTTGGGGTTGTCTTTGCGGTTTTGATATGAATTGCAGATATCCAATATATTTCGAAGCAGCACCACAAACTTTGCTTGCGGAAATATGTTTGCCACCTGATCAAAACAGAGGTAAATCAACGGAATCTTGTCGCTGACATACGTTGCAGGCCGGCCTCAAGTTTGAAGTGCGACACCGCCCAACCTGTAAGGTGTCGCCC
>JBBAPL010000150.1:0-13079 GCA_040400895.1 Aquabacterium sp.
TAGGTCTCGTCGATCTGCTCGACCTCGGCGGTGTACTCGATGACGATGCCGAAGGGGTCGATGAAGTAGTTGAAGGCGTTGTCGCCCGGCCCGTGGCGTCCAGGGCCCCACTCGATGCCATGACCGGCGTCCTTCATGCGGCCGCCGCCGCGCATCACCGCGTCGAGCGTGGGCACCACGAAGGCGATGTGGTTCAGCGCGTCATTGTCGGTATCGCCGAGCGCCAGCGTGTGGTGATCGGCATCGCAGTTCATGAAGGCCATGATCCGCGTGCGGTCGGCCAGCACGAAGCCCAGTGCCCGCTCCAGGAAGCCCTGGGCGCGTGGGATGTCGTGGGCGTTCAGCACGGCATGGGCCAGACGTTGCGGCTGGTCGGGCGGCGGCGGTGCGTCGGGCGTGCGCCGGGCGTCGCCATGGACGATCGCGTAGCGGCGGCCGTCAGGATCACGGATGACCAACCGCTGGCCACCGGCCGGGTCGTCGGCCGGACCCACAGGCTGCTCGACCACACCACCCGCGGCTGCCGCTGCCTGCACGACCTCGGCCAGCGCGGCGGCGCTGCGGGCGCGCAGCGTCACCGCCAGGATCTGCGGCAGGCCGGGCTGCTCGCGCAACGCCAGCAGGTGGTGATCGCTGCCACTGCCACGGAAGTAGGTGATGCCGTCGGCGCGCACCGCCACGTCCAGCCGCCACACCTGCGTGTAGAACACTTCGGCCGCTGCAAGGTCGGGCACCGTCAGCGCGACGCTGCGCAAGCCGGCGATCCAGGGTGACTTCATGGTGCCCTCCGGCCGTTGCGTGGCCACCTCTGCGGGAGCGAGGCGCATTTCCTTCGCAGCAGCCGTGCGGACGTGCTCATGCGTGACCCAGGCCGGCAGCCGCGGCGCCCGCGATGCAGATCTGCTCGTCCTCATCGCCGGTGCCACCCGAGGCGCCGGCCGCGCCGATCACGGCGCCCGTCGCATCGGTGATCAGCACGGCGCCGGTCTGGGGAATGAACTTCTGCTGCGCGACCGAGGCCACCGCGCCCAGGAACACCGGCACCTGCTTGGCCCGCTCGGCCAACACGCGCGAGTTGACGCCCATGCCCACCGCTGCAGCAGCCTTGCCCAGCGCGATGTCCAACCGCAGTGCGCTGGCACCGTCTTCGCGCGCAGAAGCCACCACCTGCGCAGCGGCATCGACCACCACCACGCCCATCGGCTTGAAGCCGGCTGCGCGCGCCGCCGCGAGGGCACCGTCGATCACGGTGCGTGCCTGGGCAAGAGTCAGGGTGGTCATAGCGTCTGGACAAAATTGGGATGGAGGCATTTTTATATACAAAATAGCTTCAGCGCAATGGATCGGGCACAATTCAGGCCGTCATGGCCCGCACCCCTGCCCTCGCCACCGTCAACGGCACTGCCACCCGCGCCACCAGCCTGTACGACCAGTTGCGCAACGACTTGCTGGGCGGGGCACTGGAGCCCGGCAGCAAGCTGGCCATCGAGGCGCTGGCCGAGCACTACGCCACCAGCGCCACGCCGCTGCGCGAGGCCTTGAACCGGCTGGTGGCCGATGGCCTGGTCGAGCGGCGCGAGCAGCGCGGCTTCGTCGTCGCGGCCATCAGTGCCGACGACCTGGCCGAGATCACCCGCACCCGTTGCTGGCTGGAAGAGATCGCGCTGCGCGAATCGATCGCTGCCCACTCCACCGACTGGGAAGAGGCCCTGGTGCTGGCCCACCACCGGCTGGCGAAGACGCCGCGCTCGCTGTCGGCCGACCGCTTCGAGGACAACCCGGACTGGGAGCCGCTGCACCGCGCTTTCCATCGTGCATTGATCGCCGGCTGCAGCTCGCGCTGGCTGCTGGGCTTCTGCGAGCAGCTGGCAGACCAGCACCATCGCTACCGGCGGCTGTCGGCGCCACGGGCATTCGCCAAGCGCGGCATCAAGAGCGAGCACCAGCAACTGCTGGAAGCCGCCGTCGAGGGCCGTGCCGACGATGCAGTGGCGCTGCTGAAGCAGCACTTCGAGCACACCGCCAAGATCATCCGCGACGACCCGAAGCTGTTCGCCAGCGGCTGAGCCGCATCAGCGCAGACGCACCGCAACAACCCAGGAGCAGCCCCATGGAACTCGCCGACCTCACGCTGACCGAACAGGCAGAGGCATTGCGCCGCGCGCATTGTTCCAGTCGCGACCTCATCGACGCACACCTTGCCCGCATTGACCGATACGGCGGCCACTTGCACGCCTATGTCGACGTCTACGCCACCGAGGCGCGGGCGCTCGCTGATGCTGCTGACATCGCGCGCCGCGCCGGGATGCCGCTGGGACCGCTGCACGGGCTGCCGGTGGCGGTCAAGGATCTGTGCGACATCACCGGCCGTGTCGGCACGGTGGGCTCGAAGATGTGGGCCTCGCGCCTTGGCACAACGACCTCGGCGACCGTCGATCGGCTGCTCGGCGCTGGGATGATCCCGCTGGGAAAGACGCAAATGGTCGAGTTCGCGTTCGGCGGCTGGGGTACCAACCCGCTGATGGGAACACCGTGGAATCCCTGGGACTTGGCGCGCCACCGTGTGCCTGGCGGGTCGTCGAGCGGCACCGCTGTCGCCGTCGCTGCCGGGATGGCCCCGATCGGCATCGGCAGCGACACGGGCGGCTCGGTCCGGATCCCATGCGCATTCACTGGCCTCGTCGGGCTCAAGGTGACCTTCGGCAGAATCAGTCTGCACGGCACCGGCCTGCTGTCATGGACACTCGATTCGATCGGCCCCATGGGCCGCTCGGCCGATGACTGCGCCGAGATGCTGCGCGTGTTGGTCGGATCCGATGCACGCGATGCAACGACGGCCGACCAGCCTGCGCTGGACCTGTCGACCCCGTTGCGCGCCGAGCGGCTCACCGGCCTGCGCATTGCGCTGCCCGACGCCGGACAGCTGCCGCCATTCATGCACCCGGCGGTGACGGCGGCCTGGCAAGACACCGCGCGCCAACTGGAAGGGCTCGGTGCCACGATCGTTCCGGTGCGGTTGCCCGATTGGTACTTCGATCTGTCGAAGCCCGCGGGCATCGTCATTGCGTCGGAGGCCTACGCGCTGCATCGCGCCTACATCAACGACACGACGCAGGCGATCGGCGACGCGGTGCGCGCTCGCGTTCTCGCCGCGCGAGATTTCGAGCCAGGCGCCTACGCCGAGACGCTGCGGGTGATGGCCGAGCGCCGACGATTCTTCGCTGCATGGTTTGACCGTTACGACGCGATCCTGCTGCCGACGGTGGCAGTCCCTGCACCGCCCATCGATTCGATCGAGGAAACGTCGCCGATTCCCGGCCACCTGACGCGGCCGGTCAACTACCTTGGCCTGTGTGCGCTGGCGATGCCAGCCGGATTGCACGATGGCCTGCCGATCGGTATGCAGATCATCGGCAAGCCGTACGCCGAACCCATGGTGCTCGCGATCGGCAAGGCCTTGCAGGAGGAAACCCGGCACCACCTGCTGCGGCCGGCCCTGTCGACCGACACCGTGCCGCATGACTGAGCCAGTCGGTGGCTTGACCTTGGCCGTTCCAGAGGGACTGTTTGCGGGAAGTTTCTATGGGGCCGCCCCAATGGAGCTGTCCCACAAACCCGGTGGATGCGGGACCGAGGCGCGTCAGGCGGTCGGGAAGCCGGGGACGCCGGGGTCGAGCTGGACACCGGCGCTGTTGAGCAACCCCGACACGAGTCGGTAGAAACCGGCGACGACGAGCAGTTCGACGAGTTCGGCGTCGTCCCACCGCGCTGCCAGCGCCGCCCAGGTCGCGTCGGCGACGCAGTCGCCGGCCGCCAGTTCGTCGGCCATGGCGATCAGGGCGAGGTCGTCGGCACGCCAGTCATGGGTGTCGGGTGCCTGGGTCAATGCGGCGATCTCGTCGCCGGTCAGGCCGCATCGCAACCCGATGACGGTGTGCTGTCCAAACTCGTAGACAGCGTTGGCGTTCCAGCCGATCCGCAGGATCACGAGCTCGCGTTCACGTTCTGGCAGCAGTCCCTTGTTGAGGATGAAGCCGCCCATCAGGTTGAACCGCTTGAAGAGCTTCGGATGGTGACCCAGCACCCCGAAAATGTTCAACGGACGCCCGTCAAGCGTCAACGCACCGGCCAGCGTCGCGGCGAGTTCAGGATCCTTGACGTCATCGAGATTGATTGGCTGGATGCGTGGGCTGGTCGGGCGCGGTGCAGTCATGTCGGTGCTCTCGGTCGTGGCTTCGTGCAAGGTCGCTGGCGGGTGAAGCCGGCGGGGGTAGCAGGCTGTCGGTGTTCGGGTTCGCCGCTGCCAGCAGGCGTTCAGTCCAACTGCAGCTCGCGGTAGCCGTTGGCTGCCACCGCGTTGCAGTGGGCTCGGAAATCGGGGGCGCTGCCGCTGTAGCGCGACAGCACGCGCGTCTGCTTGTGCGCGAGATTTCGATTCACGCCGGTGGCCCAGGAGTCGACGTCGTTCGACAGCAGGCCGATCGACAGCTTTCGCACGGTTTCCATCCAGGACAGAACGCTTTCGGGCCGCGCCTCGACGCGCGTCAGGCCGCGGTCGTGCAGGTGGCGCAGCAGATCGCTCACCCATTCGACGTTGTATTCGATGCTGCGCGGGATGTTGCCCAGCACCGAATGCGGCCCCATCACCATCAGCAGGTTCGGAAAACCCGCCGCCTGCATGCCGGCGAAGGTCTTCGCGCCGCCCCTCCACTGGTCCTTGAGTGTCTCGCCACCCACGCCGCGCATGTCGATGTGGTCGTAGGCGCCGGTCAGCGCGTCGAAACCCGTGGCGTAGATGATCATGTCGAACGCGAGTGCGCGCGTGCTGAGCTGGATGCCCTCGGGCGTGATGCGTTCGATGGGCGTTTCGGTCAGGTCGACCAATTCGACATTGGGCTGGTTGTAGACCTCGTAGTAGCGGGTTTCCAGCGGCAGGCGGCGGGTGCCGAAGCCGTGGTTCTTCGGAATCAGTTTCTCGGCCAGCACCGGGTCATGCACCCGCTGGCGAATCTTGCGGGCCACGAAGTCCGAGATCAGCGCATTGGCGCGTGGGTCGGTGAGGATGTCGCGGAAGTTGCCGAGCCAGATGCCGAAGCCGCGTTCGCCGTAGCGCTGCTCGAAGAAGGCCTCCCGCTCGTCGTCGCTGACCTCGAGCGCGCTGCGCGGGTCGGCCGCGTGCAGGAACGAGGCGCCGGTTTCCTGGCAGCGCCGAAAGATCTCGGGGTAGCTCGCCTTGATCTCGCGTTGCTCGTCGTCGGTGATCGGGCCGTTGTGCAAGGGCGCGCACCAGTTGGGCGTGCGCTGGAACACGGTGAGGTGGGCGGCCGTCTTGGCCACCTCCTGGATGGTCTGCACCCCGGTCGCCCCGGTGCCGATCACCGCGACCCGCTTGCCTGCGAAGCTCACCGGTTCGTGAGGCCAGCGCGCGGTGTGACAGGATTCGCCCTGGAAGCTGTCCAGACCCTCCAGGCGCGGCAGCGTGGGCACCGACAAGGCGCCAATGCCGGTGATCAAGAAACGGGCGCGCACGCGGCTGCCGTCGGCCAGGGTCAGTTCCCAGCCACGCCAGGCTTCGTGCCAATGCGCCGCGAGCACCCGGGTGTTGAATTGGATGTCTCGGCGCAGATCGAACCTGTCGGCGACATGCTGCAGATAGCGCAGGGTCTCGGGCTGCGGCGCGAAGTGCTCGGTCCAGTTCCACTCCTGCAGCAACTCCTTCGAGAAGGAGTAGCCATAGGTATAACTTTCGGAGTCGAAGCGCGCGCCGGGATAACGGTTCCAGAACCAGGTTCCGCCGACCTCGGAGCCGGCCTCGATCACCCGCACCCGCATGCCGAGTTCGCGCAGGCGGATCAGCTGATACAGGCCGGCGATGCCGGCGCCGATCACCACGGTGTCGTAGTCGAGTGCCGGCACGGTGGCCTTGCTGGTCGTGGCTTCGTTGGGCGTGCGGGTTGTCATCAGGTCACCGGGTGGGAGAGGGGCGTGCGGTTCGCGCCGGCGCGTCGTGCGCGCCGGGGTCGTTTCACTGTCGATGCCGCAGGACCTTGCCGGCACGCACGCCGGTGTGCTCGCCGTCGAGCACATTGACCTGACCGTTGACGATGGTGGCCCGGTAACCGGTGGCGCGCTGGCTGAAGCGGCGGGCGCCGCCGGGCAGGTCGTGGATCATTTCGGGGTGGCGCTCGGCGACCTTGTCGGCGTCGAACACATTCACATCGGCCCGCATGCCGACCGCGAGCGTCCCGCGGTCCTTCAGGCCGATGACGCGCGCCGGCATCGAGGTCATCCGCTGGATCGCCTCACCCATGGTGAAGAAGCCGCGCTGGCGCACCCAGTAAGACAGCATGAAGGTGGCCCATCCGGCGTCCATGACCTGTGAGACATGGGCGCCCGAGTCGCCCAGACTGGGAAAGCAATGCGCGCTCTTGAACATGTGGGCCAGCGCGTCGATGTTCGGGTTGAACATGCGCAAGGTGAACAATGCCTTGCCCTGCGTCTCGCGCGAGATCCGCAGGAATGTTTCGGCCCAGTGCTCGCCGCGTGCCCTGGCCATCGCGACCAGACTGGTTTCCTCACCGCCGGTGTAGTCGGGCGAGATGCCAGTGCCCATGGAGAACACCTGCTCGATCGGCGTTCCCAGATTTTCCTTGAAGCCGTTGTGGCGGGCTTCCTCGATCATGGCGTCCCGCGTTTGCGGGTCGTCCAGCGCGGCCAGCCGGTCGGCCAGGCTGGTCATGCGCTGCACCCGGCCCCAGGCCGCGCCGCGCACCGGCAGTGAGGCCTGCAGCCCGTAGATCATGCCCGAGCCACGCACCTGGGTGATCGCGGTGATGTCGCGACCGGCACAGATGTCTTCCAGCGCAGTCCGCCGTTGTTCGGCCATCGCGAGATCGCCTCCACCAGCACCGTAGCTGCAGAGTAGACGGCCAGCAGTGGCGTCGGCGATGCTCCTCAGCAGCGCGAGTTCGGCGCCCACGGCCTGCACCAGACCATGGCGCTGGGCCACCGCCCGCGAGATCGCAATCAGTTCGGACTCATCGGCAAAGGTGCCCGGGATGGCTCGGCCATCCGGCAGGGTGTGCATCGGCAGGCGGTTCATCGAGAAACCAACGGCACCAGCGTCGATCGACCGGGCCACGACATCCGTCATCTGGCGCAGTTCGTCCGGTGTGGCCTGTTCCTCGACAGCCCGCTCGCCCATCACATAAAAACGCACCGCGCTGTGGCCGACCAACCCCGCAATGTTGATGCCGGGCTGGATCTTCTCGATCGCATCGAGGTAGCCGCCGTAGTCCTCCCAGCTCCAGGGCAGGCCGGTCAGGATGGCGTTGCGCGGGATGTCCTCGGCCGTCTCCATCATGCCGGCCAGCAGTTCGCGGTCGGTCGGGCGGCACGGCGCAAAGGTCACGCCGCAGTTGCCCAGCAGCGCGGTGGTCACCCCGTGCCAGCTGACGGGCGTGCAGTCCGGGTCCCAGCCGATCTGTGCGTCGAAATGCGTGTGGATGTCGACGAAGCCGGGCGTGACCGTCATGCCTTGGGCATCGATCTCGCGATGACCCTTTTCGGCGACCTTGCCGACCGCGGTGATCACACCACCTTCGATGCCGATGTCTCCAGTTGCGGCTTCCCTGCCGGTCCCGTCGACGACCATGCCGCCGCGAATTACAAGGTCATAGGCCATGGTGTGACTCCTAGCTGACGCATTCAGGGGTTGAGGCGGTCGCGGGTGTGGGCTACCCGCGCCATCGGCGCCAATTTTTACATCGTTTGGGCGTTCACTTGCGGCTGCCCGGTCTGTTCGCGGCCGGCTTGCTGTGGCCTGAGGTGCCGGCTCCTGCACAAGCAGTTCCCGGCGCAGCCCGCTGGCGCGGGGAGCATGCGCCGCTTCGCCACCGTCCCAGCTGGTCGGCGTCGCCTTGGGGCAGCTGTTGCTGCCAGCCCGCTATGGATGGAGCACTGCAGAGCGATTCGGTCGTCGCTGGCATTCGACCCAGCCATCGCCCTCCCGTGGGGTACGAAGGGCCCCTGTCGGGCTGGGCCTTTGACGCACCTTCGCCTGAGATCGCGAACGACTCCAGCTTTGCACCCCCCTGCGATGGCGGCCTTCATCCACTTTGGCTGAAGGCCTCAGCCAGACCAGGTTTCGCCCGTTGCTGCGTTGCGGTACTTCGGCGCCACCACCTGCTCGGGCTTGCCCTCCGCGCGCGCAACAGCCTTCGGACCGCTGACACCAGCGATGTCGGCCATCGTCAGGCTGTGCTCGGTCATGACCTTTTTGACCTCATCGATCGCCTTCGCGCGGTCCGCGCGCTGAAGTTTTTCGATGCGCTTTTCAATCTCGGCCCGGTGGGCGGTTCAGACCGTCTGCCAGCCATCGACACGGCTGAAGTGGTCGACAACAAGCGCCTGGGCCGGGTACTGCAGGTGGCCGCGGCACTGCAGGCGCAGCGCGTCACCCGGCACCGATCCAATACATCTTCAAGGACAAACTCTGCGCAGGTTCCGCACACGCGCCACCCGGTGTCAAGGTGGCCAGTCAGCTCTCGGATGCCGATATGGCCGCTGCAATTGACCAAGTGTGCAGCCCGAGGTCACCACTGCGACCCCGCAAGCCTTCGCCCATCGTGCCGGCTACAACAGAGGTCGCCGGCCTCACGGCACCCGGCTTGGCGACGACTTGATCACCGTCGGCCTGTGCGTGGCGGTTCGCCACGCCGCCGGTGGACAAGTCTGCACCGCACCAAGCCACACCCCTGATGCGACATCTCTACTTGGCCGGGGATGCGGCATTTCAATTCAGCCTTGACAAAATCGGCGTAGGGGCCATGTCCTGTGTTGCCTGCCTGGCGCACGAGCCGCGCGCATCCGATGGGCGTCTATATCGATGCGGAAACACCAATTCCCAGGACGGCGCCGCCAGCGCGGAGTGCATGGCGCAGTCCAACTTCGGCGGCAAGCCTCACGCTCAACCTGGCCGCCGTGTTGCACACACCGGTCACCGTCTGAGCGAGTTGCCACTTCAGCCCCCACGTTCCTTGGGCTTGGGACGTGGGTCGTCCGGAAAAGTGTTTGGGCCCAACACCAGCCTGGTGGTGGGCCGGTCGTCCGGAAACTCGTTCGGCCCCAGGATCGTGTGCAGTTCTTCGAACCGGCGGTTGAATTTCGGATCACCAATGATCTTGTCAAGGCTCTCATGGCGACGTAGCTTGGTCTCCAGCACGATCTTCTTGAAGCCACTCACCGCACGGGCAGGCTTGCCCACCGTCCTAGGCTTGGACAACGCCTTGACCGGGACCTCAGCCTCGGCGTCGAGTAGGTCATAGATACGCCGCGCCACCTTGGCCTGCAGGTCGTAAACCTGGAGCAAGGCGTCCCGCGACTGGGATGTGAGCGGCGCGTTGGCGGCTGCGGCCGTCAGGCTCTCCGCATAGTCGGCCAGCAGCGAATTCAGCTCTTGCAGGTGTTCGATCTGGTGGTTCATTGAAGCCCCTTGAAGAAGGCTTCGGCGCGCTTGCCGGCCAGGCCGGGCAGCATGGCTTCACCCAGGCCGAAGAGTGTGCCAATCACGAAGGCCAGGCCAGGATCGGTCTCGATGTCCGCCGTCGAGAAGCTGCCGATCTTGACCTCGATGACCTTCTTAACGAAGAGCAGGCCGAAGAACATGGTCAGCGTACCGATGAAGAGCAGCCGCATGCCAGGTGACAGGCGGTCCGGACCGGGTGTGACCAAGTCGGTCAGAGTTAGGGTGCTGGTGCGTACGCCATAGGACAGGCACACGCCGGTGAAGCAGCCTATCCACAGCAGCATGAAGTTCGCCATCGCGGTGCGGGAGATCTGTAGCGTGGTCAGCAGCTTGTCCACGTCGCCGGGTCCCACGACCAGCAGCACGAAGTAGACGATGGCCAGGGGTAGCGACAGCGTCAAGGCGGTCTCTCCCAATGCCGACAGGTTCTTGGTCTTTACGGTCAGGCCTTCGTCGTCGAGCAGCGAACCCTTCAGGGCCTCCAGCGTGGCCTTGGACTGCTTGGGCGACGGGTCGGTGCCCGTCAGGCCGACCTGGGCCAGACGGAAGATGCGCACGTAGTAGGCCCGGAATTTCGCCTTGTTGGGGTGGATGCCATCGGCCAGGTACAGGCGCCTGACGACCTCCAGCACGCTGTTGACGTCGTCGTACAGCCTGGACTGGTCGTCCGTCGGCTGGCCCGTCGGGGCCATATAGATGTCGACCGCTGCATCGGCGGCCGGATCGGGTGCGGGCAAGTCGGTGGTGTCTTTCGGCACCGTACTGACGAACTGCCCGTCGTTGTTGGCGGTCCAGATCTTGAAGGCGCCCAGCGCCTTCTTGGGTGGCTCGTTCTGCTCGACGGGGTCTGCCATGGGGTTACCTCGCAAGCGCCAGCGCCGGCGCACTTCCATTCTGACCTGATCGCAGGCCGTTGACTGCAGCGCGGCTCCCCTTGGTTTGACGATGCGCAGGCCCGGCGCGACGCAGGCGCTTCAGCAGCGAGCGCAGCGGGATCGGCAGCGACCGCACCCGCTGCGGCAACGGCACATGCGGCATGACGTGGTCGACGAGGTGCGCCGCGGTCTGCGACATACGCCGCGCGCCGCATGAGGAGCGAATGCCACGCCGCTCGAAGCTGAAGGCCAGCAGCCTGTCGAGGCCGCATTCGCCGCAGCGCAGTCGCAGGAAGCCGTGGGTCAGGGTGCCACACTCCAAGAAGGCGTCGAACACGTCCTTGACGAAGCTGTGCAGAGCTCGGCACCCGTGCCGGCTTTGGTGTGGGCGATGAAGCTGGCTGCGTGCTGCCGAACCAGCTGCTAAAGCGTGGTTTGCTCCGGGCGGTGGCGCTCTGAATGGACCGGGGCGCCATCCGGAACCCGCTGGGACTACCGGCAGATGCCTTTCGCGATGGGCTGTCGCTGAGGTGAGCCCGCACGGTCTCAAGCCGTGCCCCGCGCAACAATCGCCGCGCGAACCGCCTACCGATGTGTGCGCTCCGTCGCGGGACCACGTCCGGGGGTCTCGCCTTGGTCTGCCCGGCAGCTTCAGGCTGGCGAATTCGAGACCGCGGATGACGGCTCAGAGTCGGGTGCCGGCGGTCGTCGGCAAGGGGGGCGGTCATTGCGTCCGGCGATCGACGCGCAGCTCCGCTGGTCCTTCATGGAGAGGATCAAGGGCGGCTTCCTGGGGGTAGCTGCCGACCAGCTGACGCCGAGGCGGAAGTCAGCTTTTGGCGGCCACCGACATTCGGCCGATGGGCACGAGTGACTCTGACCAGTCTCAAGCGGACTTCAAAATGAGTTGGTGGAATCTGCCATCCAGCCGTCAACCGCATGCGCATCCAAGTCGCGCACCAAGCGGCCCTCGCCAAACCGCTGCCAATGCCCGACCTCGCCCCTCACCCCGGCCGCCTCTCAAACGCTGGCAGCCCTTCAGGAATTTGATGGAACGGCTGCTTGTCAACCGTGAAGATCGCCAGCCTGGGCTGGAACACCGACGGGTCGTCCAGGGTGCCAACCTTGAGGATGAACGAGCCCGGGCGGGCCGGTGATCGGGTGCCCATGCCGGTGCCGCAATGGGGGCAGAAGTAGCGGGTCACGGGCCGTTCCAGGTCGCTGCGCGCGTAGCTGGCCGGCTCGCCCCGGGTGAACTTGAAGCCCGATTCGGGCAGCACCATGATGACGTTCGGGTTGCCGCCGGTGATGTACTGGCATTCGCGGCAATGGCACTGCAGCGCACCTTGCGCCTCGCCCTCGAATTCGTACTGGATGTTGCCGCAGTAGCAGCGCCCGGTGAGCTTCATGAAAGTCTCCTTGTGGGTGGTTCGGCCATCATATGGCGCAGACCCTGTGCCCCATGGCAGCAGGCGACTGCGCCCGCCGGCCTGCGTCGCCGCGGTTCCAGCGCGACACGGTGGATAACTGCGCGCCGGCCTCAGCCGAGGGCCACGTCCAGCCAGTAGCCGCCTTCGGCATGGGGCTTGACCCGGCCGGCCGTTGGCGTGGTGAAGTGGGTGCCGATCACCAATGTCTGGTCGGCGGCCAGGCGCGCCAGCATGCGCTCGCGCGTGGCCTTGGCCGCAGCGGGGTCAAAGTCGGCCGTGCTACCCCAGTCCAGGCGCTGCATCTGGCAGGGGTGGTGCATGAAGTCCCCGGTGATCAAGGCTCGCTGACCACCCGAGGTGATGCGCACCGACACGTGGCCCGGCGTGTGGCCGGGCGTGGGTTCGAGTTGCACCTGCTCGCAGACGCGGTGGTCGGTGGCCACCTCGTCCATCAGGCCGGCATCGACGATCGGCTGCACCGAGTCGTTCATGATCTGCCGGTGCTCGCCCTCGGCCTCGGCTTGCCAGTAGGCCCATTCCCGGGCGTGCACCAGGTAGCGGGCGTTGGGGAAGGTGGGTACCCAGCGCCCGCCCGACCACATCGTGTTCCAGCCCACATGGTCCACATGCAGGTGGGTGCACAGCACGGTGTCGATGGACTCGCGCGGGTAGCCAGCGGCTGCCAGGTCGTCGAGGAACCGGGTCTGCAGGTGGTTCCAGGCCGGGATGGCGCGCGGCTTGTCGTTGCCGATGCAGGTGTCGACCACGATGCGGCGCGTGCCGTTGGTCTGCTTCACTTCGATGACCAGAGCATGCACGCTCATGCGCAGCTTGCCCTCGGGGCTGCAGAAGTGCGGCTGCATCCACCGCATCGGCACGCAGGCTTCGGGCGTGGCGTCGGGCAGGATGAAGCGCGAACCGCCGGTCGATTCGATCTCGACGATGCGGGTGACGCGAACATCGCCGATGGTCCAGTGCAGCATGGTGGAGTCTCGCGGTGGGGGTGCCGGGCGGGCGTTCGATGGGTGGCTGGTGCGCTGTGGGTGGGCTGTGGCTCGTTCGCTCGGGTTGGCAAGGGCGCCAAGGGGGGCAAGGGGGGCAAGGCTGGGCAGCGCCTGGCGATTCTGGGCATCACCCAGCCGCGCGCCTGTCGCCTGTGCGCCGAACCGGACGTGCACTCGGGGTAGACCGCCCGTATGCGTCCGGCCAAGTCATCTTGACGCAGGCCGCCGGCAGGTCGCCGTTCTT
>JBBAPL010000151.1:0-12921 GCA_040400895.1 Aquabacterium sp.
GGCCCGACGTGCTGGGCAGCCTGCTGGCCTACTGGCACAACCACCCGAGCCTGAGCTACCTGTTTTCCGGACTGTTCATCGGCCCCACCAGCCAGGCGCCGCGGGTGGACGAGGCGCGCAACGACCAGCTCTACGAACTGGAGATCGCGCTCGGCGAGATCGAGAAGAGCAAGGCCGTCTATGGCCAGCAGATGCCGCCCTGGCTGGTCGACCGCTCGCTGCGCAACATCTTGGTCGACATCACCGGCAACACCCACCGCAGCGAGTTCTGCATCGACAAGCTGTACTCGCCCGACTCGGCCACCGGTCGCCTGGGCCTGCTGGAGTTGCGCGCCTTCGAGATGCCGCCGCATGCGCGCATGTCCATCGTGCAGCAGCTGCTGCTGCGCGCGCTGGTGGCCCGCTTCTGGACCGAGCCCTACCGGCAGGAGCTGGTGCGCTGGGGCACCGAGCTGCATGACCGCTTCCTGCTGCCGCACTTCGTCTGGCAGGACTTCGCGCATGTGATGGCTGAGATGCAAGAAGCCGGGCACGGCTTCCAGGCGGCGTGGTTTGCGCCGCACTTCGAGTTCCGCTTCCCCAAGGTCGGCGAGCTGACGTCCGAGGGCGTGCACCTGCAGCTGCGCAGTGCGCTCGAGCCCTGGCATGTGATGGGCGAGGAAGGCTCGTCGGGCGGCACCGTGCGTTATGTCGATTCGTCGGTCGAGCGCATCGAAGTCAAAGTCTCCGGCCTGGTCAATCCGCGCCATGTGCTCACCTGCAATGGTGTGCCGGTGCCCCTGCAGCCCACCGGCCGCACGGGTGAATTCGTGGCGGGTGTGCGCTACCGCGCCTGGCTGCCGCCGAGCGCGCTGCACCCGTCCATCGGCATCGACGCACCGCTGACCTTCGACCTGGTCGACACCTGGATGCAGCGCAGCCTGGGCGGCTGCCAGTACCACGTCACCCACCCGGGCGGCCGCAGCTACGAGACCTTCCCGGTCAATGCCTTCGAGGCCGAGAGCCGGCGTCTGGCGCGCTTCTTCACGCTCGGCCACACACCCGGCAAGATGGTGGTGGGCCAGCCCGAGCGCAGCCTGGAGTTTCCGTTCACGCTGGACCTGCGCACGGCCTGATGTCGGTCGTCGTCCACCGCTAGTGCGCGTTCACGGGGATGGCCACGCGAGAAAAGCCGCCGCATCCCGGGCATGATGCTGGCATGCAAAGCAGTCTGCTGGCCGACGACGATCTGCCCGACGCCGCCAGCCTGGTGGCGTCGGTCACGCGCCGTGCCACGCCCGGTCACTTCGACGAGTGGTGCGCCACCGCCTCGGGCACGGCGTCGTCGGCCAGCCATGCCCCGGCGCCGCACTGGCACCAGTTCTTCCAGACCCTGGGCACGGAAGGTTGGGCCGACCTGGCCGCGCGCGCCCAGCGGGTGCAGTCGCGCGTGCGCGAAGACGGTGCCACCTACAACGTCTATGCCGAAGGGGTGGACACCCCGCGCGCCTGGCCGCTGGAGTTGCTGCCTTTCATCGTGCCGGCCGACGAATGGGCGCTGATCGAAGCCGGCGTCACCCAGCGCGCGCGGCTGATGGCCGCCACGCTGTCCGACATCTACGGCAAGCAGACGCTGCTGCGGGATGCACTGCTGCCAGCCAGCCTGGTGTTTGCCCATCCGCACTACCTGCGACCGGCCTGCGGCCTGTGGCCTGCGGACCGCGGCGGGCTGCACATCGCCGCCTTCGACCTGGCCCGCACGCCAGAAGGAGGCTTTCGGGTGCTGGCGCAGCGGCTGCAGGCACCGTCGGGCCTGGGCTACCTGCTGGAAAACCGCCTGATCATCGGCCCGCAGTTCCACGACCAGTTTGCCGACTTGCGGGTGCAGCGCCTGGCCGCCACCTTCCGCAGCCTGCTCGACGGCCTGGTGCGCGCCAGCCCCGCCGGCGAGCGCAGCCGCATCGTGCTGCTGACGCCTGGCCCGCTGAACGAAACCTACTTCGAACAGGTGTTCCTGGCCCGCTACCTGGGTGTCACCCTGGTCGAGGGCAGCGACCTGACAGTGCGCGGCAAGAAGCTGTACCTGAAGACGCTGCACGGCCTGGAGCAGGTGCATGTGCTGCTGCGCCGGGTGGACGATGAATTCCTCGACCCGCTGGAGTTGCGGCCCGACAGCCAGTTGGGCGTGCCCGGTCTGCTGCAGGCGCTGCGTGCCGGCGAGGTGGTGATGGCCAACTCCCCCGGCGCCGGCGTGCTGGAAAGCCCCGGCCTGGCCGCCTTCTGGCCCGGCGTGGCCGAGCGCCTGCTGGGAGAAGACCTGCTGCTGCCCGCGTCCACCAGTTGGTGGTGCGGCGAGTCCACCGTGTGGCGCCACCAGCGCGAAGCACTGGCCAACTTCGTGGTGGCGCCCACCTTTCCTGACAGCGGCTTCGGCCCGCGGGTGGCCGCCCTGATGAGCGATGCCGAGCGCCGCGCCCTGCGCGACCGCATTGACGCCGACCCCGCCGCCTACACCCTGCAGTCGCGTGTGCGCCCCAGCGAGACGCCGGTGTGGGGCCCGGGCACCAGCGACCCGGGCGACCCCGGCGGCCAGTTGCACCCGCGCGCCGCGGTGATGCGGGTGTTTGCCCTGGCCGACGGGCAGGGCGGCTGGCAGGTGCTGCCCGGCGCGCTGACCCGCGTGGCCAACCGCAGCGGCCAGCAGCCCGGCAGCGCGCACGACCCCTGGCTGAGCATGCAGCACGGCAGTGCCAGCGTCGACACCTGGGTGGTGGCGCACGGCCCGGTCGACAAGAGCTCGCTGCTGCCCAAGCCGCTGACGGCCGAAGAACTGGGCGGTGTGCACCGCGCAGTGAGCAGCCGCGCGGCCGAGAACCTGTTCTGGCTGGGGCGCTACACCGAGCGGGCCGAGAACTCGGTGCGCCTGGTGCGGCTGATGCTGGAGATGGTGCGCGAAGGCAGCGACCCGGTGCTGCGCATGCTGGACCGGCTGGCGCGCTTCCATGGCCTGGTGGGCGCGGGCGTGCCCGGCGTGCTGAAGGCGCCGCGGGTGTTCGAGCGCGCGCTGATCCATGGCCTGCTGCCGCGCCATCCCGGTGTGCAGGTGGACGCCGCCGTCGGCGGGCCCACCACCAGCGTGGCACACAGCCTGCGCAGCCTGCGCCAGTGCGCGCAGGCCCTGCGTGAGCGGCTGTCGCCCGAGCACTGGAAGCTGATCCACGAGGTGGGCGACCATTTCGAGCAGCACTTGCGCGTGGTGCTGTCCCTGGGCGAAGGCCATGCCCCGGTGCCCGATGTGCTGGGCGTGCTGGCGCGCGCCACCACCCACCTGGCCGCCATCACCGGCGCCCAGACCGACCGGATGACACGCGACGACGGCTGGCGCCTGCTGAGCGTGGGCCGGCAGATCGAGCGGCTGGACATGCTGTCGCACACGCTGGGCCTGGGCTTCGAGCTGAAGGTGCATGAGGCCGACGACGGCTTTGCGCTGCTGCTGGGCCTGTTCGACAGCGTGATCACCTACCGCGCGCAGTTCCAGGGCCGGCGTGAGGTGCTGCCGCTGCTGCACCTGCTGGCCATGGACACCGACAACCCGCGCAGTCTGGCCTGGGTGGCCCGCACCATGCGCGACCGTCTGCGCAAGTTGGCGCGGCACGACCCGATTTGGGTCAATCAGGTCACACGCGACCTGCCGCTGCCCGAAGACTGGCTGCTGGCCCGGCTGGCACGCGCCGATGACAAGGGCCGCCACACCGAGCTGATCGACGCCTTGCGCGACTGCAGCGGCGCCGCCCGTGGCCTGTCGGACCAGATCAGCCGCCACCTGTTTGCGCATGTGGAATCGCGCGACCGCACGGTGTGGCAATGAACCCGCCGGTGCGATCCGACGACGGCGCGGCGCAGCCGGAACATGGCCAGAGCCAGAGCCAGAGCCAGAGCCAGGGTGGTGCCGCGCTGCCACCCCAGGTGCATCGCCGCCAGCCACCGCCTGGGCCACGCCAGTTGCAGGTCACCCATGAAACCTGCTACGACTATGACGCACCGGTGGAGGTGGCCCACCACAGCGCCTGGTTGCGTCCGCGTGACACCGAGGTGCAGAAGGTCCAGCGCTGGGACCTGCAGATCGACCCGTTGCCCGAAAGCGCGGTGCAGGAGAGCCGGGACGCCTTCGGCAACTGGCGCCACGGCTTCAGCCATTCGCGGGTGCATGACCGGCTGACGGTGACCAGCCGCTTCCAGGTCCTATTGACCACGTTGCCGCCGCTTGAAGACGCCCACAGCCCACCCTGGGAAGAGGCTGTCGCTGCACTGCGCTACCGCGCCGGTGTCACCCAACCCGAGGCGGTGGAATTCGTGCTGCCGAGCCAGTTTTCACCGCACGCGCCTGAACTGGCGGCCTTTGCGCGCGACCTGTTCACCCCTGGCCGGCCTTTGCTGCAGGGGGCGCAAGCGCTGATGACACGTGTCTACGAGCGCATGGAGTACAAACCGCACAGCACCGATGTGGCCACCGACGCGCTGCAGGCGCTGGCGCAGGGGCAGGGCGTCTGCCAGGACTTCGCCCACCTGATGATCGGCGCGCTGCGCAGCCTGGGGTTGGCGGCGCGTTATGTCAGCGGCTACCTGCTCACCCATCCGCCCGAGGGCCAGCCCCGCCTGGTGGGTGCCGACGCCAGCCACGCCTGGGTGGCGGTGTGGTGTCCGCTGCACCGCTGGGTGGCGCTGGACCCGACCAACAACGTGCGCGTCGGGCGGGACCATGTCACCCTGGCCTGGGGGCGAGACTACGCCGACGTCGCGCCGCTGCGTGGCGTGATCCGCGGTGGCGGCACCGCGCCGCCAACGGTGGGGGTGACGGTCGAACCTGTCTGAGCAGCCAGCATGCGCTGCAGCACCCACCTGGCGGCGCGGATGCAGGCCACCCACACCGCCGGCACGGCCCGCGGTGCTGGCCGATGCCCGGCGCCAGGCCGCCGAGATGCTGGCGCGTCCGCGCAGCCTGGCCGCTGGCGTGGCCATCGTCGCACTGTGGCTGGTGGCCGCCGCACTGGGGCTGTGGTGGTGGTGGTGGTGGTGGCCCTGATGCGGCGTCGGTGACCAGGGGCTTTCCCGAGGCTGGGCCACCGGTGCGGGCTGGCAGCATCTGGGCACAAGACACGCGCCATTCGTGCGCACTATGCTGCGCGCTGTCGTCGGCGATCGCCGTCCCCCACCACCCTTGTCAACCCAACGGCCACCCGGCCGCTGCAGGAGACCCGTTTGGCCATCGTGCAACTGCTGATTTCGGGCATCTCGCTCGGATGCATCTACGCGCTGATTGCGCTGGGCTTCGTGCTCATCTACAAGGCCACCGAGACCGTCAACTTCGCCCAGGGCGAGTTGATGATGCTGGGCGCCTTTGGCGGCCTGGTGATGATGACGATCTTCGGCTGGTCGTTCTGGCTGGCCGCGCCGCTGGCGGTGGTGCTGATGTTCTTCATGGGCATCGGCCTGGAGCGTGCGGTGATCCGGCCCATCCTGGGCCAGCCGCAGTTCACCGTGGTGATGCTCACCATCGGCGTGGGCTACACCGCCCGCGGCCTGATCTCGATGATCCCCGAGATCGGTACCGAGACGCACACGCTGCCGGTGCCGTATGCCGGCCAGGTGGTGAACCTGGGCGGCGCCGTCATCAGCCTGGAACAGGTGGCGGTGATCGGCATGACGGCGGTGCTGTGCCTGGTGTTGTACCTGATGTTCCGCTACAGCAAGCTGGGCATCGCGATGCAGGCCGCATCGCAGAACCAGCTGGCGGCCTACTACATGGGCATCCCGGTGCGGCGCATCAACGGGCTGGTGTGGGGCCTGTCGGCAGCAGTGGCGGCCATTGCCGGCCTGCTGCTGGCGCCGGTCACCTTCGTGCACGCCAACATGGGCTTCATCGGGCTGAAGGCCTTTCCGGCGGCCGTGGTGGGCGGCTTCGGCAGCCTGCCAGGCGCCATCGTCGGCGGCCTGGTGATCGGCTTGGTCGAAGCCTTTGCCGGTTTCTACCTGCCCGAAGGCTTCAAGGACATCGCCGCCTATGTGGTGGTGTTGATCATGCTGGTGGTCAAGCCGAACGGGTTGTTCGGCGGCGCGATGCGCAAGAAGGTCTGAGCCATGCGATTCATCTTCAAGACCGATTACGCGCAAGACCTGCAGATCGTCAAGCACAGCGGCCAGGCCTTCTGGTACGGGCTGCTGATGGTGGCGATGCTGGTGGCGCCCCTGTGGGCGGGGGACTACTGGCTGTCGCAGATCAGCTTCGTGCTGATCTACGCGGTGGCCGGCCTGGGGCTGATGGTGCTGTCGGGCTTCACCGGCCTGGCCTCCATCGGCCATGCCGCCTTCCTGGGCGTGGGTGCCTATGTGCAGGCGGTGCTGTCGGCCAAGGGCTGGCCATTCCCGGTCACCATGGCCATGGCCGCCGGGCTGAGTGCGGCCGTGGGTGTGGTGGTGGGGCTGCCGGCGCTGCGGGTCAAGGGCATCTACCTGGCGATCGCCACGCTGAGCTTCGGCTTCATCGTCGAGGAAGTGCTGGCCCGCTGGGAAAGCGTGACCAAGGGCAATGCCGGCATGTCGGTCACATCGCCGCAGTTCTTCGGTGCCGATCTCGCCAGCAGCGAGGCGTTCTACTACATCGCCCTGGGCACCACCGTGCTGGTGACGCTGGGCGTGCTGAACCTGCTGCGCAGTGCCACCGGGCGCGCCTTCATCGCCATCCGCGACAGCGAGATCTCGGCGCAGAGCATGGGCATCCACCTGGCCGGCTACAAGACGTTGGCGTTTGCCTTGTCGGCCGCCATCGTGGGCCTCGCCGGCGCGCTGTATGCCCACAAGCTGCGCTTCATCTCGCCCGACCAGTTCGGCATCGTGCAGAGCGTCGACCTGCTGCTGCTGGTGGTGGTGGGCGGCGTGGGCAGCGTGCACGGCGCGTTCCTGGGCGCCATCTTCCTGATCACCATGCCGCAGTTGATCGCCCTGGGCAAGGACTGGCTGCCGCCGGCCATCGGCCAGGCTGCCGGCCTGCAGGCGGTGGTGTACGGCGTGGTGCTGATGGCCTTCGTGCTGTTCGAGCCGCATGGCCTGTACGGCCGCTGGCTGAAGGTGCGCACCTGGCTGCAGCTGTTCCCGTTCTACCGCAAGGGCATGTTCAAGCGGCAGAAGACCTATGCGAAATCGGAGCGCCTGAAGTGACGTCCACCCCGAGCGACACCACAACCCCGCTGCTCAGCGCGCGCGACCTGAGCGTGCGCTTCGGCGGCGTGCTGGCCGTCAACAAGGTCAGCTTCGACGTGCAGCGCGGCGAGGTGTTCACCCTGATCGGCCCCAACGGCGCGGGCAAGACCACGGTGTTCAACCTGATTTCCCGCATCTACACGCCCACCACCGGCACGCTGCACTTCGAGGGCCAGTTGCTGAGCGACAAGCCGCCGCACGACATCGCCGCACTCGGCATCGCACGCACCTTCCAGAACATCGAGTTGTTCGAGAACGCCACGGTCCTGCAGAACATGCTGATCGGCCACCACATCCACCGCGGCGCCGGCTTCTGGAGCAACCTGTTCTTCACCAAAGCCACCCGCCAGGCGGAACTGGCGGCCCGGCTGCGCGCCGAGCAGGTGATCGAGCTGCTGGGCCTGCAGCACTACCGCGACACCTTCGTCGCCGGCCTGCCGTACGGCAAGCGCAAGGTGGTCGAGCTGGCCCGCGCGCTGTGCACCGGCCCCAAGCTGCTGCTGCTGGACGAGCCGTCGTCGGGTCTGAACGTCGAGGAGACGTCCGACATGGCCTGGTGGATCCACGACATCAAGAACGAGTTGGGCATCACCGTGCTGATGGTGGAACACGACATGAGCCTGGTCTCGCGCGTGTCCGACCGGGTGCTGGCGATGAACCAGGGCGAGGTGCTGGCCTTGGGCACGCCGGCCGAGGTGCAGAGCCACCCGGGCGTGATCGAGGCTTACCTGGGCTCGGTGGACGATGTCTCCAGCCTGCGCAGAAAGGCGGCCTGAATGAGCATCGCCGAACAAGACGTGTTGCTGTCGGTGGCCAACATCGAGAGCGCCTACGGCCCGATCAAGGCCATCCGCGGTGTCAGCCTGAAGGTGCGCAAGGGCGAGATCGCCACCGTGCTGGGCAGCAACGGCGCGGGCAAGAGCACCATCCTGAAGACCATCTCCGGCGTGCTGGACCCCACCCGCGGCACCATCAGTTTCAAGGGTGCCGACATCACCGGCAACGACCCGGCCGCCATCGTGCGCGGCGGCCTGGCCCATGTGCCCGAGGGGCGCGAGGTGTTCCCGCTGCTGTCGGTCAAGGACAACCTGCTGATGGGCGCCTACACCCGCAGCGACAAGGACGGCGTGGCCCGCGACATGGAGCAGGTCTACACCTACTTCCCGATCCTGCGCGAGCGCCAGGCGCAGGACGCCGGCCTGCTGTCGGGCGGCCAGCAGCAGATGTTGTCGATCAGCCGCGCACTGATGTGCCAGCCCGAGCTGATCCTGCTGGACGAACCCAGCCTGGGCCTCAGCCCCAAGCTGACCAAGGAGATCTTCGAGATCGTGGTGCGCATCAACCGCGAGCGCGGCACCACCATCCTGCTGGTCGAGCAGAACGCCAACATGGCGCTCAATGCCGCCGACTACGGCTATGTGCTGGAGAACGGCCGCATCGTGATGGAAGACCGCTGCGAGGTGCTGCGCGAGAAGGACGACATTCGCGAGTTCTACCTCGGCATGAAGGAGGCCGGCGTGCGTGGCGAGCGCCGTTGGAAGAAAAAGAAAACGTGGCGATGAATTGACCCACCCCCGTAGCGCCTTCGGCGCTCCCCCTCCAGGGGGCGGCGCCAGCGGCCCGGCAAAGCCGGTTCCGCGGCCCCTGCTTGGCAACCTCCACCATCAGCGACACCGCCATGACGATCACCGTTGACGCCTCCCGCCCGGCCACCGCAGCCACGGTGCTCGACCCACACCGCATCGTCACCACCACCGACCGGCCGGCCTGGGTGCTGGACCAGTTGCCGTTCGAGACCATCGCCCAGATGTTCTGGTTGCGGGTGAAGGAGCACGGCCCGAAGGTGATGATGCGCCAGAAGGACCTGGGCATCTGGAAGTCGTACACCTGGGACGCCGTGGGGCAGATCGTCAGCGAGATCGGCGCCGGCCTGGTGCACCTGGGCCTGGCGCCGGGTGAGGTGGTGTCGGTGCTGGCCAACACCCGGCGGGAATGGGTGTGGGCCGATCTGGCGGCGCAGACCATGGGCGGGGTGGTCAGTGGCGTGTACCCCACCGACGCGGCCAGCCAGCTGCAGTATCTGGCGGCCGACTCGGGCAGCGTCTACCTGTTCGTCGAGGACGAAGAGCAACTCGACAAATGGCTGGAAGTGCGCGACGCGCTGCCGAACCTGCGCAAGGTGTTCGTCATCGACATGGAAGGCCTGGCCCAGTTCGACGACCCGCAGGTGATGAGCCTGGACGCGCTGCGCGCCTTGGGGCGCGACGAGCTGAAGCGCCAGCCGCAACTGGTGGACCAGCGCCTGAAGACCCGTGGAGCGCAGGACCTGGCGGTGCTGGTCTACACCAGCGGCACCACCGGCCGGCCCAAGGGCGCCATGATGCGCAACGCCAACCTGTGCGCCACGCTGTCGGGCGTCAACGGTGGCCTGTTCGAGGGCCTGCCCGGCAACGAGGAGCGGGTGGCCTTCCTGCCGCTGTGCCACATCGCCGAACGCTTGATCGGCGAGTACGTGCCGATTTACCGTGCGTCCATCGTCAACTACGTCGAGAACCCCGAGACGGTGTTTGAGAACGTGCGCGAGGTGCAGCCGCATGTGTTCTTCGCCGTGCCGCGGGTGTGGGAGAAGATGTACTCCACCGTGATGATCACGCTGAAGGAGGCCAGCGCCAGCCAGCGCGCCGCCTACGGCTGGGCCATCGGCATCGGCCAGCAGGTGGCCAAACTGGCCGAAACCGGGCAGAAGCCGGGCGGTGCACTGGCCATGCAGTACAGCCTGGCGCGGCTGCTGGTGCTCAACAACGTGCGCCGGGCGCTGGGGCTGAACCGGGTGCACATGGCGCTGACCGGCGCCGCGCCCATCTCGCCCGAGCTGATCCGCTGGTACATGGCGCTGGGCATCCCGCTGCGCGAAGGCTGGGGCATGACCGAGACCACCGGTGGCGGCACCATCACGCCGGTCGATGGCGTGCGCCCCGGCAGCATCGGCCGGCCCGGCCCGGGTGTGGAGATGCGCATCGCGCCGGTCACCCATGAAATCCTGCTGCGCGGTGGCAACTGTTTTGCCGGCTACCTGAACCTGCCCGAGAAGACGGCCGAGGCCATCGACAGCGACGGCTGGCTGCACACCGGCGACGTGGGCCGGGTCGACGATGACGGCTACTTCTACATCACCGACCGGATGAAGGACATCATCATCACCGCCGGTGGCAAGAACATCACGCCCAGCGAATGGGAGAACCAGCTGAAGTTCAGCCCCTATGTGACCGACGCGGTGGTGATCGGCGACAAGCGCGCCTACCTCAGCTGCCTGGTGATGATCGACGAGGACAACGTCGCCCAGTGGGCCCAGGACCGCGACGTCCAGTTCAGCGACTTCAAGAGCCTGTGCCGCGCGCCCGAGCTGCTGGCGCTGATCGGTGAAGAGATCGAGAAGGTGAACAAGCAGTTCGCCCGGGTCGAGCAGATCAAGCAATTCCGCCTGATCGAGCAGCGCCTGACGGCCGAAGATGAAGAGCTGACGCCGACGATGAAGCTCAAGCGCTCGCTGGTCAACGCCAAGTACAAGGACCTGATCGAGGGCATGTACAGCGGCACAAAAGCCGGCTGATCACGCTGGCTGATCAGCCCGGACGCGCATCGCCCGCGATCGACAGCGCCTGGCACAGGTGCTCCAGTTCGGCTGCGCGGCTGGCGGCCACGGCCAGGGCCACCACGGTGTCGTCCTCGCCCACCACCAGCAACTGCAGGCCCTGTGTGGCCAGGTGCGCGGCCAGGCTGCGCAGCGCTGCGCTCACCGGTTGCTCGTTGCGGGCCTCCCAGCCTTGCCAGCTGGTGTCGGATTGCCAGTCGCAGGCCCAGCCGGGCGCCAGCCCATGCGCCTTGGCGATGCGGTCGGACTGCCACTGCAGTTCCTCACGGGCCTTCCAGTCGACCGCCAGCAGCCCCAAATTGCGGGCCTTCGGGCCATGGTGGGCGCGCACCCAGGCCACCAGGGCTGTCAGCGGCGACACGCCGGGCTTCAGCCGCCGCACCAGGTTGGAAGCCGCCTTGCCGGCCACCTCCGGCGGCAGGTGGGCGGTGACCAGGGCCGCCAGATCGACAAAGGCCTGCTGCACCGCGGCGCTGTGCGGCGGGTGCATGGCGCGCAGGATGGCGGCGTCGGACAGCGGCGGCGGTTCGTCGTCGCGGGGCAGGCTGTCGAGGTAGCGGCGCCAGGCCTGGCGCAAGGCAGTGAACATCGGCGGGCGCTGATCAGGCGGGGCCGTGTGGGATGCCGCCAGCAGCGCCAGGTTCCGCCAAGAGTGGCAACCGCGCCAGCAGCTCCGCCAGATCGTCGAGCAGCAACTGCTCCGCGGCCATGCGCCGCAGCCCGGCCCGGCCCAGTTCGGCATGCAGGCTGTCGCGCTGCAAGGCCACCTGCTGCAGCAGGTCGGGCAGGGTGGTGATGGCGGTGTCGCCCTGCACGGCGGTGCATTGCCGAAGCGCCGCATGCAGGTGCGCGGGCAGTGCTGGCAGCAGCGGTTTCAACCAGGCGTCGGTGTCGGCCTGCGCCTGCACGCGCTGCCGGAACGCTGCGCCAGCCAGCACAGGTTCATCGGTGCGCACCGCATTGGCCGGCCGGCCCTCCCGCAGGTTGGCGAGCATGCGGCGCAGGGTGGCAATGCCGGCCATCGGGCGCGGCCGGCTCAGCCGGTTTCCTCGGTGACCCAGCGGAAGAACAGCGAGCTCTCCTGCCCGTCCGCCAGGCCGAACACCAGGCAGCGCGGCTCAGTGTGTTGCACCAGCGGCCGGAAGGGTTCGCGCAGCAGGGCGGTCGGCTCCGGGTGCAGCGCGCCGTCCCGGAAGCAGGAGACCACCCGATCCAGGCTCATGCCACCACCTCCAACCGCTCAGGCTGCCGCTTGCACGCCCCCAGCACGCCACTGCGCCAGCAGCCGCTGCCACTTCGGCTTGACGGCCGCCAGGTGGCGCGCCTTCACATGGCCGTAGCCGCGGATGTCCTCGGGCAGGCGGGCGATCTCCACCGCCGCATCCAAATTGGCGGCGGTCAGGCCGCGCAGCAGTTCGTCGATGGTGCTGCGGTACTCGCCGATCAGCGCGCGCTCGGTGCGGCGCTCTTCGGTCTTGCCGAAGACGTCCAGCGGGCCGCCGCGCAGGCCCTTGAACTTGGCCAGCACGCCGAACGCACGGCGCATCCATGGCCCGAAGGCCTGCTTGACCGGCTGGCCCTGTGCGTCCACCTTGCCCAGGATGGGCGGGGCGAGGTGGTGCACCAGCTTGTAGTCGCCCTCGAACATGCCGGCGATCTTGGCGGTGAAGGCCGCGTCGGTGTGCAGCCGGGCCACCTCGTATTCGTCCTTGTAGGCCATCAGCTTGAACAGGTAGCGCGCCACCGCCTCGGTCAGGCGGGTGCTGTTCAGTGCGCCCTCGGCCTGCCGCACACGGGCGACGAAGTCGGCGTACTGGCCTGCATAGGCCGCGTCCTGGTAGCCGGTGAGGAAGTCGACCCGCTTGGCCACCATGTCATCCAGCGACGGCCGCTTGACGAACTGGATCACCTGCGCCGCCTGGAACAGCGCCTGCACAGAAGCCAGGTCCACCGCGCAGCGGCGGCCCCATTCGAAGGCGGCCTGGTTGTTCTCGACCTGGGTGCCGTTCAGCTCGATGGCGCGCAGCAGCGCG
>JBBAPL010000152.1:0-12851 GCA_040400895.1 Aquabacterium sp.
CTGACAGCGGATTTCATCCGAGGCGTCGCGCTTCAAGCTTGAAACCGCCCTGCCACATCAGAACAGACCATGGACGAGTCCGGCATTTTCAGGGCACTGGAGAACCGGGACCTGGATTCAACCAGCCTGGCCAGCTTCGCCTTTCGCTCCTTCAAGCTCAACCGCTTGATTGCATTGCACCCCAATGCAGACGCCGCCTTGCTGTCCAAGTTGGCCCAGTCACCCGACAAGCCCACCCGACGTAACGTGGCCCTGCATCCTCAAACACCGCGTGATGTTCTGCTGGCACTGGCACCAACGTTTCCGGGCGAATTTTTTCTGAATCCAGTGTTTGATTTGCTGCTGCTGACCGAGCCCAACCTGTTGTTCGACTTGCCAGTGGGTGTGCTGAAGAACATCTTGAAGCGGCCGGATTGCCCGGACTCATTCCTGAACTGGGCCGCCACGCACGGCGACAAATCGCACCAGCTGGCGCTGGTGGAACGACCGGACCTGTCGAGGGAACAACTCGAGCAAATTGCAAGGGGGCCGCATGTCAGGCCGGCTGAGATCGCCGCTGGTCGGCTGCTGGCGTTGTGAGCGCCTCCATGGCCATTGCTGATGTCTGATCAGGAGCAGCATGTGAGCATTGAATCTCTCTCGGCGTGGCTCGTCTCGCTCCTCCAGAATCGCGGCCTCGACCGGACGGACGGCCGCCTGCTGTTTGCCTACGACCTGAGTCCGTCGGAGTATGCAGACCTGGGCAGATTGCTGACCGACACCATCGCGATAGCCGGCGGCATGGATGCGCTGGCAACCCGCTGCCTGGGTCGGCCTCCCATCATTGGGCCACCCGCCGCCTTCGTGCTGTTCGCGTCAGAGTGGTGGAAGCGCGAGTACGGGGGGGGCATCTGGGATTGGTCACCCATCGTTGCGCGACTGGGGGTGGATCCTGATGCATTCCCACAACTGTTGCGCTCTCACTTCGTCGTTCGCGGGTTGGCGTTCTGGCAGTTGAGTCCCTTGGACAACGGGAAGCGCTTCATCGGCTCCATTGTCGTCAACGGCGGGATTCCATTGCGCCTGCTGTCGCAGGGAGCTGGGCCGGTGACAACCGTATTGAGCCAAGTTCTCAAGTTGGGAGCTCGGTACCATTGGACGCGCGCCCAGATGTTTGGCGCGATGGAAGAACGTCAGAGCCACCTTCCGGCGGCCTACAGGCGACCAGAGATTTCAGACTTGTTGGCGGGCTTCGTGGAAGCTGTGCTGCAGTTCAAAGAGCAGTACCAGCTACAGGGACTGAACGATCCCATCACACGCCTGGACAGTGTGCTGCCCGACTGGCGGAGGCGGTTTCCGGTCTCGCTCGAGAGTGAGGCAGCTCAGGCTCTGCTGACCGGCCTGATCTGTGAGGCGGCATCCCAAAAGCCAGCGGCTGCCCGTGCGCTGTTTCAGGTCGAGCGTCGCCTGACAAAACCGGGAACCAACGGGGACTTCATCATCCAGTCCCATCTGTCGCACCCAAGCAGCGTGCCTGCGGATGCACTCGTAGGACTGTTCGGGCTCGCTGACGCAGAGAGTCTGCCCCGCTATTTTTCCATCGATCTCGAGACGAGCGAACGCCAGTCATTTGTGGATGGCAGGGTGCGACTTGGCACGCAGGAGTCCACTGCAAGCCTGTCTGGTCGCAAACTTGTCGTCAGTGGCTTGGCTGCAGTGGCAGAACACGTTTTGGTGCTTCGCTCTCAGCAAGGTAATCAGAGCGAACGCATCACCGTACCCGGCGGCAGCGCCTTGCCCGATGAGGATCCTTGGGTATTCGCAGAGGGGGACGCAGGGCATCTGCACTTCGTGGCTGCCGGTGGTGCACGTGTGCCACAAGCGAGCGCATGGGTGGCCTTGCCAGAAGCTTGGTCCATCGATGCCGGCCTTGAACGACCAGCGGAGTTCCTTGGCGACCTCGTGATCTCCGGCATGCCTTTGCGCAGAATCTTCCGATTGCATGCGGACGCGTGGCTGGTACTGGGAGAACTTCGCTTCCGCGTCCGACTCGGTCAAGTGGCACAAACGGGCCAGATTTATCAATGGAAAGGCCAGCGGTTACCAGAGGCACAAGGCAGATCGGTGTTTCGTGACCGATCTGCACCGCGGCTGTACTGCACCGATGACGATCAACTTGTCCAGGTGCCGATGTCCGGCCAGCAATGGATCCGTCTGGGCGGCCAAGAAACCGTATCGCCACGGGAAGCTCGAGGGCCAATCGAGGTCCGCATCCTGGGAGATGGCGACCTGCTGACACGCCAGCGGATCTTCGTGCTGCCGCCCGAAGCGAGGATCGAGTATGTGTCGCACACGTCCGTTGTGACGGGCGAGATACGTCTCATCAACTGGGGCAGCGTGGACATCGGCGTGGAGCAGCGCACAACATTCAGCGCCAACGTGGCGAAGGCAGGCTTGGACACGCAGATCATCCAGCTTTCATGCATTGAGGAGCCGCCTTCCGAGATCAAGATCCATGTCCGATGGACAGGGTCATCGGCAGAATTGCCGCTGCGCCTGCCCTTCCCAGTGACAGGTGGACGCTTCATCGGCGCCGATGGGGCCGTTCTGCGCGCAGGCAAGCAGATCACCCTGCGCGACCTGATTGGTCTGCACCTGCAGGTTCTTGACACCAATCCATCGCACCCCAAGCGATACGAGATGCGGTTGGCACTGGGCTCTGGCGCGGGCGCTGAAACGATCCGGATTCCGATCGCACTCGATTCAAACGGCCGTGCAGACGTGCGACTCCTTGAACAGCGGCGCAACATCGAATCGATGCTGGGCCTGTTCGACGACCTCGACGCCAAGGTCAGGGTTGGTCTGCTGGTCGGCGGGCAGTGCTCGTTGGAGATCATGGTGGCCCGTTACGGCACCCTGCTCGAAACCGGTGCGCAAATGGTGTGCCTGCCATTGAAGTCATTGGCAGCTCTCAGCGTCGAAGTGTTGGCCCAGGCTCGCGCCGTCGCCAGCGTGATGGTGGGAAACAAAGCACACACAGTCGAACTCGAACCTGTCCTGTCGGAGGGGGTTCGCACAGGGGGCTGGTCGACACAGCCGCTCAACCCTGCCCTGGCGCCTTGGCTGATCTATCCATCAGAGGACTCATCGGTGCAATTTCGACCCTTGGTCTGGTCAGAGGCGCCGGACCCAGAAGGCATATCGGAAGGCGCACCACCAGCCGACACCGCTGCGCCTGCCAACGCATTGGCGCTAGCAATTGCCATCCAGTCACGTACCCAGCGATGCGATGCACTGCACTCGGTCCTGGCAAGCATGGCTGAGGACCTCTCCCATCCATCGTGGCCGTTGCTCGAGGGCCTTTGGCAGACATTCCATCATCTCCCACTGACCACGCTGGATGTCTGGCGCATGCTCGCCAATCAGCCCAGGGCCGTGCTGGCCTTTCTGCTGCGTGCGGAGCTGAGCGACGCGGAGATGGCAGAGGCGTTGCACAGATTTCGCGATGAGACTGGCTGGATGCCAGAGCTCACGACAGTGGAAGACCTCAACACGGTTGCTCGCACCCTCTGGCTTCGCTGGGCTGCCCAGCTGCCGCCAGAACTGTGCAAGACAGTCTTCACCTCGACGCTCGAGGGACGGTTCAGGCTCCTCGGCAGTGAGATTCCCACCCTTGAGCCGCTGTTGGACATGGTCCTGTTTGCGGCCACTGGAACCCTCGCGCCCTGGCTGCTGGAGGTTGCCGGCCCAACCAAGATCTCGACGCGCAATCAACTCAACCTGCTTTGGCAAGGCGCCGATTCTCTGGTCAATGCCCAGTTGTTTCTGGTCAACGCTGACCGCGATTTCTGGCCTGGCCGCGACTTCTTCAAGGCAATGGCGTTGCCTGCCTTCGACCGGGCCTGCACACCAGAAAGCAAGCAGAAGCTGACGCCGTACTTCGTCGCCCTCTTCTGGCCAAGGATGGACGACTTCAAGTGCACGGTCGCCAATCTGCCCATGCTCTGTGCCATTTGGGCCGCTACGTCAACAAGCAGCAGTTGGTGGAGCGACCGCCACTGCCGACTGCTGCTCAAGCGGGTGCGCGATTTTGATCCGATCTGGTTTGAACAGGCGTTCAGGCAGGCGTGCAAGGTCCTCATGAGCATTGATGGGCTGATCCCTCTGAAGAACATCACCGGGCCACGTGCCTGAAACAAAAGCCGGAACTATGCCAGTCTCGTCGTTGTCGCCACCCTACTTTTCGAGTCTGTTGCCGGAACTCGCAACCCGCGCCGCGCGCGCAACGATCAGCACGTTGGGATTCTCAAACCCAGCGTTGCGGCAGTACCTCAGCGATCGGTTCTCAGTGGAACTGGGCGAGCCGGGATGCTTTGTCGGTGAGCCGGTGTTCGAGGCCACATTCGGCTGGGAAAGCGCCAACATCAGATTCGACGCGCTTGCGCCCTCATTGCTGAGCCGCAGTCTCGTTCATGCACTCGACCAAGAATCCAACGAACGCTACCCGCACGATAGGCAACCGCACCGACATCAGCTTGAAGCGTGGGAGTTGCTGGCCAGGCCGGAACCACAATCCGTCATCGTGACCAGTGGCACCGGCTCGGGCAAGACCGAGTGTTTCATGATCCCCATCCTGGACCAGCTCGCGCGCGAGGCAGAAGCGAGCCGAGGGACGATCAACGGCGTCAGAGCACTTTTCCTGTATCCGCTCAACGCGCTGATTCAGAGCCAGCAGGAGCGCTTGCACGCATGGACATTTCCGTTTGAAGGAAAGATTCGCTTCTGCCTCTACAACGGTCAGACACCGGAAAGACCGGATCCGCAGCACATCGCGGCCAAAAAGCCCAATCAGGTCCTCGACCGCCAGACCCTGAGGTCCTCGCCACCGTCCATCCTTGTGACGAATGCCACGATGCTGGAGTACATGCTGGTGCGCTCGCAGGATGCACCCATTCTCGAGCAGTCGAAGGGCAAGCTGCAGTGGATCGTGCTCGACGAGGCCCACAGCTACATCGGGTCCCAGGCAGCCGAGCTTTCGCTTTTGCTGCGGCGTGTGCTGCATGGCTTCGGTGTGGATTCATCGAACGTGCGCTTTGTGGCGACATCAGCGACCATCGGTGACCCCAAGGGCGCAGCCGGACAGAAGCTCAAGGAGTTCCTGGGAGGATTGGCCGGGGTGTCACCAGAACGGGTGCACGTCGTTTCAGGCCAGCGGACGGTGCCCGCGCTTCCTGCGAGCGACCCAGCCTGGCACGGCGCCACGCTGGACATGCTCGAGGCCATAGAAGCAGACGACGATGCCCAACGCTTCGCCGGCGCCTGCGCCAACCCGACGGCGATGGAGATCCGGCGCTTGTTCGTACCGGCATCCGGCGGGCGACCGGCCCAGCCCTTGCGCGCCGTCTGCGATGTCATCGCGGGACCGAAAGAACACCATACGCCAGAAACAAAGCATGTCGCGCTGCGCTGGTTGGACTTGTTGACGCGCTCGCGTCAGATCATCGGCAAAGAGGCATTGCCGTACCTTCCCTTGCGCCTGCATGCCTTTCACAATGTCCTTCCTGGTCTTTGGGCCTGTTGCGATCAGGCCTGCCGCTGTCGCACCGGCACCGCACTGGACTCGCCAGACTGGGGCTACGGCGCGATCTACACCGAGCCGCGCGAGGTCTGCGATTGCGGATCACCGGTCTACGAGCTGAAGTCCTGCAATGACTGCAATGAGACCTACCTCTGGTCTCGGCTCGTTCGCGATCCCACCAGTGGCCGCCACCACTTGCGACAGGACGTGGACGAGCAGACGGATGAGTTTCAGCTTGAAGAGATCACCGACAGCAGCAATGACGGTGTGGCGGCTGCGCTTGCAGATGAAGACACCGAAGAAGGACACGTGGAGGATGGCGCGGTTCTTCTGATCGCGAACCGGCACTTGCAAAAAACAACCGAAGCGACCGTCACACGTGGCACGCAGCTGTTCGACGACAGGTCCGGGGATGCCAGGGTCACCTTGCGGGTGCAGGAGATGGCCGACGGCAGGCTGAACTGCCCGGAGTGCGGCGGGCTGCATCGCACGGGCCAGCCGATGTTTCGGTCGGCGCGCATCGGCGCACCATTCCTGCTGATGCAGGTGATTCCAACGCTGTTGGAGTTCTGCTCGGACGGAGAAGACCCGCTCAACAAGCCGATGCGCGGCCGGCGCATGATCACCTTCACCGACAGCCGCCAGGGTACAGCCCGCATGGCTGCCGCGCTGCAACGCGACACGGAGCGCAACAGCCTGCGTTCGGCTGTGTACCGCAAGCTTGCCACAGCAGCCACTTCGACTACCAGCGTCGATGCCGGTTTGGCCGAGCAGATTCAGATGCTCAAGGCGATGAACAATCCATCGCTTGAACCGGCCATCGCACTGCTGGAACGGAGGGTGGCAGACGCATCGGCCCCCAGTGTGGTCACTTTCGAGCAATTGGCCGAGCATCTCGCCGCGCATGAGGCGGACGTCAACCGCTGGGCGCTGACCCACTACCGCGCCATGAGCTTGGAGGAGTTCGAGGGACCCAATGGGCGGATCGAACTGGCTCGCCTCTTCCTGTACCGGGAGTTCTCACGTCGCCCAAAGCGAGCCAACAGCCTTGAGACCATGGGGCTTGTATCCGTGCAGTACCCCAAGCTTGGCAAGCTGGCAGCAGTGCCACCGCAGGTCGCTGCACTCGCCAAGATGACCGTCGATGAATGGCGCCAGTTCCTCAAACTGACGCTGGACTTCGTGGTGCGGGAGATGTCCTGCCTTGCGATCAAAGACACATGGCGCCGATGGGTGGGTAAAAAGGCGATCGGCGCACAGTTCCTCTCACCTGACAGCAAGGATCCGCAAACCAGAAGCCGGCGGCGTTGGCCCAGGAGCAACAGGGTTGGGGTCCAGAACCGCATGGTCCGGCTGCTTGCTGCGACATTCAACAAGGACCCAGAAACTCCGGAGGGCCGGGACGCCATCGACAGCATGCTGAGGGCGGCCTGGGACGATCTGGTTCGCCTGGATCTGCTGCAGAAATCGACGGAAGGCCGTTACCTCAGCCTCGAGGATCTTGCCTTCGGGTTGATCGGCGAGGCGTGGATCTGCCCAGTCACCCGACGCGTGCTGGATGTGACGCTGCGCGGCGTCACGCCTCATCTGCCTGGCCACCAGCGCAAGGCGTCGACCATCCAGTGCCAAAAGATACTGGTACCGACCTGGGACAAGGTGGGTGCCGACTTCGAGCCTCCGAGCCGACGCGTCGAGGCGGCGCGTCGCTGGCTCTCCACCGATGACGGCGTGATGGCGCTTCGTGCCCAGGGCGTTTGGACCAACATCAACGACCGGGTCGTCGAAGGCGTCCGCTACTACCGCACAGCCGAGCACTCCGCACAACAGTCAAGCGCGGTCTTGAAGGAGTACGAGAGCAAGTTCAAGGAAGGTCATATCAACTTGCTGAGCTGCTCCACGACGATGGAGATGGGCGTGGACATCGGTGGCATCAGCGTCGTCGCGATGAACAACGTGCCACCGCACCCGTCCAACTACCTCCAGCGCGCTGGCCGAGCGGGACGCCGCAGCGAGACGAGGTCGATCGCACTGACCGTGTGCAAGAACAATCCGCATGACCAAATGGTGTTCGATCAGCCGATGTGGCCCTTCGTGACACCACTGCCAGCCCCGGTGATCAAGCTGGAGAGCCCTGTCATCGTCCAGCGACACGTCAACGCGATGCTGCTCGCAGACTTCCTGTGGATGACGGTCAAACGCGGCGGGGACCAGGCGGACCTGAACAAGCTGAACCTCGAGTGGTGGGCATTGCCCATCGGCGCTTCGCGCGCGGAGGAGTTCATCGCACAGGTCGAATCCTTCGACCCAGACAAGAGTCCCTCTCTCAGTGCGGGACTGCAAATGCTGCTCAGGCAGACCTGCTTCGATAGCAGCGTACCGCTGAGCACGCTGGCCAAGGAAACTGCCGCGATGATGCGGAAGTTGCTTGGCGGCAAGACCTCCGGCTGGTTTGGTGAATACCTCCGTATCGCAGCGCAGCTCAGCGCCTTCGACGAAAAGAAGCACGCAAAGGAGCCGGCCTTCCGTGCATTGGCGATCCAGAAAAAGCGCCTGACTGACGAATACCTGCTGCGTGAACTCGCAAGCGGAGGCTTCCTGCCCGGGTATGGCTTCCCGACCAATGTCACTTCCTTCGACATGCTCAACATGGAAGCGTTGAGCCAGCAGAAGAAGATGCAGGGTCAGGCAGGACGCGAGGACAACAAGATGCGCAACCGCGACTTGCCAAGCCGTGATGCTGTCACCGCACTGCGTGAATATGCGCCCGGATCGGATGTGGTCATTGACGGCCAGGTCTACCGGTCGGCCGGCATCACACTGAACTGGCACGCCCCAGCATCCGTCGATGTCAAGCAGATCCAGAGCATTCGACAAGCATGGCGTTGCAGCCACTGCGGAGCCAGTGGCACGGAAGTCTCTCGCGATGGCCACACGCGCTGCGGAGCTTGCGGTGCCGCACTTCATGAGGATCAGCGCTTCACTTACCTGGAGCCTGCGGGGTTTGCTGTCGACTTGTATGCACCGACGCACACAGACGTCAGCGAACAGTCCTATGTTCCCGTGTCGGTGCCTTGGATCAACGCCGAAGGCGAATGGTTGCCGCTTGTCAACCCGGCGCTTGGCAGCTTCCGAAGCAGCACGACGGGCCGCGTTTTCAACCACTCGGGAGGCGCACATGGCAAGGGGTATGCCATCTGCCTCGAGTGTGGAAGAGCCGAGCCGATGCCACTGCATCAAGACCCCACGGCGGAAACCCAGCTCATCCATTTGCCAGCACCCTTCCGCAAACCCCACAACCGCTTGCGTGGCGCACAGGGAGGCGATTCGGCCGTCTGCAAGGGCAGCCACTATTCGCGCGCGATCAAGCCCAACCTTCACCTCGGCCTGGAAGAAGTGACAGACGTGCTGGAACTCCAGCTCAACGGCTTGGACGGGCTGCCCATCTCCGACAAAGTGGCCGCCTACTCGATCGCAGTGGCACTCCGTGGTGCCGTGGCATCTGAACTTGGGGTCGAGGTCGGCGAAGTTGGCTGTGATGTCAAGCCCATTCGCCATCCGATGCGTGACCAGGGCTTTGTGATCGTTTTGCACGACCATGCAGCAGCTGGCTATTGTTCTTCGGTGGCCGACCGCCTGCCGGAAATGCTGGACAAGGCAGTGTCTTGGCTAGGCGCCTGTTCTGCAAACTGCAAGACCGCTTGCCAGCACTGTCTGCTGGACTACGACACGAGGTTCCGCTTTGCTGACCTCGACCGCTTTGAAGCGCTTCGATTTCTGAATCGCGAATGGATGCAGCAACTCAGGCTGCAGGCCGAAGACGAACTCTTTGGAGCAGGTTCCTCCCACGCGGAAGTGCAACCTCTTGCAGAGGCCGTGACGCGCGAACTTTCCAAGGGCGGGGCAACGGAAGTCCGGCTCCTGTTCAAAGGCGAACCGCAGGACTGGGATCTTGCCGACGCGACGCTCCGGCGCTTCGTCCAGCAGTGGGCACAACGCGGCGCTGTGAAGCTGATCCTGCCGCCTGGCAGCGCGCCGCTGCTGACCGAGAACCAACGCTACTTTTTGGCGCAGATCACGCATTGGCCAGGCATCGGCGTCCACGAGGCGCAGGTGCCTGCGAGCAAGACGCTGGCCGAAGTGGTGGCGGCCGACCGTTGTACCGCCTGGGCCTCGCAGGGCGATTCCACCGGAGTACCTGGCGCGCAATGGGGCCAGCCGACGCAGTCAGTGCTGGTCCGCGGCCGACTATTGACGCCATGTCCAATCGGTGCACCCCTGCTGTTCCAGGTGGAGAGGCCTGTCGAGGTGCCGCCGAAAGCGGGACGGCTGGAGATCCGCGGTGAAATGGACACCACCGCCGAGCGCTTCGGCGTGAAGCTGCTTCAACGCCTCGAAGCTGCAGTCAGCGGACACCTGGTCGAGGGCGAAGCGGACATCCGCACCGTCATCTACCGCGACCGCTACCTCAACGCGCCGTTACCAGTGGCCTTGCTGGTGAGCTTCATCAGCGCGATCAAGGTGCGCCTTGACGCGAGATGGGACAACCCGGTGGTCGAGATCGTGACCATCGCGCTGCCCGAGGAGGTGCGAAAGCCTCCGATGCCGAGCCAGATCTTCCACAACTGGTTGGACACGCCAGTGCGAGACGCGGTCATCAAGGCCACTTTCAAGCATTGCGGAATGGATGCGGTGGTTCGCAACTTGCCAAAGCCGTCAGCCGCACATGCCCGGATGCTCGAAATCGGCACGGAAGACGGCCGAAAACTCAAGATCTGGTTGGACCAAGGCTTTGGGTACTGGAACAGCCCGAGGCCGGGTAGCCGATCCGGACAGGGCAACGTGACCTGGTTCAACTTCGGTGAAACCCCCTCATGGCAGGGCCAAGATCTTGCCGAGGGGCGCTATGTGGTGGAAGGGCAGAGCTACCCGACGCACCTGTTCTTCGAGAAGACCTGAATTGAGCGGTCAGCGCTGGAGGCTGAGTGCACCGCATCAACCGACTCAGGGCGGCTCACGACGTCCCCGATAAAGACACAACAAAGCCATGACACCCGAACAACTCTCCCCCTACCTGTCCCGCCTGGTCGACCAGCAGCTCCAGCTCAGCCTGATGCTGTGGGGGCCGCCCGGCATCGGCAAATCCAGCATCGTGGCCGATGTCGCCCGGCAGCACGACCTGCAATTGGTCGACCTGCGCCTGAGCCAGCTGGCACCCACCGATCTGCGCGGCCTGCCGGTGGCCGACAACGGCGTCTCGCGGTGGTTTCCGCCAGAGTTCCTTCCCACTGGCGGCAAGGGCATCCTGTTCCTCGACGAGATCAACATGGCGCCACCGGCCATGCAGGGCATCGCCCAGCAACTGATCCTGGATCGCCAGGTGGGCAGCTACCGCGTGCCCGATGGCTGGTTCATCTGGGCAGCAGGCAACCGCAAGTCAGACCGGGCGGCGGTGTTCGAAATGCCATCGGCATTGGCCAACCGGTTCATCCACCTCGATCTGGTGCCCGATTTCGACAGCTTCAAAGCCTGGGGCCTGCGCTCGGGCCTGAGCGAGCAGGTGCTGGCCTTCCTGGCCTTCAGGCCCAGCCTGCTGCACCAGATCGATGCCCAACGCCCGGCATGGCCATCACCACGCTCGTGGTTGATGGCCAACCAGCTGCGTGGTGCAGGCTTGGCCGTCGAGCCCGCCGTGGGGCCAGCCGCGGCTGGCGAGTTCGAAGCGTTCTGCGCGGTCTACACAGGGTTGCCTGACCTGGAATCCATCCTGGCCGGCAAGAGCAAGGCGCCCTTCCCCGCCGAGGCGTCAGCCCGCTATGCCACGGTGCTGGGGCTGATCGTGCGGGCGGAGAACGCCAGCAGCGCCGTGCATGCCCTGGCCTGGCTGGTGCGCAGCGCCGGTGCCGAGTGGGTGCAGTTCTTCGCCACCGACCTCTTCCGCATGATGCGCGAGAAGGGCCAGTTCGGTGATCTGGCGCGTCAGATCAGCGCCAATGCCGAGCTCAAAGACTTTGCCAAGAACATGCGCGATTTGATCTTCAGCGTTTAGCCACCACCCACATGGCCAGCGACATCCCCAAGCGCCTGCAAGGCGCCCTGCTGCGCATTCGCGGTGACCACCCCTTCTTCGGCACGCTGGCGCTGTTCGCCGATTTTCGGGTCACCGACTCGGTGCCCACCGCTGCCACCGATGGCAAGGTGCTGTGGTTCAACCCGGCGTTTGTCGACAAACAGGACCCCGCCAGCCTGTGCGGCCTGGTCGCGCATGAACTGCTGCATGCTGCGCTGCAGCACGGCACGCGTCGGCGGGAGCGAGATCCAACGCTATGGAACATCGCGGCCGACATCGTCGTCAACGGCATGGTCCGCCAGGACACGGCCTACAAGCTGCCCGACGGAGGCGTCGAGGAGCCCAAGCTGGCGCACCTGAGCGTGGAAGAGATTTACGAGCAGCTCAACGCCGGCAAAGCAAAGGTGCCGAAGATCACCCTGCTTGACCTGCTGCCGATGAGAAGCGATGGGGTCGGCGATGGCGATACGCCGGGCCGCCGTGCGGACGGCGACGCTGTCGGCAGCCTGACTGCCAACCAGGCCGAAACCTTGCAGCGCCATTGGCGCGCTGCAATGCAGCAGGCCGGCGCAGTGGCGCGGCGCATCGGCAAAGGCTTTGGCCGCAACGGCCTGGATGGCGTGCGCGAATTTGACACGGCAGCCCTGCCCAGCTTGAGCTGGCGCGAGATCCTGTGGCAGTTCATGGTGGCCACGCCCTTTGACTTTGGCGGCTTCGACCGCCGCTTCATCCACCGCAAGCTCTACCTGGAAGATGTGGTCGGCGAATCGGTGCAGGTGGCGATCTGCATTGATACCAGCGGCTCGATCGGCGGCGCGGAACTGGACGCCTTCATGGGTGAGATCCAAGGCATCCTCGACGCCTATCCGCAGATCCGCGGCACCCTGTTCTATGCCGATGCAGAGCTGTACGGCCCCCACGATTTCAGCGCCGACGCGCCCCTTCCTGCGGCACGCGGTGGCGGCGGCACCGCCTTCGAGCCCTTCTTCGCCTGGGTGCACCAGCAGGAGCTCAACGGCCAGTTCCCGCTTTGCCTGTACTTCACCGACGGCTATGGGTCGTTCCCGCGGCATCCACCCGAGTCTCCGGTGCTGTGGGTGGTGCAGCCCGGCGGGCTGTCATCGCCCGGGTTTCCGTTCGGGCAAGTGGCGCGCATGGGGGATGCCGGGCGCGGCTGAGCAACAGGTCCGGGAAGCCGACAAACTGACAGACAGGGCGCCTGGCGCT
>JBBAPL010000153.1:0-12665 GCA_040400895.1 Aquabacterium sp.
GATGGTTGTCGGGAGCCAGTCGCGGGCGAAGAACATCTCGATCTTCAGCCTGCCAAAGAAGTCCTCGCAGTCGGCGTTGTCAGGCGAGTATCCTTTGCGCGACATCGAGCGGACCTGCCTCGCCTTCGCGATCCTCGTCAGGCACCCTTGCCAACGATATTGCCCGCCGCGGCCCGAATGCAAGACGGGCCGTTCACCGCTGGCAACGACCTTGTCGATGGCGGCATCGAGCATCGTGTTGACCAACTCGGCGTTCGTCCTCGTTCCGATCGACCAGCTGACAACGATGCCATCGAAGCAATCGATCATGGGCGACAGATAGACCTTGCCCGCCGGGATCTGGAACTCCGTGATGTCGGTGAGCCACTTCTCGTTCGTTGCATCGGCACTGAAGTCGCGGTTCAGCAGGTTGTCGGGCACGGGACTGATCTCGCCCATGCATGAGCCGTATCGACGGCGCTTGCTCGTCGCGGCAACCAAGCACTCCTGCTTCATCAGACGGCGAATGACCTTCTCCGAAATGTTCACGGATTGACTGTTCAGCGGGGCATGGATCCGACGGTAGCCGCAGCAGCGAAAGTTGCGCTTGAAGATGTTGGTCGGCCTGGCGCACGTCGGTGTACTTGTCGGCCATCTCGAGCCGGGCCCGATGTTAGAAATGGGAACTGCGTGGCAGGTCCAGTTCGCGGAGCAGCTCCGCCAGCGTGTAGATCGCTCTCAGGGCATCAACTAGCTGCGTCTTCTCCCGGTTCGTCAGCTCCTGCCGGTCGATGCCCAGTTCTTCTTTAGGAGTTCATTCGCCTTCTTCAGCAGGTCCTTCTCAAGCTGCAGGCGCCTCATGTCTCGTCGCAGCGCCTCGAGCTGCTGGGTTCAGCGTGCCGGCGGCCGTGCCGCAGCGCCTGCCGCACCGCGCCACACCGTGCGGAAGCCCACGTGCTGCATGCCGGTGTCGATGCCGTGTGGCGTGCGCGCCGCCGGCCGGTAGCGGCCGCAGAAGTTGTCGGCGCACAGGAAGCTGCCGCCCTTGGCCACCTTCATCCCGGCATAGGGGCCGCGGGTGTCGGCGTAGTCGTCCTGGGTCAGCTCCCAGGCGTTGCCGGCCATGTCGAACAGGCCGAAGCCGTTGGGCGGGTAGCAGCCCACCGGCGCGCTGCCGCGGTGGCCGTCTTCGCCCAGGTCCTTGACCGGGAATATGCCCTGCCAGTGGTTGGCCAGCGGCCGGCCCGGGGCGTCGCGGGCGTGCTTGTCGTTCCCCCAGGTGTAGTCGGCACCCGCCAGTCCGCCGCGCGCTGCGTACTCCCACTCGGCTTCGGTGGGCAGGTCCTGACCGGCCCACCGGGCGTAGGCCATCGCGTCCTCGAGGGCCACTTGCACCACCGGGTGGTTGTTGCGGCCCTTGGTCGAACTGCCCGGGCCGTCGGGTGCGCGCCACGAGGCCCCCGGCGTCCAGGCCCACCACTGGCTGATGTCGACCATGTCGCGCACCGTGGCTGGCTGGCGGAACACCAGCGAGCCCGGCTCGCGCTCCTGCTGCGACAGCTTCGGGTACTGCCGGGGGTCCAGCGGCCGCTCGGCGACCGTGCGGTAGCCGGTGGCGGCGACGAAGGCCGCGAACTGGGCGTTGGTCACTTCGTGGCGCTGGATCGCAAACGGGCCCACCTGGGCTTCACGCAGCGGCCGCTCCTCGGGGTAGAAGCGGTCCGAGCCCATTGTGAAGCGACCGCCGGGCAAGGCCACCATGCCCGGTGGCAATGCAGGCGCCTGCCGGTCAGCGCTGGCACGGGCCACCGGCGGCAGCCCGGCGTAGCCTGTGCACAGGCGCGAGGGCGCGTCGGCGGCTTGCACGGTGGGCAGCAGCAGGCTGCACAGCAGGCCCAGTCCCTCCAGCAGGCTCGGAGGCAATCGCGCGCGCGGCGTCATGGGGCCGGGCAGGGGAGCCGGCGTGGGCGCGCCGGGGTTGGACGACATCGACTCAGTTCTTCCGTTCCATCAGGATCTCTGCCAGCGCGCCCTTCACCTTCTCTGATTCGGCCCCCGACTTATTGAAGTCCTGCGTACTCTCCGAGAGTGCCTCGTCCAGCTGGTGTCGACGCTTCTCGAGGTCGGCCTGGCGCCGCTCGGCCTTCTTCGCGACCTCCTGCTGCGCCGCGATGCGCTTGTCGATGTCGTGCGAGCCCACCGCGGCCCTGAGACCGGCGAAGAAGGCCAGGGCACCGGGCGACGACGCCATGGCCCGCGATGCATTCGGCTCGTTGGGATCGCGCTTCAGGAAGTCCTCGTCGAGGTCGGCGACGATCACCGACGTGGCCGAAGCGCCTCGCCCCGAGCCTTCGATGCGGTAGTTCAGGTCGACCATCTGCGTGTCTTCCGGCCGCAGCTTGACCTTGCCGGTGTGGATCAGGCCGTGCGAGGATTCCAGCTTCGCGCCGTTCTTCGGCAGGTGCCGCTCCAGCGCCGCCTGAAGGTCGCACTCGGGGTCGTTGAACTCCAGGACGCTGGCCTGCTGCTGTGCCTTGTGGACCTCGAGCATGCTGTCGTAGCGTATGACGGGCTCGATAGGGGTCAGGGCGTGACCGAGCTGGCTGGTGCACAGCAGGCTCAGGGCAAGGAGGTGCGTCATGCGCATGGGGGATTTGAGGTTTGAGATGTCGGTGCCGTTCAGCCCGGTGGCCCGTGCCGCGGCTCCTGATCGGACGCCGCCTATTGGGTATCTTGCGGGCCTGCACATGCGCAAAAATTACGAAACATTTCAGCGCCCGCGCTCGGTTAACTCCCTTGCCTTCGGGCGTGATGACCGCGCAGCGCGATGCATCGCCCTGTCCCCCACATGCCTTGCCTTGTGCCTGACCGACCGCAACCCCGCCAGCCCCGGGCCCTGCGCCGCCTCCTGTCGACCATGCTAGCCGCGTGGCCGCTGGCCGTTGCCTGCCAGCAGGCGTTGGCGCAGACGGCGCTGGACGTGCCCCGCGACGGCGTCACCGAGCGCCTCTGGCTCGACGTCCCCGAAAGCCGGCTGTCGCCGCAGGCCGCGCTGAAGGACTCTTGGACGCCTTTAGAGGGTCCGCTCTCGCGCGGCTTCACGGCATCGACCACCTGTGTGCGCGTGAAGGTCGATCCCGCTGCGGCGGGCCCGACGCCCATCGCTGGCGACCACCGCGTGGTCCTGCGCATCGTGCCCGGCCACCTCGACGAGGTGACGGTGTGGCAGGCTGACCGGCTGTCGCAGCCGCCGGTGCTGCTGGGCGACAAACACTCTGTGGTCCAGCCGCAGCAGGGCCTGTTGAACTATGCGGCCGTCTTTGACGACGCCACTGCGCCCTTCGAGGTGCTCTCGCGCCTGCGCACGTAGAGCAACCACAGCGTACACGTGAGGGCGCTGCGCTGGGACGAGGCCCGTGCGCGCAGCGCGGGCCGGCACAGCGTGGTGATCAGCTACCTGGTCTTCACCATCACTGCCATCGGCTGGTCCACGACGAACTGCTGGCGGCGGTGCGGGCACTGGCACGGCAGATCCGGGACGATGCGCTGAAGACGGCCGGCGGCAGCGCGCCGCCGCTGCAATCGGACGTTCACTCGCAGCAGCTGTGCGGCACCCAGACCGTGGCGCCACTCAACGCGCCGGGCGCTTCGCTGCTGTTGGCGCTGGCGCGGGCGCCCGGGCAGCTGATGGAGCACTGGCAGCTCATCGAGTCCTTGGGCCTGCAGGTGAGGTTGTTGGCACGATGTTGGAACGCGCTGCACGATGAACTCCGTGAGCTGGACCAGCAGCTTACCCGCTTGACGAAGCTGGCGGCACCTCGACTTCTTGGTCGCTTTGGAGTCGGACCTCATAGTGCAGCGACGCTGCTGGTCACGGCTGGTGATAACCCGACCCGCTTGCGAAACGAGTCGGCTCTGTGCCTGCCGCGCGGCGTGCGCGAGTTGTGGTCGGCCGACCGGGATTTCCGGCGCTTCGCCGCGCTCCAGGTCGTCAACCGGCTGGTCCGAGGCGTTTGCGGCCGACGCCCAGGCGGTTAGGCCGCGCCCCCGGGTGGCGGCGGGTCGGCAAGTCCCGGCCTCGAAATATTTCGTAAACCTTCGTCCCCGCCCCTGAAGTAACGTCTCATTTTGGGAATTTTTTGGAGGGGTGGGCATGTCCAGGCTCGTAATTCTTGCGCTGCTGTTGGCGCTGTTCGGTATGGCGCCGCAGCAAGGCTCGGCGCAGCCAAGACCCCACATCGTCGTCATCATGTCCGACGACGTCTCGCCGTTCGACATTTCGGCCTACCACCGCGGCCTGGGCGCCGTGCGCACGCCGAACATCGACCGCATCGCGGCCGAAGGCACCATGGTGAGCGACTATTACGGCCAGCCTAGCTGCACGGCCGGCCGCGCAGCCTTCCTCACCGGGCAGTACCCCATACGCACCGGGCTCACCTCGGTGGGCCAGCCGGGCTCGCCGGTGGGGCTCAAGGCCCAGGACCCGACGATCGCGCAGCTGCTCAAGGCCCGCGGCTATGCCACAGCGCAGTTCGGCAAGAGCCACGTCGGCGACCGCAACGAGCACCTGCCCACCGTCCACGGCTTCGACGTGTTCTACGGTTTTCTTTATCACCTCAACATGATGGAGATGCCCGATCAGGCGGAGTTCCCTAAGGACCTCTCGTTCGCCGGCCGCCCGCGTAACGTGATCTCCTCGCGCGCCACCGACCTCGATGACCCCACCGTCGACCCGCGCTGGGGGCGGGTGGGCCGCCAGGTGATCGAGGACGGCGGGATGCTGGGCGCCGAACGCCAGAAGACCTTCGATGACGAGGTGCTCCAGCGCTCGCTCGCCTGGATGAGCGACCAGGCGCGGCAGCGCAAGCCGTTCTTCCTGTGGCTCAACCCCTCGCGCATGCACCAGGAGATCCACGTCTCCCGTCAGTGGGAGGGCAAGAGCGGGCACGGGCGCTACGGCGACGCGCTGATGCACCTGGACCACTTGGTGGGCCAGGTGCTAAAGTCAATCGACGATCTGGGCATCGCCGGCGACACAATCGTGCTGTTCACCTCGGACAATGGCGTCAACCTGTCGCACTGGCCCAGCGCCGGCACGGCGTCATTTCGCGGCGAGAAGGGCACCACTTGGGACGGTGGCTTCCGGGTGCCGATGCTGGTGCGCTGGCCGGGCAAGGTGCTCGCCGGGCAGTGGAGCGGCGGCCTCATGACGGCCGAGGACTGGCTGCCCACGCTGCTGGCCGCCGCTGGCGACACCACCGTCAAGCAGGACCTGCTGCAGGGACGCAACGTGGGCGGCACTCCCTTCAAGGTCCACCTGGACGGCTACAACCAGCTCGACCTGCTAAGCGGCAAGGGCCCGTCGGCACGGCGCGAGTTCTTCTTCTTCGCCGAGACCGAGATGACGGCGGTTCGTGTCGACCAGTGGAAGGTGCATCTGGCGATCAAGGACGAGTGGCTCAAGGCGGCCGAGCCGCTGCCCGGCGGCATGCTCATCGACATCAAACTCGACCCCTTCGAGCGCACCCCGGAGTCCAAGGGCTTCTTCCTGTGGATGAAGGAGAAGTCTTGGCTCGCGCCGCTGCTGCAGGGGCCGATAGCCGCCTTCAACGAAAGCCTCCAGGCGTTTCCGCCGCGACAGAAAGGCACCGGGGTGGGTGCAGCCACGATCATGAAGCACGACTGAGCGCGGGTCCCGGCCCGGCCGTGGGCTGCGTACGACAACATGCGCATGTTTGCACTGCCGCAGCCTGCAGGCGCGGACCCTCTGCCGCCGGTGCAGCTGAACAACCGCAGCCGGCTGAAGCTGCTGGCGCTGAAGTCGCGCGTTGCCTAAGAGCGGCCGCTGCTGGAGAGCCTGTACGTCAAGCCCTCGCTGGACCTGGACGTGGTGTTCACGCGCCACCCCGGGTTCTCGGCGCAGCGACTGGCGCAGGCGCTGAGCGTGGACATCAGCCAAATCCACAAGAAGATCACGCTGCTGGACGGCTTGTGTCCGGAGGCGATCGAGATGCTGCGCGACATGGTCTTCACGACCGGCGTGAGCTCTGCGCTCAAGAAGATGAAGCCCAACCGGCAGATCGAATGCGTGGAGCTGATGCTGTCGGCGAACAACTTCACGCAGTCCTATGCGGAGGCCCTGCTGGTGGCCACGCCCGCGGCCATGCTGATCGATGACCAGAAGACCTTCAAGCGCATCGGTGTGGGCAAGGACCAGATGTTGAAGATGGAAAACGAGATGGCGAGCCTGCTGCGGCAGTACAAGCTGGTGGAGCAGACCTACGGGCAGGACGTGCTCAATCTGGTGCTCGCCAAGGGCTACCTGACCAAGATTCTGGCCAACGAGGCAATCAGCAGCTACCTCCAGCGTCACTACCCTGAGTTGCTGGACGAGTTCCGTGCCATCGCCGATCTGGAGGCGCTGGAGGTGTAATGTTGCTGGTGTCGTGCGGGCGGGCTGGCGGGATGGCGGGATGCCAGCGAGCCTGTCCGGAGTTTCGTGTCTGAGGCACAGCATGAGCACGAGGAGCATGTATGCCGAGCAGAAAGACGCAGAAGACGGCGCTGGCCGGGGCGTCCCACTTCCATGCCGGCATCGCGCCGGCCAGGCCCACCGGCTTGCCCCAAGGCGCCAGTGGCGTCGCGGTGTAGCCGGGTGCCACGTTGACGGTGCCGCTGCGCGAGGGCGGCACGGGCTCTAAGCCCAGCCGCGGCCCGGCCTTGGCGCCGCCCAGCGCGCAGCCGGCCAGCGGTGCGAAGGCCGCCGCCAGGCCGCCCTGCAGCAGGATGCGCCGGGCCGGGTCCGAGACCTCGTGGATGCCGGGGTTGGAGGACAGGTTCGAATCCTCCCTCGTCGAGAAGTCCTTGGCCATGCCGGGCTCCGAGTCGACTGTCCGCAGCGGCGACTCTGAGCCCGGCCGCCCCGGGTCGGGCGGGCCGGCCTTAGGCGCCGATAACGCCGCCGTCGTTCTTGCGGATCGCCACCGTGGCGCTGCGCGGGCGGCCGTCGGCGCGGAAGTCGGGCCAGTTGCTCACGCGGCGCGGCGCGGCCGGGTCGCTGCGCTCGCTGGGGCTTTCGCCGGGGTGCTGGATGTTGATGAACATCGTGCGCCCGTCGGGCGAGGCGGTGGCGCCTGTGATCTCGCAGCCGGCCGGCCCGACCAGGAAGCGGCGGATCTCGCCCGTGCGCGGGTCGGCCGCCAGCATCGCGTTGTTGCCCAGGTTCTTCAGGTCGCCCTTGCCCATCGCGCTGGTGCTCATGTCGCACTGGATCCACAGCACGCCGCGCGCGTCGACCCACAGGCCGTCCGGGCAGGCGAAGGCGTCGCCCTTGACGTTGCCCTTGGCTTCGGCGCGCTCGTTGGCCGGGTCGCCGGCGAGCACGAAGTGGTTCCACTGGAAGGCGGCGCCGTCGAAGTCGCCGTCTTCCTTCCAGCGGATGATGTGGCCCATCGTGTTGTTACCGCGCGGGTTGGCCGCGTCCACGCCCGGCTGCTTGTCGCCAGCGCGATTACTGTTGTTGGTGAGCGTGCAGTAGACCCAACCCTGCTTGTCGATGTCGATCCACTCCGGCCGGTCCATCTTGGTGGCACCCAGCAGGTCGCTGGCCTGGCGGGTCTTGACCAGCACCTCGCCCTGGTCGGCGAACCCGTTGGCGGCGGTCAGCGGACCCTGGAGGTGCGTGAGGGCGATCCAGCGGCCGCGGCCGTCGGCCTCGAAACGCGCCACGTACAGCGTGCCGTGGTCGAGCAGCGTGGCATTGGCCTTCGCGCCGCCGGGCTTGATCTTGTCGCGGCTGACGAACTTGTAGATGTACTCGAAGCGCGCGTCCTCGCCGCTGTAGACCACGGCGCGGCCGTCCTTGGTGACGGCCACGGTCGCGCCCTCGTGGGCCGCACGACCCATGGCGGTGCGCTTGACCGGCGTGCTGCTGGCGTCGTAGGGGTCGATCTCGACCAGCCAGCCGAAGCGGTTCGGCTCGTTGGGGTGCTTGGTGGCGTCGAAGCGCTCGTCGTGCTCGTGCCAGCGGTAGCCCACCGGGTCGCCCTTGCGCAGGCCCCAGCGGCGCTCGTGCGTGCTTGGCTCGTCCGGACCCTTGAAGTAGAAGATGAAGTTCTCTTCGGCCGTCAGGTAGGTGCCCCAGGGGGTGATGCCGCTGGCGCAGTTGTTGACCGTGCCCAGCGGGCGCACGCCCCGGGCGTCGGCCCGGGTCTGCAGCAGCGGGTGGCCAGCGGCCGGGCCGCCGAAGGCCATCGGCGTGCTGGCAGTGATGCGCCGCGCCCAGGGGCTGGGGCGCACGATGCCCCACTTGCCGTCCTTGGCCTCGACCTCGATCACCGACACGCCATGCGCGGCCTGCGCCTTGCGCACCTTCTGCGCGTTCCATGTCGCCATGCCGTCGGGGTGCAGCAGGCCGTCGTCGGCGTACTCATGGTTCATCACCAGCAGGCCGCTGGTGGTGCTGGCCGCATCCAGCGGGTGCTTGAAGAAGTGGATGCCGTCGTGGTGCATGCCCATCTGCGCTTCCTGTTCGGCGGCGCTGTTGCTGGCGTCGAACTTGAAGGCCGCGTTCTCGCCCGACAGGCCCACTGGCTCGCCCCAGGCGGCGAGGACCTGGACGCTGTAGCCCTCGGGCACCGTCACGGCGTCGGCAGTGGACACCGGCACGCTCTTGAAGCCCAGCAGCGGCCCGGCGCCGGCGCCGGGCGTCGCGCAGCCGGCCAGCGCGGCCACGCCCGACAGCGGCGCCAGCAGGCCGGTGACCGTGCCGGCCAGTCCGCCGCGCAGCAGCGTGCGCCGGGTGGGATCGATGAGGTCGTGGATGCTGGGGTTTGCGGAGCGGTTGCTGTCTTCCAGCGTGGAGAAGTCCTTGGCCATGGCGATCTCGCGAAAGGGTTGAGAGTCAACCCGCCAGCCTGAGAAGCCACTATGACAAGGCTGTGAAAGCCCCTGCCGAAAGGATCACGATGCGCGGCGGCGGGCTGCCAGCCTACAGCTTCTCGGTCTCGACGGCGCGCGGCTGCCAGGTCAGCAGCCGGCGCTCGACACGCCCCACCAGCGCATCGAGCGCCAGCGAGAAGGCTGCCAGCACCAGGATGCGTTCGGCATTGGTGTAATCGGCGAGGGGGTGGCGCGGTAGGCCGTGGACCTGCTCAAGGACGAGCATCACTTCGCGGTGACGGAAGGGGACACCCTCCGATCGTCATTGATGATCGGCGCCGCTTCTGAGCCGGCTCCTGCACCGGGCCGGAGCTGTCCTTGATTGCGGCCAACTTCGCACGGTTGATTGCCCGGATGACTCCGAGGGCCAAGATGACGCCAATGATTGCAACAGGGCTTGGAGCAGAGTTCGGTTGCTTGGTGCTGACTGTGCGAGCTTTCATACAACATTCCTGTGGTCGCGGGGGCTCCCATGTTTGCGTCCATTCCCTCGATCTAGCAACTCCTTCAGACCGCGTCACCTGCTGAGCGATTCCCTCGACAACTCAATTTTATTGGGTGTACAATCAAACTGTTGATGAAAGTCAGACTCTAATATTTCAGCGGCAGGCGGATGCGGTGTGGACAGAGGGTGAGCGCGAGGCGTTCATCGACTTCATAGCCCAGCATCCGCAAGCTGGCGCCGGCATCCCGGGCGCTGACGGCGCGCGCAAGGTACGCTTCCACCGAGGGGGCTCTGGGAAGCGAGGCGGGGCACGGGTGAGCTACTGTCACCTCGTAGGCGATCAGTTGGTCCTTCTAGTCATGGTCTACGCCAAGGCCGAACGCACGAAGGTCAAGCCCAAGGACATCAGGCGAAGTTGCTGGTATGAAGGCGCTGAAGAAATTGAACGTGAACAAGGTCGCCGCGGCAATCGAGGCTGACGCTGGCCAGGCGCTACCCGGTCTTCGCGAATCACTGGCTGAGGCCAAGGCCGGCCTTGCTGGGCGCGAGTACACGCCAGAGCAGATCGTGAAACGTCGCCGTGGTCGCCCGGTAGGTAGCGTCGCGCCGGTGACCAAGGAGCCCGTGAAGCTGCGCCTGGACCCTGACGTTCTCGCTGCCCTTCGGGCTACCGGAGATGGCTGGCAGACCCGTATCAACGACATGCTGCGCGCCAGCTTGTCGCTGGCCGGGCGGCTGGGGTAGCCGACCTGCCTGAACCCTGCGGACATGCGGCAGGGGCCGGGCTGTCAGACCTGCTGAACGAGCCCCGAAAGTAGGCGATGTCCCAGGCTGCCCATGGTCTACCGAGTGAGGGCTGCCTGGAGCAATGGAGGACCGTCTGTGGCGCGCTGTAGAGAGGGCCGCTCTCGGCCACCACCTCACCGACGCGAACTTCAGGTTCAGGGCTTTCTCACCACAGGCAAGTGTCGCCGGTTCGTCAACATCAAGAACGTGGCCGAGAGAAAGTTGGCCCAACTCGACGCGGCGCCTTCGGTGAGTTTCATGAAGGCCCCGCCAGGCAACGACCTGAAGGAATACGACGGCGCCTGGCATGTGCGAATCAATGACCAGTGGCGACTGACCTTCAAGTGGGGTGAGAGCGGCCCCTATGACGTGCGCATCGAAGACCCACACTGACCCAGGCGCGACTGGCGTTGAAATCCTGAACAGCAATGGAGTGCATCATGTTCAAGAACGGTATGCGTCCTGTCCAGCCAGGTGAAATCTTGCTGGAGGACTACATCAAGCCCATGGGCGTCAGCGTGCGCGCCGTGGCGATGGCCCTGCATGTGCCTTACTCGCGACTCAGCGAGATCACCAAGGGCCAGCGCGGCGTGTCGGCTGATACGGCACTGCGCCTGGAGCGTTACTTTGGCAGCGAGGCCAAGGGCTGGCTGAACCTTCAGGCGGCCTACGAGTTGCGCGTGGCTGAGATCGAAAACGGCAAAGCCATCACCAAAGAGATCCAGCCGTTTGCGCTGGCCGCCTGAGCCACGCCAGCAGATTTACCTCGAGTGTTTGCAGCCGGCCATCTGCTGACGGTGGCGACGGGCAGCTCTCTGGCGCTTTGGCGAGCGTTCGTCGCTTCGTAGGCGGCTGCAAGAACAGATGCCTCAACACGACCCGACCAAGTTGGGACCCCGCAGGTTGGCGCCCCACAGGGAGCCTGAGAAACGCTGAAGGCCGATCCAGTGCGCGATTCGTGAAAGATGCCGGCCAGGGCCTCTGACGGGTGTCTTGGCAGCCCGAGTGTAGATCGAGCCGCCAGCTAGCCGCCGCTTGCCTTGGTGGTGACCCGGAACAGGGCGTCATCGCCTTGCCTCCAGCGAGAAGGCTATGATAATCTAGTCAGCATGACTAGAAAAGCATCCACCTTGCCCACACCGACAGAGCAGCCACCGCGCAGTCGCTGGCGCCTCCAAGACGCGAAGGCGCGCTTCAGCGAACTCGTGCGCATGGCGCACAGCGATGGACCGCAGCACGTCACGTTGCACGGCCGCGATGCGGTTGTGGTTGTCGATGCAGACGAGTTCAACCGCCTGAAGGGCGCGAGAACTGGCGAGTTGCTGATCGATGCGCTGCAAACTTCACCCCATCGCCAAGTCGACATCGAGCCACGCCGTTCTGCGATGCCCGTGCGGGCGGTCAAGCTATGAGTGGCTGGCTGCTGGATACCAATGTGATTTCGGAACTGCGTCGACCGCGCCCCAGCGCGCGGGTGCGAAGCTTCATTGCGAGCCAACGGCTTGACGACTTGTTCGTCAGCACTGTGACTTTTGCCGAGATCCGATTCGGTATCGAGGCAGTCGGAGATCCGATTCGCCGCTCCGAACTGAACGACTGGCTGCTGCACAGAGTGCGACCCATGTTCGATCAACGCGTCCTTGAGGTTTCCGAGGATGTCATGTTCAAGTGGCGCCTTCTCGTGGAAGACGGCCGCAAGGTGGGCCACACGTTCTCGCAGCCCGACCTGATCATTGCGGCAACAGCCCTGCAACACGGGCTGACGGTTGTGACCCGTGATACCGGTGACTACAAACTCGCACGTGTCCCACTACTGAATCCTTGGGTCGACGAGCCGTCGTGACTTCGTTCCCTGCAAGTCCAGTGGCGAAGTCGGATGCCCGTCGTACTGGACCGTCAGCTTTCGAGACGTCGACCTGCAGGGCTGACTGACCGGAACGGGTCGGCCACTGCCGACCGCGGATGTCGGCTTTCCGGTAGCTCAACTTGGGTGTCAGCTTCCCGGCGGTGAGATCGCGCGCCCGACCGGCGCAAGCCGACCCAAACCGGAAGCTCAAGCTTCTCCAAAGCTGCCCGACGCTCAAACCAGCCTCTTACGGGTTTGGCGTCCACGAAGCAGCCGTTCGTAGCCACCGGGACCCGGCCACAAGCCGTCTCTCCCGGCCGGCTCGGAAATCTCGCCTCGGCGGAGCTCCGAAGGTCAGGTTTCCGGCGACGAGTCTGGACCGCTCGGTGGCTCAAGCCGGCCACTACCGGTCAGTCGCCCCGTGCTTCCAGTCGTGGCCTCGGCGAGAACCTGAACGACAGGTTTCCGGCACCGAGTTTGGGGCAGTCTTCGAGTTGCCCCGAGCATCAAATCTCACTGATGGCGGTCAGCTTGGGGGCAGTGACGCCAGGATTGCTTCCGCCAGATCGAATGGCATCGACAAGAACGGCGATCGTGTCCCAGCGCGTGGTGTAATGTTGGCGCCGACCGAATTTTGACCACCCGTGCCGATTGAATTTTGACCAGGGG
>JBBAPL010000154.1:0-12467 GCA_040400895.1 Aquabacterium sp.
GCAAGTACGAGGTGCCGCACCGCTTCTCGCCGGAGACGCTGGCGCAGACCGCCGCGCTGCCCGACCATGTGCGCCCGGTCGACAAGCGCCACCGCATCGACCTGACCGATGTGCCGCTGGTCACCATCGACGGCGAGGACGCGCGCGACTTCGATGACGCGGTGTACTGCGAGCCGTTGAAGAAAGGCCGCGGCAAGGCCGCCTTTGAAGGCTGGCGCCTGATCGTGGCCATCGCCGACGTCAGCCATTACGTCAAGCCCGGCGACCCGGTGGACGACGACGCCTACGAGCGCGCCACCTCGGTGTACTTTCCGCGCCGGGTGATCCCGATGCTGCCGGAAAAGCTGAGCAACGGCCTGTGTTCGCTGAACCCCGACGAAGAGCGGCTGAGCATGGTCTGCGACATGTTGGTGGCGTCCACCGGCGAGATCAGCGCCTACCAGTTCTACCCGGCGGTGATCCGTTCGCATGCGCGCCTGACCTACACCGAGGTGGCGGCGGTGCTGGCCAACACCCGCGGCGCCGAGGCCCAGCGCCGTGCCGACCTGGTGCCGCACCTGATCCACCTGCACGAGGTGTACCGCGCGTTGTTGAAGAACCGCGCCGGACGCGGTGCCATCGACTTCGAGAGCACCGAGACCCAGATCGTCTGCGACGACAACGGCCGCATCGAGAAGATCGTGCCGCGCACCCGCACCGAGGCGCACAAGCTGATCGAGGAATCGATGCTGGCGGCCAACGTCTGCGCGGCCGAGTTCATCGAATCGCACAAGCATCCGGCCCTGTTCCGCGTGCACGAAGGCCCCACGCCCGAGAAGCGGGTGACGCTGCAGAACTACCTGCGCGCCCTGGGCATCGGCGTGAGCCTGAGCGACGACCCGAAGCCCGCCGAGATCCAGGCCATCGCCCAGGCCACCAAGGACCGGGTGGATGCGGCGCAGATCTCGTCGATGCTGCTGCGGTCGATGCAGCAGGCGATCTACACCCACAGCAATGCCGGCCACTTCGGCCTGGCCTACGAGGCCTACGCCCACTTCACCAGCCCGATCCGGCGCTACCCTGATCTGCTGGTGCACCGGGTGATCAAGGCGCTGCTGCTGGGCAAGCGCTACCCGCTGGGTGGCGGTGCGATCGAGGCCACCGCGGCGTCGGCCCCCGCTGCCAAGACGGTGCGCAAGGGCAGCAAGCCGGCCCGCGCGCCCACCAGCGCGCAGGACGCCGCGTTGTGGGAAGCCGCCGGTGCGCACTGCAGCGCCAATGAGCGACGTGCCGATGAGGCATCACGCGACGTGGAAGCCTGGTTGAAGTGCCGCTTCATGCGCGACCACCTGGGCGAGGAATACGCCGGCACGGTCAGCGCGGCCACCAGCTTCGGCCTGTTCGTCACGCTCGACCAGCTGTACGTGGAAGGCCTGGTGCACATCACCGAGCTGGGTGGCGAGTACTTCCGCTTCGACGAGGCGCGACAAGAGCTGCGTGGCGAGCGCAGCGGCATCAAGTACGCCGTGGGTTCGCGCGTGCGGGTGCAGGTCAGCCGGGTCGACCTGGACGGCCGCAAGATCGACTTCCGCCTGGTGCGTGAAGGCGAGACCGACGCCCTGGTGCCGCGCAAGCCTGCTGGCAAGAGCGGTGGTGTGGCCGACGAGCTGAAGGATGTGCAGACGCGTGACCGTGCGTCCAAGGCAGCGCGGTCCAAGGCCGTGGCGTCACGCGGGGCGCCTGCTGGCAAGAAGGCGCGTGGCGGCGCCAAGACCACCAAGCGCAGCACACGTCGCTGAGCTTGTTCAGCCCGGCAGCGATGCGGCCATTGCGTCGATCAGATCGGCCGCCCGCAGGGGCAGCCGATGATCGCCATGTTCTGCTGCGCAGCCGTGCAGCCACACCGCGGCCGCCGCGGCGGTGTGGGCGTCGCCATCGGACGCCTGTGACCACAGGCCACCCAGCCAGCCGGCCAGCACATCGCCGCTGCCGCCGGTGCCCAGCCGGGCATTGCCAGTCGGGTTGACCCACGGCTGGCGGCCGGGGCTGGCGACCACGCTGCCCGACCCCTTCAGCACCACGGTGGCCTGCAGCGTGTCGGCCAGCGCCTGCGCCTGGGCCAGCCGGTCGGCCTGCACCGCCGCGGTGCCGCTCGCCAGCAGCCTGGCTGCTTCCAATGGATGGGGTGTCAGCACGGTGGACTGGCCCCTCGCGGCGCGGGCCTGCAAGGCCGCCCTGAGCCCAAGGTCCGCTGCCACGGCGTTCAGGCCATCGGCGTCGAGCACCAGTCTGGGTGCTTGGGCGAGCACGGCGGCCAGATGGCCGGCCACCTGGCTGCCTCCGCCGCAGCCGCACACCACGGTGGCGCGCTGCAACAGGCCTGATTGCATGGCCGTGTCTGGCGTGCGGGGCATCAGTTCGGGCCGTTGTGGATCGGGCGTGGCGTCACCGTCCAGCCTGACCAGGAAAGTGCGGCCGGCTCCGGCGGCCAGGGCTGCGCGTGCGGCCAGCAATGCTGCGCCGCCCATGCCGGGTGCACCGCCCAGCACCAGCACATCCCCAAAGCTGCCCTTGTGCTGGGCATGGGCACGGCCGGGGAGCAGGCCAGTCAACACTTGCGGGCCGCTCAACCAGGCGGTGGCGGTATTGGCAGGCGGGGCCACACCCAGTTCGTCCAGCCACACCCGGCCCGAATGGTCGCGGCCTTGCGCGGTGAACAGGCCGGGCTTCAACGTCAGCAGGGCCAAGGTGTGCGCAGCCCGGGCTGCTGCATCGCCCAGCAGGCGACCGGTGTCGCCGCACAGCCCGGTGGGCAGGTCGATGGCCAGCACCGGCGCCTTGCCTTGGTTGAGCCATTGCACCGCAGCGGCAATGTCACCCGCTGGTGCGCGGCGGCTGCCCATGCCCAGCAGCGCGTCGATGGCCAGATCGTGCCCCGCTTCGGCGTCGGCCAGGCCTGTGGTGATGCGCACGCCCGCCTGTTGGGCCAGATTCAGCGCCTGGGCTGCATCGGCCGGTCGCCGGCTGCCATCGCCCAGCAGGCTGACCGCCACCTGCCAGCCCAACTGGTGCAGGTGCATGGCCGCCACCAGGCCGTCGCCCCCGTTGTTGCCTGGCCCGCTGGCCACCCAGACGCGGCGCGTGCCGGGCGCAACCGCCACAGCCAGCCTCGCCACCGCCTGGCCCGCACGTGCCATCAGGGTGAATGGTTCGGCGCCTGCCAGGGCGGCGGTTTCGATCTGCCGGCTGGCTGTGTTGCGGTGCAACGGCCAGCCGCGCTGCGAAGGCAGCACGGCTTGCGGGCCATCGGCAGGGCAGGGCAGTGGCATGGTGGCTAGGTGGGTTCGATGCCGGTTGCAGCCCGGGGTTCGCCGCATTGGAAGTGCGCACGCATTGTGCTTTACTGCCTCGAACAGGTGCCGTCGTGGCATCCGATCGATCAGCAGGAGAACTGTCGTGATGAGCAAGCGTTTCTGGTGGGGTGTGTCGGCCGCTGCGGCCCTGGTGCTGGCCGCAGGGGGTGCGCAGGCGCAGCAGTTCTTCCGCATCGGCACCGGCGGCACGGCTGGCACCTACTACCCGGTGGGCGGCATGATCGCCAATGCGGTGTCGCAGCCGGGCAAGCTGGTGGTCACGGCGCAGGCCAGCAACGGCTCGCTGGCCAATGTCACCGGCATCGCCGGCGGGTCGGTGGAGTCGGGATTCAGCCAGGCCGACGTGGCGAGCTGGGCCTACACCGGCAAGGGCGTGTTCGAGGGCAAGCCCAAGATCACCGGCCTGCGCCTGATCGCCAATCTGTACCCCGAGAGCGTGCACGTGGTGGTGCGCAAGGGCTCGGGCATCAAGACGGTGGCTGACCTGCGCGGCAAGCGTGTGGCGCTGGACGAGCCGGGATCGGGCACGCTGATCAACGCCCGCACCATCCTGGCGGCCTACGGCATCAAGGAAGCCGACATCAAGCCCGAGTACATCAAGCCCAACCAGGCCGGTGACAAGTTGAAGGACGGCGCGCTCGACGCCTTCTTCTTCACCGGTGGGTCGCCGGCCGGTGCCATCGCGGAGCTGGCATCGTCGGGGGCCGGCATCGAATTGCTGCCCATCGACGGGCCGCAGGCCGAGGCCATCCGCCAGATGGACGGGTTCTTCTCGCCCGACCTCATCGCCGAAGGCACGTACAAGGGCGTGGGCAGCACCCGCACCCTGGCCGTGGGCGCGCAGTGGGTCACCAGCGACAAGGCCGATGCCACGGCGGTGTACGAGATAACCAAGGCGCTGTTCGGCGACGCCGGCCAGAAGGCCATGTCTGCCGGCCACGCCAAGGGCAAGTTCATCACCAAGGAGAACGCGGTGGCGGGTGCCGGCATTCCGTTCCACCCGGGTGCCGAGCGGTTCTTCAAAGAGGCCGGATTGATCAAGTGACCCCCAGGTCGACCTGACCCGCAGGGCAGCATGGCTGCCCTGTTTTGTTTCCAGCCGGACTGCCCTGCATGACCACTGCGTTGCCCGACGACAAGACCCTGGCCGAACTGGAGCAGAAGTTCGACCCGGAGATGCGCTTCCGCCCGCTGGCGCAGCCGGCGGTGGTCATCGTGGCCGTGCTGCTGGTGCTGCTGTCGGCCTTCCACTACTACACCGCCGGCTTCGGCCTGCTGCAGGAGGTGACGCACCGCGGCGTGCACCTGGCCTTCGTGCTGGGGCTGATCTTCCTGGTGTTTCCGCACCGCGCCGCGCTGCTGGCGGTGGCGCCGCGCCACCGCTGGGCCGCACCCGGCGGCGTGCCGCTGCTCGATTGGGCAATGGCCCTGGGGGCGGCCGCTTCGGTGCTCTACATCCCCTGGATCTTCGAGGACCTGGCCTTCCGCGTGGGCAACCCCGGCGCGCTGGACGTGGCCATGGGCACGCTGCTGATCGTCACCTTGCTGGAGGCCACCCGGCGCAGCATGGGCTGGCCGCTGCCGGTGATCGCGATCAGCTTCATGGCCTATGCGATGGCCGGGCCGGCGTTTCCCGGCCTGCTCAAACATGCCGGCGCGAACTGGAGCCAGCTGGTCAACCACCAGTACCTCACCAGCCAGGGCATCTACGGGGTGGCGGTCGGCGTGGTGGCCACCTATGTCTTCCACTTCGTGCTCTTCGGGGTGATGGCCACGCGCATCGGTCTGGGGCAGTTGTTCCTGGACGTGGCATCCACCATCGCCGGGCGCCAGGTGGGCGGGCCGGCCAAGGTCAGCGTGTTCGGGTCGGCACTGTTCGGCACGCTGTCGGGCAGCTCGGTGGCCAATGCGGTGACCGTGGGCTCGCTCACCATCCCGGCGATGATCCGCGTGGGCTACCGGCGTGAATTTGCCGGCGCGGTCGAGGCCGCGTCGTCCACCGGCGGGCAGATCACGCCGCCGGTGCTGGGCGCGGCGGCGTTCCTGATGATCGAGTTCCTGGCCGTGCCGTACCAGACGATCATCGCGGCGGCCGCCATCCCGGCCTTCATGCACTTCTTCGGCGTGTTCATGCAGGTGCACTTCGAGGCAAAACGTTTTGGCCTGCGCGGCCTGACCGACGCCGAGATGCCCAACCTGCGCGACAGCCTGCGCCAGCGTTGGCCCACGCTGATCCCGCTGGTGCTGCTGATCACCGTGCTGGTGAGCGGGCGCACGCCGTACCTGGCGGCCTTCATCGGCATCAGCTCCTGCGCCATCGTCGGGCTGTGCACCCGGCCGGGCGGCACCCGGCCTGCGGGCTGGGCATTGCTGCTGGCCCTGCATGCGCTGCTGGGCGTGATCGTCTTCGGTGGCCTGCAGACCGAAGCAGCGCGCGTGGGCGTGTTCGCGGTGGGCGTGGTGCTGGCTGCGCTGGCCATCCGCGGGTTGAAGATCACCGGCCGCATCGCCCCGGCCGCGCTTCTGGAGGCCTTGGAGACCGGCGCCAAGTACGCGCTGGCGGTGGGTGCGGCGGCGGCCACGGTGGGCATCGTCATCGGCGTGGTCACACTGACTGGCGTGGGCTTCAAGCTCAGCACCATCATCACCGGCGCAGCCAATGCCATGGCCGGCGGAGTGGGCAGCTGGTTGCCGGCCACCCTGGTCGAGCCCAAGACACTGGCCTTGCTGGCGGCCCTGGTGATGACCGGACTGGTGTGCATCCTGCTGGGCTGCGGCATCCCGACCACGGCCAACTACATCATCATGGTGACGGTGGCCGCGCCCACGCTGGTGCTGATGGGCGTGGAGCCGCTGGTGGCCCACTTCTTCGTCTTTTACTACGGTGTGCTGGCCGACATCACGCCGCCGGTGGCGTTGGCGGCGTATGCGGCCGCCGGCATGGCGGGCAGTGATCCGTTCAAGACCGGCAACATGGCTTTCCGCCTGGGTCTGGCCAAGGCGCTGGTGCCGTTCGTCTTCGTGTTCTCGCCGTCGCTGCTGCTGGTGGCCAAGGGCTTCACCTGGCCCGACTTCATCATCACCTTCGTCGGCTGCATCGTCGGCATCACGCTGCTGGCGGCGGCGTTGTCGAAGTTCCTGTTCGTCGAGATGAAGCGCTGGGAGCAGCTGTTGTGCGGACTGGGTGCACTGCTGATGGTGGCACCGGGCCTCACCAGCGGCCTGGTGGGCCTGGCAGTGGCGGCGCCGGTGCTGCTGCGGCAGTGGGCCGCGCGCGGCGGCGCTAGCGGGCCAGGCGCGCCACGTCCAGCCCGCTGACATCGATCGCCGGCGCGCGGCCGGCCAGCTGGTCGGCCAGCACCCGGGCCGATCCGCACGACAAGGCCCAACCGCTGGAGCCGTGGCCCAGGTTCAGCCACACGCCCGGCGCGCCGCTGGCGCCCAGCACCGGCGGGCCGTCGGGCAGCATCGGCCGCGCGCCCTTCCAGTGCTGGGCCTGGGCCAGGTGGGCGCTGCCGGGGTACCAGTCGTCCAGCACCTTGTGCAGGGTGTTCAGCGCCGCAGGCGCCATGGTCGTCAGGCGGCCGCCCAGCTCGGCGCTGCCGGCCACCCGCACCCGCTGGCCCAGGCGGCTGATCGCCACCTTGAACTTCTCGTCCATCACGCCCGCCTGCGGGCCCAGGTGTGGATGGCCTTCAACCAGGCGCAGCGGTGCCGTCAGCGAAAAACCATGCACCGCCAGCAGCGGCAGGCGCAGGCCCAGCGGCCGCAGCAGCGCGGATGAGCCCAGCGCGGCGCAGACCACCACGGCGTCGAAGATGTCACTCTGCGCCGGCCCGGTGCCACCGACGGCGCGGTGCTGCACCTCTGGCCCCGCGCCGGGCAAAACCGCCAGCACCGCCCGCTGAAACTGGAAGACCGCGCCCAGCCGCTGGGCCTCGGCCCGCATCGCCTGGGCGAACTGCCGACAGTTGCCGACTTCGTCGTTCGGCAAGTGCACCGCAGCGTGCAACGGCGCCGAGGGGTTCAGCCCCGGCTCGATCTGGCGTGCCCGCGCCGCGTCCACGAGGTGGAAGTCGACGCCCAGCTCAGCCAGCAGTTTCAGGCTGCCGCGTGCGCCGGTCAGCTCCTGCGCGGTGCGCAGCAGCACCAGGTAGCCGCTGGCCTGCTCGTGGCCCAGCTTCAGGTCGCGCGTGAGGACGTGCAGGCGCTGCTGGCTGTAACGCGCCAGGCGGTACATCTGCGCCCGGTTGGCAGCGAACACCGGGGCGCGGCAGGCGCGCCACCAGCGCCACAGCCAGCCCAGCTGGCCAGGCGCCATCGGCCAGGCCAAGCGCACCGGCGCATGGCGGCTGAGCAGGTGCTTCAACACCTTGGCCGGCATGCCCGGCGCAGCCCAGGGCGTCACATAGCCCGGTGCCACCACGCCGGCATTGGCGAAGCTGGTTTCCTCAGCCACGCTGCCGCGGCGCTCGAACACGGTGACGGCGTGGCCATCCTGGGCCAGCTCGAATGCGGTGGTGACGCCGACGATGCCGGCGCCGATGACGGCCACCCGCACGTCAGGCCTGCCCGGCGGCGGGCAAGAACCGTAGCGCGGGCATGTCAGCGCTCCCGCGCGGGCGATTCGCCGGCAGCCAGGGCGGCTTCGATCGTCAGGCCCACGCCCAGCACGGTGTCGTCGGCCATGGCCGGCCCCCACACCATCAGGCCCACCGGCATCTGCCCCGGCTGATGGCAGGGGATGGACAGCGCGCAGCCGTCGAGCATGTTCACCACGGACGCGTTGCGCAGCAGCATGGCGTTGATGGCGAAGAAGCGGCTGTCGCTGGACAGCAGCGGCGCAATGGCCGGCGCCACCATCGGCACCGTGGGCGCCAGCACCGCATCAAAGCCCTGCAGTTCGGCCTGCACCCAGGCAATCCACACGGTGCGGGCCTGCAGCAGGTCGATGTAGTCGGCGGCGCTGATGGCCTCGCCGCGGCGGATGCGCTGGGCCACCCGCGGGTCGTACTCGGCCTCCAGCACGGTCAGCCTGGCGCGGTGCCAGGCCCAACTCTCGGCGGCGGTGAAGCCGCCGTTGGCCTGCAGGCCGGCCAGGTCGGCCAGGGCGCCCAGCGGCAGGTCCTCGATCAGCGCACCGCCGGCGCGCAACACATCCAGCGTGCGGTCGAAGGCGCGCGCCACATCGGCGTCCAGCCCGTCGAGCATCAGCGTCTGCGGCACGGCCAGGCGCAGCGCGTGCACCGGCTTCGGACATGGCGCCGGGGTGCGCGCCGCCAGGATGCCGTGCACCAGCACCGCGTCACGCACGCTGCGGGTGATGGCGCAGGCGGTGTCCAGCGTGGTCGACAGCGGTACCGCGCCCTGCAGCGGTGTCAGCCGCTGGGTGTTCTTGAAGCCCACCAGGCCCTGCAGCGCCGCCGGGATGCGGATCGAGCCGCCGGTGTCCGACCCCAGGGCGGCCCAGGCCGCACCCGTGGCCACGCTGACGGCGCCGCCCGACGTGCTGCCGCCGGGGATGCGCGGCGTGGGGTTGATGGCGGCAGTGACTGGGTTGACCGGCGTGCCGTGGTGTGGGTTGATGCCGACGCCTGAATAGGCGAACTCGCTCAGGTTGGTGTGGCCGGTGAGTGCAGCGCCGGCGGCGCGCAGGCGCGCCACGGCTGGGCAGTCGGTCAGCGCCGGCAGTGCGTCGCCCAACGACCGGGATGCCGCCGTGGTGGGCCAGCCGGCCACGTCGAACAAGTCCTTGATCGACACCGCCAGCCCGGCCAGCGGCGGCACTGGAACGCCTGCACTGCGCGCCACATCCACCGCTGTGGCAGCCAGCCGTGCCTGGGCGTCGAAGCGGCGCAGGTAGACGCTGGCGCACGCCGGGCTGTCGGCGGCGGCCAGTGCGTCCTGCAGCAGCGCGCTGGCGCTCACCTCGCCGCCGGCCACGGCCAGCACGGCGTCAGTCAGATCCAGCAACGGGTGTGCGGAGGAGGCGGGAGGAGCGGAAGCAGATCGCATGGGGCCGGGTGCTATAATCTCTGGGTTTACCTGACAGCGGGCGTGCGATGTTGCGCGCCAGCCCGGGCAGACAAATCAGCGAACCGGCTGCCGAAAGGTGTCGACGTGGAGTGCAGGCTTCAGCAGAGGCCGGCGCTCCAGGTGATTCAGCGCCCCTGCGCAAGGGGTTGCCGCCAACGTCGATTCGCGCCGGATTCTAGACCCAACCTTCGGAGTGACTTTTATGTCCGTGACCATGCGTGAAATGCTGGAAGCCGGCGTCCATTTTGGACACCAGACCCGCTTCTGGAACCCCAAGATGGCGCCGTTCATCTACGGCCATCGCAATAAGATCCACATCATCAACCTCGAGAAGACGCTGCCCAAGTTCGAGGAGGCGATGAAGTTCGTGCGCCAGCTCAGCGGCAAGCGCGGCACCATCCTGATGGTGGGCACCAAGCGCCAGGCGCGCGAGGTGGTGGCGTTGGAAGCCGGCCGCTCCGGCCAGCCTTACGTCGACCAGCGCTGGCTCGGCGGCATGTTGACCAATTTCAAGACGGTCAAGGGCTCGCTGAAGAAGCTCAAGGACATGCAAGCCACCAAGGAGGCCGGCATGGAGTCGCTGTCCAAGAAGGAAGCGCTGATGTTCGATCGCGAGATCGCCAAGCTCGAGAAGGACATCGGCGGCATCCAGGACATGAGCGCACTGCCTGACGCGCTGTTCGTGATCGACGTCGGCTACCACAAGATCGCCGTGGCCGAAGCCAAGAAGCTGGGCATTCCGGTCATCGGCGTGGTCGACACCAACCACTCGCCCGAAGGCATCGACTACATCATCCCCGGCAACGACGACTCGGCCAAGGCCGTGGCGCTGTATGCCAAGGCAGTGGCTGATGCCGTGCTGGAAGGCAAGGCCAACGCGGTCAATGACGTCATGGCGGCCGTGGCCGGTGGCGATGAATTCGTCGAAGTGAGCGAAGGGGCATAAGGCCTCTCGCCGGCAGGCCTGGAACCAGGGGCTGTTCAGCCCCTTTTTCACGCGCCTGCAACCTGATTCAACCGGTTGCCCCGCAGCGGCAGCCGCAAGCCAAGGAGAAACAAGATGGCAGCAATTACCGCAGGCATGGTGGGTGAACTCCGTGCCAAGACCGACGCCCCGATGATGGAGTGCAAGAAGGCCCTGACCGAAGCCGAAGGCGACATGGTGCGCGCCGAGGAGATCCTGCGCGTCAAGCTGGGCAACAAGGCTGGCAAGGCCGCCTCGCGCATCACTGCCGAAGGCGTGATCGCCATCGCCGCGGCTGGCGGCACGGGTGCCATGATCGAAGTCAACTGCGAGACCGACTTCGTCTCGAAGAACGATTCGTTCCTGGCCTTCACCAAGAATCTGGCCGGGCTGGTGTCCGCCAGCAACCCGGCCGACGTGGCCGCCCTGTCGGCTCTGCCGCTGGACCAGGAAGGCTTCGGCCCGACGGTGGAAGACGTGCGCAAAGGCCTGATCGGCAAGATCGGCGAGAACGTCGCCATCCGCCGCTTCAAGCGCTTCGCCGGTGACCAGAAGCTGGCCACCTACCTGCACGGCACCCGCATCGGCGTGGTGGTCGAGTTCACCGGTGACGACGTGGCCGCCAAGGACGTGGCCATGCACGTGGCCGCGATGAAGCCGGTGGCGGTGTCTTCGGCCAATGTGCCGGCCGAACTGGTCGAGAAAGAGCGCAAGATCGCTGCGGAGAAGGCGGCCGAGGATGCCGCAGCGGCGGTTGCCGCCGGCAAGGCGCCCCAATCGGCCGAGATCGTCGCCAAGCGCGTCGACGGATCGGTGCAGAAGTACCTGAAGGAGGTCTCGCTGTTCAACCAGGCCTTCGTCAAGAACGACAAGCAGACGGTCGAGCAGATGCTCAAGGCGGTCAACACGCAGGTGGCTGCGTTCACGATGTACATCGTGGGCGAAGGCATCGAGAAGAAGGTGGACGACTTCGCTGCTGAAGTGGCTGCCCAGGTGGCAGCGGCCAAGGGCGCCTGACGCCTGGCCAAGGTCTGGCTGCCTTCGCGGCAGCCGGTCTGTGCGCTGGCTGGCCGATCGCCGCCGGCGCCAACCCGAACACCTGGAAGGGCACCCGCGGCCAACCCGCGCGGCGCCCTTAAACTCGCCCATCCCCACCCGGAGACGCCTGCATGGCCGCTTACAAGCGCATTCTTCTCAAGCTGTCGGGCGAAGCCCTGATGGGCGACGACTCCTATGGCATCAACCGCGCCACCATCGTGCGCATGGTGCGCGAGGTGCAGGAAGTGACAGCGCTGGGCGTGGAAGTGGCCGTGGTCATCGGCGGCGGCAACATCTTCCGCGGCGTCGCTGGCGGGTCGGTGGGCATGGACCGCGCCACCGCCGACTACATGGGCATGCTGGCCACGGTGATGAACGCCCTGGCCCTGGCCGACACCATGCAGCGTGAAGGCCTCACCGCCCGGGTGATGTCGGCCATCGCCATCGAGCAGGTGGTGGAAAGCTATGTGCGCCCCAAGGCGCTGCAATACCTGGAAGAGGGCAAGGTGGTGGTGTTTGCCGCCGGCACCGGCAACCCGTTCTTCACCACCGATACCGCCGCCGCGCTGCGCGGCGCCGAGATCGGGGCCGAGATCATGCTGAAGGCCACCAAGGTCGACGGCGTCTACACCGCCGACCCCAACAAGGACCCGGCTGCCACCCGCTACACCAGCCTCACCTTCGACGAGGCCATCGCCCGCCATCTGCAGGTGCTGGATGCCACCGCGTTTGCGCTGTGTCGCGACCAGAACCTGCCGATCAAGGTGTTCTCGATCTTCAAGCCCGGCGCGCTCAAGCGCGTGGTCATGGGCGAGGATGAGGGTACGTTGGTCCATGTCTGACCCCGTTTGATTGCTGCCTGAAACCTTGAGCCCGCCATGACCACTGCCGATATCAAGAAGACCGCCGAGACCAAGATGGCCAAGTCCATCGACGCCCTGAAGGGCGACCTGCAGAAGATCCGCACCGGCCGCGCCCACCCGGGCATCCTGGACCAGGTGAGCGTCGACTACTACGGCTCGATGGTGCCGATCAGCCAGGTGGCCAACGTCACCCTGGTTGATGCACGCACCATC
>JBBAPL010000155.1:0-12379 GCA_040400895.1 Aquabacterium sp.
CGCTGTTGAGCACCGAGATGGAGCTGGGCACGTCACGCACGTTCTCGACCCGACGCTCGGCCGTCACGGTCACGGTCTGCAGCTGGCCAGGGGTGGACTGGGCGATGGCCGGGGCGGCCCAGGCCGCCAGCAGGGCGGCGAACAACGGCGACAGGACAGGAGCGGACAGTGTGGCGGAGCGCTGCATGGTGTTGACCTCAGGGAGTTGGCAATGGGTGGCAAGCAGACGAGCAAGCCCCGTGCCGCGGTCGCGGGCGGGGCGACCAAGCCACCAGTACCGAGGTGACTGTGTCGAAATAACCTCGATTTTGGGGGGCAACCCGTCGCCAGCCGACGGCGCCCCACACGTTGTCGGCATGAGTGTTGCGCGGATGTGACGGCGCCGTTGCCGCCCCGTCAAGCCGGATCGGTGGCCGGGTCGGGCGCGTCGCTGGCGCGAAAGGTGTCGTCGAAGCTGAACCACAGCGACGCATAGAACGCCGCCGAAAACACCAGGCCGATGGGCAGGGTCATCAAGCCCAGCAACTGGTTGGCGCCAGTGATGGCCGCCACCAGTGAGAACACCACCCCCGTGACCACCATCGCCCCGGCCCAACCCAGCAGGTACAGGGCGAAGGCGCCGCGGGTGCGCCACAGTGCCAGGGTGCTGCTGAACAGGGCCTGCAGCGCCCCCTGGCCTCCCCAGTGCACCAGCGCCGGCGCATGCCAGAACGGCACCGACAACAGCCCCGCCAGGCCGATGCGCACCAGCATGCCCTGCACCAGGCGCGGGTCGGCCAGCAGGGCGTCCAGCGCGGGCGATGGCTTGCCATCGGCGCCAGCGGCAGCCATCTCGCGCTGCAGCCCTTCGAAGGTGCCGCCGTCCACCCAGTCGGCCAGGGTGATCACCACCATGGTGCCCACCGCATAGGCCGCGCACAGCACCCACTGCGCCTTGCGTTGGCTGCGCACCGGGTGGCGCAGGCCATCGGCCAATTGGCCGATGTGCACCGGCCCGCCGGCCAGCGCACTGCGGCTGGCGATCATGAAGCCCAGGCTCAGCATCGGCAGCAGGGCCATGCCCAGCGGCCCGCCCAGCACTGGCACCACCACCATCAAGAGCAGCACGGTGAACAGGAAGAAAACGAACAGGCCCACAAAGGCCAGCGGCCGTTGCAGCCACAGGCGCAGGCCCTGGCGCAGCCAGTGCCAGCCTCGGGCAGCGGCGACGGGTTGAAGACGAAGTCCCATGGGCGGGGTGTGATGCTGGTGGGGAGGTGGTGGGGCGGGCCGAGGGTCAGCGCAGTGCGTGCCAGGGCTGGGTGATGCGCGCGCGCAGCACCCGTTCGAAGTGGACTGGGTCCTTGGGCTGCAGCAGTGCGGCCGGGCGGGGCAGGTACCAGTCGCCCAGGCGCGACAACCAGAACCGCAGCGCCGCGGCGCGCAGCAATGCCGGCAGCAGCCGGTGCTCACCGGCCGACAGCGGGCGCTGTGCTTGGTAGGCCTGCACCAGGGCCTGGGCGCGGGCGTCGTCCAGGCTGGCGTCGTCGGCATTCAGGCACCAGTCGTTCAGGCACACCGCCAGGTCGTAGCCGAAGCTGTCGGTGCCGGCGAAGTAGAAGTCGAAGGCGGCGGTCAGCTTCTCGTGCCCGGGCAGGCCATCGAACAGCACGTTGTCGCAGAACAGGTCGGCATGCACCGCGCCCTGGGGCAGGGCTGCAAAGGTCGGGGAGGCTGCCACCTGTTGCTGAAACGCCAGTTCGTCGTCCAGCAAGTGCTGCTGCGCTGGCGTGAGGTGGGGCCGCACCGCCGGGGCGATGGTGTGCCACCACCCGCGACCGCGCAGGTTGGGCTGCTGCAGCGGGAAATCGGCCACGGCCAGGTGCATGCGGGCCAGCAGACCGCCCAGCTGGGCACAGTGGTGCAGGTCGGGCGCCAGCTGGTGGTGGCCCGGCAGGCGGTTGACCAGCGCGGCCGGCTTGCCCGCCACCTGGTGCAGGATCTGGCCGGCTGAGTCGGCACGCGGCTCAGGCACGGGCAGGCCGCGCTGCGCCAGATGCTGCATCAGCCGCAGGTAGTAGGGCAGCTGGTCGGCCGTCAGGCGTTCAAACAGCGTCAGCACCCAATCGCCCTGGGTGGTGGTGACGAAGAAATTGGTGTTCTCGATGCCCGCGCCGATGCCCTGCAACTGCAGCAGCGCACCGGCGCCCAGGCGCTCGGTCAGCGCGCCAGCCTCAGCCGGCGTGACGGCGGTGAAGACGGCCATCTCAGCGGCGCCCGGCCGCCCGAAGGCGCTGAGCGCCCGCTCTGGGGGCTTCGAACGACAGTGAGCGTGGGGGCTGCATCGCGCGACTGGAAGACTAAAAGCTCAGCACGGTCCAGACGCGCTGGCCCGCACCGGTCCGTGCGGCCGACGGGTCGCTGCCCGCAGCTGGCGGCGTGATCTGGTAGCCCGGCACCGTGCTGTCCTTGTTGGCGACACTGATGTGCTGGGTCTGGCCGCGCACCCGAAGTTCGGTGATTCGGACCTGATCGTCCTCGTTGACCAGCCGCTGGACGACTGCGTCGGTGCCTGGCCGCGGCCCCATGCCGGCACAGCCGGACAGCAGTGCACACAGGCCCAGCAGCAGCGTCGCAGATTTCATGGAACGATTCTAGGTGGCGGCCGAGGCGGCGGTCCTGCCACCGGCTGCCACCACAATCCAGGCATGAGCGATGCGAACAACCCCCTGCCCACGCTGCTGTTGGTCGACGGATCCAGCTACCTGTACCGGGCGTACCACGCCATGCCTGACCTGCGGGGCCCCGACGGCTTCCCCACCGGCGCCATCCACGGTCTGGTCGCGATGATGAAGCGGCTGCGTGAGCAGATCATCGGCAGCGGCCCCGGCGGCCATGCCGCCTGCGTCTTCGACGCCCATGGCCCCACCTTCCGCGATGCCTGGTACGACCAGTACAAGGCCCAGCGCGCGCCCATGCCCGACGACCTGCGCACCCAGATCGCCCCCATCCACGAAGTGGTGCGCCTGCTGGGCTGGCCGGTGCTGGAGGTGCCCGGCATCGAGGCCGACGACGCCATCGGTACGCTGGCCCGGGTGGGCGCGGCCGCCGGTCACCAGGTGGTCATCTCCACCGGCGACAAGGACCTGGCACAGTTGGTGAACGACCGGGTCACGCTGATCAACACCATGAGCAATGAGCGGCTCGACATCGCCGGCGTCGTTGCCAAGTTCGGCGTCGCGCCGGACCGGATCATCGATTACCTGACGTTGATCGGTGACACAGTCGACAACGTGCCGGGCGTCGACAAGGTCGGCCCGAAGACGGCCGTGAAGTGGCTGGCTGAGCACGGCAGCCTGGACGGCGTGATGGCCGCGGCCGACAGCATCAAGGGCGTGGCCGGCGACAACCTGCGCAAGGCGCTGGACTGGCTGCCCCAGGGCCGCCGCCTGGTGACAGTGGTGACCGATTGCGACCTGGCGGCGCACATCACTGGCTGGCCGGCAGTGGAAGCACTGGCGCTGCAGCCGGTGAACCGCGAGGGGCTGCTGGATTTCTACCAGCGCTACGGCTTCAAGGCCTGGCGCAAGGAACTGGAGACCGAATTGGGCGTGGGCAGCAGTGTGGCCGTGGCCGCACCGGGCCTGTTCGACGCCGACGGCACTGGCGCCGAGCCCGCCAAGCCCGACAACAGCACCCTGGCCCGCAGCTACGAGACCGTGCTGGACGCCGACCGCCTGGCCGCCTGGCTGGACCTGTTGAAGACGGCACCGCTGGCCGCGCTGGACACCGAGACCGACAGCCTCGACCCGATGCGCGCCCGCATCGTCGGCATCAGCTTCGCCGTGCAGCCCGGCGAGGCGGCCTATGTGCCGCTGGCGCACGACTACGCCGGCGCGCCCGACCAGTTACCGCTGGATGTCGTGCTGGCCACGCTGAAACCCTGGCTGGAAGATGCCGCAGCGCCCAAGGTCGGCCAGAACATCAAGTACGACACCCATGTGCTGGCCAACCACGGCATCACCGTGCGGGGCTGGCAGCACGACACCTTGCTGGAAAGCTATGTCTTCGAGGCCCACCTGCCGCACGGCCTGGAAAAGCTGGCTGAGCGTCACCTGGGCCGCAAGGGCCTGAGCTATGAAGACCTGTGCGGCAAGGGCGTCAACCAGATCCCGTTCAGCCAGGTCGACATCGAGCGCGCCACCACCTACAGCGGGGAAGACAGCGAGATGACGCTGCAGGTGCACCAGCAGCTGTTTCCGCAGGTGTCAGCCGTGCCCGGCCTGCTGCATGTCTACCGCGACATCGAGATGCCGGTGAGCGGGCTGCTCCAGCGCATCGAGCGCCACGGCGTGCTGATCGACACCGCCGTGCTGGCGCAGCAGAGCCACCAACTGGCTGAGCGCATGCTGCAATTGGAGCAGCAGGCTTACGAGATCGCCGGCCAGCCGTTCAATCTGGGCAGCCCCAAGCAGATCGGCGAGATCCTGTTCAACCGCCTGGGCCTGCCGGTCAAGAAGAAGACCGCCAGCGGCGCGCCCAGCACCGACGAGGAAGTGCTGCAGGAACTGGCTGCCGACTACCCGTTGCCCGCCCGCATCCTGGAGCACCGCAGCCTGGCCAAGCTCAAGGGCACCTACACCGACAAGCTGCCGCTGATGGTGAACCCCGCCACCGGCCGGGTGCACACCAACTATGCACAGGCGGTGGCCATCACCGGGCGGCTGAGCAGCAACGACCCCAACCTGCAGAACATCCCCATCCGCACCGCAGAGGGCCGGCGTGTGCGCGAGGCGTTCATCGCGCCGCCGGGCCATGTGATCGTGTCGGCCGACTACAGCCAGATCGAGCTGCGCATCATGGCCCACATCAGCGGCGACCCTGGGCTGACCCGCGCCTTTGCCGAGGGGCTGGACGTGCACAAGGCCACCGCCGCCGAGGTGTTCAACACCACGGTGGATGCGGTGACCAGCGAGCAGCGGCGCTATGCCAAGACCATCAACTTCGGCCTGATCTACGGCATGGGCGCCTTCGGCCTGGCGCAGTCACTGGGCATCGACCAGAAGATGGCGCGCGACTTCATCGACCGCTACTTCGCCCGCTTTGCCGGCGTGAAGCGCTACATGGACGAGACCAAGGCCAGCGCCGCCGACAAGGGCTATGTGGAGACGCTGTTCGGTCGCCGCATCGAGCTGCCCGAGATCCGTGGTGGCAACGGGCCGCGGCGCAGCGGCGCCGAGCGGCAAGCCATCAACGCGCCGATGCAAGGCACGGCGGCTGACCTGATCAAGCTGGCGATGATTGCGGTGCAGGGCGCACTGGACACTGGCGACAAGCGCACGGCGATCGTGATGCAGGTGCACGACGAACTGGTGTTCGAGGTACCCGACGACGAGCTGCCCTGGGTGCGCGAGCAGGTGCCGGCGCTGATGGCCGGCGTGGCGGAACTCAGCGTGCCGCTGCTGGCCGAAGTGGGTGTGGGGCCGAACTGGGAGCAGGCCCATTGAGCCTGCGCCAGCGGGCCTGACCGATCAGGCCACCAAGCGGGTGTGGCGTGTGCCCGGTGCAGGCGGTGTCTCCGGCCCGCCGGCAAAGCACTGGGCCTTGCTCATCCAATCGGTGGCCACCGGGCCAGTGACCTGCAGGCCGGTGTCGGCCACGTTGCGGGTCTGGGTGACGACCTGGCAGAACTCGTCGGCCCGGCCGGTGATGCGTTCGATCTCGCTGGCTTCGCCGTAGGTCCACACGGCGCCCGACGGCGCCGTCAGCACCAGGTGCGGCATGGGGCCGGGTGGCGTCTGCTTGCGGGTGGCGTAGGTCCAGCCGAAGGTGTTGACGCCCAGCATCACGATGTTCTGCACCCGGTCGGCGTTCTCGCGCACAACGCCCAGGTGGTCGTAGACCTCCTGGCCATGCGCCCAGGTTTCCATCAGTCGGGCGGTGATCGACGAGCGGGCGCTCATGTCGGGGCCGGGCCACTTCAGGCGAGCCTTGGGGTCGGCCTGGGCGAAGGCATCGGCCGTGGCCAGGAAGCCGTGGTGCCAGGCATCCAGCAGTGCGCGACCCGACAGGCCCTGGAAGTGGGCGTTCTCGAACTGCCGCATGCCGCCCGGGTTGGACTTGACCGCATCGATGCGCTGCAGCAATAGCGCTTCGTCGGTCAACTGCAGGCCGGCCATCTGGTTCCAGAAATGCAGGTGCTGCAGCACCGCGTTGATGGTCCAGTCCTTGAACAGCGTGGGCTGACCGAACAGCGCCGGGTCGGCGCGGTCCAGCAGGCCGTACATCGCCTGGCTTTCGGCGCGGAAGTCTTCTGCCTGTTGCATTGCGTCGGTCTCCTTGTACCGGTGGGGCGCCAGCGGGCCTATTTCAGTTCATCGATCAGCTTGCCGACGATGGTGCGTGCCTGGGCGCTGTTGTCGGGGCTGCCGTCGGCGCCTTGCACTGTCACCGACGTCTTCGCGCCGTTGGCCTTGACCACCACCCGCACGCGTTGCGGCCGGGCGGCGTCCTTCTCGCCGCCGAACAGCTTGGAGAAGAAGTTGGGCTCGTCCTTGCCAGCCTGCTTGGGGTCGACGTAGCGCACGAAGTAGATGCCGGCGCTGCGGTCGCGGTCTTCCACGGTGAAGCCGCTGCGGTCCAGCGCCAGGCCCACCAGGCGCCAGGCGCGGTCGAAGCCTTCATCAATCTCCACCGCCGCGGTGGTGGGCATGGTGGCTGCCCGCGCCTTGGCGGGCGCCGCCGGCACGCCCGCCACGGTGGTGCGGGCGGTGTCTTCCTTGGCGCCCAGCTTGACCATCAGGCGTGACAGGAACTCGACTTCCAGCTCCGGGTCGCTGGGCCGCGGCTGCCAGACGGTGCTGTCCTTGAGCTCGGTGGTGTAGATCTCCATCATGCCGCGGTGGCTGATGTAGACCTCGCTGCCGGCGGCGGTGCGTTCGATGCGGGTGCGGTAGCGGTCGCGCTCGGGGGTGGAGTACAGGCCGTCGATCACCCGGCCCAGCGTGCGGCGCAGCACGTCTTGCTGGATCTTGGCGCGGTTCTCGGCCCAGTCGGTCTCCATCATGCCGATCTCGGGGTTGTCGACAGCCAGCGTGAAGCCGCGCTCCTGCCAGAAATTGCGGATCAACGGATACAGCGCCTCGGGCTTCTGGCTGGTGACCAGCCAGCGCACATTGCCCTGGCGCTCAATGCGCATGTCAGCCACCGCGTTGGGCGCCACCACAGGCATCGCCACTGCGGCCGGCGCGGCATTGGGCTGGCGCAGTGTCGACGCGCTGACCACGCCGGTCTGCGGCTGGTAGCGGCCTTCACGGGCCAACTGGCTGAGGTCGGGCGGCACTTCCAGGGCGACCGTCTTCTGCGCGCCGCTGCGGTAGTCCACCTTGTCACCCGACATCAGGTTCTCGAGTGACGAGCAGCCGGCCAACGACAGCGCCAGGCCAAGCGCCAGCAGCGGCGTGGTGGCCCGCAGGCGGGTGGAAGCAAAGGGGGAATTCACGTGGCGGATCTCCAAAGGGGGAGCAGGTGCAAGTTGGCCGGCCCCATGGGGCTGGCAGTGGCAGGCGGTGTGGGGTTGCTGCAAGGGTGGGGCGCTCAGAGCAGGCCGGCGTCGCGCAGCGCGGCGTCCACCAAGTCTTGGCCGGCCGAGGTGAGCGGCGTGATCGGCAGGCGCACCGTGGTCCGTCCCCGGCCCAGGCGGGACAGCGCCCACTTGGTGGGGGCCGGGCTGGGTTCGCAGAACAACTGCTTGTGCAGCGACAGCAGCCGCAGGTGGATGCTGCGGGCGGTGGCCACATCGCCGGCGATGGCAGCCATGCACATGTCGTGCATCAGCCGCGGCGCCACATTGGCGGTGACGCTGACATTGCCATGCCCACCCAGCAGCATCAGCGCCACGGCGGTGCCGTCGTCACCGGAGTAGATCTTGAAGTGGTCAGGGGCATGCTTGATCAGTTGGGCCGCGCGCTCGATGTTGCCGCTGGCTTCCTTGATGCCGACCACGCCAGGCACCTGGGCCAGGCGCAGCGCGGTCTCGGGCTGCATGTCGGCCACCGTGCGGCCGGGCACGTTGTACAGCACCACGGGCAGGTCCACCGCCTCGGCGATGGCCTTGAAGTGCTGGTAGATCCCTTCCTGCGAGGGCTTGTTGTAGTAGGGCACCACCTGCAGCGTGCAATCGGCGCCCACTTCCTGACTGAACCTGGTGAGTTCGATCGCCTCGCGGGTGCTGTTGGCGCCGGCGCCGGCCATGATCGGCACCCGCCCGGCGGCATGCTGCACCGACACGCGGATGATCTCGCAGTGCTCGTCGACGCTGACGGTGGGCGATTCACCAGTGGTGCCCACCACGCCGATGCAGTCGGTGCCTTCGGCGATGTGCCAGTCGATCAGGGCGCGCAGGCCGGGGTAGTCGACGCTGCCGTCTTCCTGCATCGGCGTGACCAGCGCGACGATGCTGCCAACAATGGGTTTCATGCGGATTCCTTGCGAATCGTCGATTTTAGCCGGCGTGGCCGGGCCCCGATGTTGCCGGCGCGTGTCGGTGGCTCAGGCGGGTGCGGGCGCAAGCAGCGCATGGCGGGCCGGGCCGGCGGCGGTGGCCGCTGACCGCACCGCCGCCACCCGCTGCACAAAGCGCGGCGGGGCGTCGAGGAAGCCGTCTTCGTAGGCGACGATGTGCAGCCCGGCGCAGCGCGTGAGCAATTCGCCCGGCTGCAGCAGGAAGTCGGGCCGCGACGGCTTGCCCACGGTCTGGTTGCCGTCGGCAAAGGTCTCGTACAGCAGCACGCCGCCGGGTGCCAGGCTGGCGAGGATCTGTGGCCACAGCGGGCGCCACAGGTAGTTGGTGACGACCACGGCGTCGAATTGCCGGCCGGGCAGCGGCCAGGCGCCGTGTTCCACATCGGCGGCGACCAGCGTGGCCTGGCCGGTGGCCACCAGGTCGGCTGACGCGGCGAGGGCGGCTTGGTCGCGGTCGATGCCGGTGACGCGCAGGCCCAAGCCGGCCAGCCAGCGCAGGTGGCGGCCGCTGCCGCAGGCCAGGTCGAGCGCAGCGCCACCGGCGGGCAGCAGGTGGGCCCAGCGCTGCAGCCAGGGCGACGGGGCGCCGCTGCCGTGCATCACGGGCTGATCAAAAACAGGCCCAGACCCGGCTGGCCAGGTCGACCACCAGGTGCGGGCTGAGGTAGGCGGTGAAGACCAGCGCCAGGACCACCAGCGCGCTGGTCCAGGCCGCCACCTGCAGCGCGGGCTTCATGCTGCGGCCGCCGCCGGCCGGCCGCGCGGGATGGGATCTTCCCGCACCGGCAGGTTGGCCAACGCCGCGAACACGCCCAGCGCGATGGCGATGCCCCACACCACGTCGTAGTTGCCAGTCAAGTCGTACAGCTTGCCGCCCAGCCAGGCGCCCAGGAACGATCCCACCTGGTGGCTGAAGAACACGAAGCCGCCCAGCATCGACATGTACTGCACGCCGAAGATCTGGGCGATGACCGCATTGGTGGGCGGCACGGTCGACAGCCACAGGAACCCCATGGTGGCGGCGAAGAGGTAGACGCTCATCGGCGTCAGCGGGGCGATCAGGAACAGGCTGATCACCACCGCCCGCAGCGCATAGATGCCCGACAGGATGTAACGCTTGGGCATGCGTCCGCCCAGCCAGCCGGCGGTGTAGGTGCCGAACACGTTGAACAGGCCGATCAGCGCCAGCGCCACCGTGGCCACGCTGGGCGACAGGCCGTGGTCCTTCAGGTAGCTGGGCATGTGCACGCCGATGAACACCACTTGGAAACCGCAGACGAAATAGCCGGCCATCAGCCACTGGAAGCTGCGGTGGCCGAAGGCTTCGCGCACGGCCGAACCGACGCTCTGCTGGAAGCCGGCGGCCGCAGCCATCGCCGGCTCCTTCAGGCCCCTGGCCAGCGGGATGATGGCCAGTGCCAGACAGCCCAGCACGAACAGCGCGTTCTGCCAGCCCCAGGCGCTGATCAGCCAGGTTTCCACCGGCACCATCAGGAACTGGCCGAACGAGCCGGCCGCTGCCGCCACGCCCATGGCCCAGCTGCGCTTGTCGGGCGCCACGTTGCGGCCGATGACGCCATAGACCACGGCGTAGGTGGTGCCCGACTGCGCCATGCCCAGCAACAGCCCGGCCGAGCCGGTGAAGGCCAGGCCCGAAGTGGACAGCGCCATCAGCACCAGGCCCCCGCTGTAGAGCAGGGCGCCCACCACCAGCACCCGGTAGGCGCCGTAGCGGTCGGCCAGCATGCCGGCCACGGGGCCGGCGATGCCCCAGGCGATGTTCTGCACCGCGATGGCGAAGGCGAAGGTCTCGCGCGTCCAGCCGCGGTCCATGGTCACGGGTTGCAGCCACAGGCCGAAGCCATGGCGGATGCCCATGCTGAGGGTGACGATGGCGGCGCCGCAGACCAGCACCTGCACCATCGACAGCCGCGGGCCGGTCGAAGAAGCGGGAGATTGCATGGGCTGGATGCTAACCAGCCACGACCCTGCGGTGCTGCAGGCGGACACTGCGGCCGTCCGGTCGCCGCTTGTGCCGGGTTGCCGCGTGGCCTGACCTGCAGGGGCCGGCTCCTAGAATCTCGGCCCATGGCCACGTCTCCCCCCAGTTCCACCAAGCAGGCCGGCAGTTACGGCGAAGCATCGATCCGTGTTCTCAAGGGCCTGGAGCCGGTCAAGCAGCGGCCGGGCATGTACACCCGCACCGACAACCCGCTGCACGTCATCCAGGAGGTGATCGACAACGCGGCCGATGAGGCGCTGGCCGGCTTCGGCAAGCGCATCGCCGTGACGCTGCACACCGACGGCTCGGTGACTGTGGACGACGACGGCCGCGGCATCCCCTTCGGCCTGCACCCGGAAGAGCAGGTGCCGGTGGTCGAGATCGTATTCACACGCCTGCATGCGGGTGGCAAGTTCGACAAGGGCTCGGGCGGGGCCTACAGCTTCTCGGGCGGCCTGCATGGCGTCGGTGTCAGCGTGACCAATGCGCTGGCCAAGCGCCTGCAGGTGACGGTGTGGCGCGAGGGGCAATGCGCCAGCCTGGCCTTCAGCGGCGGTGATGTGATCGAGCCGCTGGTGATGCGTGCTGCCGAGCGCGGCGAGCGCAAGCAGGGCACCAGCGTGCGCGCCTGGCCGGACGCCAAGTACTTTGAATCCACCGAACTGCCGCGCGCCGAGCTGACCCACCTGCTGCGCAGCAAGGCCGTGCTGATGCCGGGCGTGACGGTGACGCTGACCACCGAGAAGACCGGTGACACCCTGACCTGGTTGTACAAGGGCGGCCTGCGCGACTACCTGAGCCAGGGTCTGGCGGCCGACCCGCTGGTGCCGCTGTTCGAAGGCGAAGGCTATGCGGGCGCCGGCGACAGCGAGACCTTCGCCGAAGGCGAAGGCGTGGCCTGGGTGCTGGCCTTCACCGAAGAAGGCAATGTGCTGCGCGAGAGCTACGTCAACCTGATCCCCACCGTGGCCGGCGGAACGCATGAAAGCGGCCTGAAGGATGGCCTGTTCGGTGCCATCAAGAGCTTCATCGACCTGCACAGCCTGCTGCCCAAGGGCGTGAAGCTGATGCCCGAAGACGTGTTCTCGCGTGCCAGCTTCGTGCTCAGCGCCAAGGTGCTGGACCCGCAGTTCCAGGGCCAGACCAAGGAGCGGCTGAACAGCCGCGACGCGCTGCGCCTGGTCAGCCAGTTCACCCGCCCGCCGCTGGAGCTGTGGCTGAACCAGCATGTGGAGTTCGGCAAGAAGCTGGCCGAGCTGGTGATCAAGCAGGCCCAGACCCGCCAGCGCGCCAGCCAGAAGGTGGAAAAACGCAAGGGCAGCGGCGTGGCGGTGCTGCCGGGCAAGCTGACCGATTGCGAGAGCCGCGACTTGCTGCTCAACGAGGTGTTCCTGGTCGAGGGCGACAGTGCCGGCGGCAGCGCCAAGATGGGCCGCGACAAGGAGACGCAAGCCATCCTGCCGCTGCGCGGCAAGGTGCTGAACGCCTGGGAAGTCGAGCGCGACCGGTTGTTTGCCAACAACGAGATCCACGACATCTCGGTGGCGATCGGCGTCGACCCGCACGGGCCCAACGACAGCCCCGACTTTTCCGGCCTGCGCTACGGCAAGGTCTGCATCCTCAGCGACGCCGACGTGGACGGCTCGCACATCCAGGTGCTGCTGCTCACACTGTTCTTCCGCCATTTCCCCAAGCTGATCGAGCGCGGCCATGTCTACATCGCCAAGCCGCCGCTGTTCCGGGTGGACGCGCCGGCGCGTGGCAAGAAGCCAGCGGCCAAGTTCTATGCGCTGGACCAGGGTGAGCAGGTCGCCACGCTGGACCGGTTGCGCAAGGAAGGCGCCAAGGAAGGCAGCTGGAGCATCAGCCGCTTCA
>JBBAPL010000156.1:0-12266 GCA_040400895.1 Aquabacterium sp.
GTTTGGTCAGGTAGTCCTGTGAGCCCACCATGCGGCCGCGTGCCTTGTCGAACAGCCCGTCCTTGGACGACAGCATGATCACCGGCACATGGGCGAAGCGGGGGTTGCGCTTGATGATGGCGCAGGTCTGATAGCCATCGAGCCGCGGCATCAGGATGTCGCAGAAGATCAGCTGTGGCACATGGTCGTTGACCTTGGCCAGGGCGTCGAAGCCGTCTTCGGCCAGCAGCACCTCATGTCCGCCCTGGCGCAGGAAGATCTCGGCCGAGCGGCGGATGGTGTTGCTGTCGTCGATCACCAGCACCCGCGTGGCTGCCGGGGGGGCTGCAAGGGGCACAGCGGTAGGCATGTCATCCATGGCGGCGGCTCCTCGGCCAGTGGGGCGATTGGGCTGCCGGCAATGGTGTCAAGCCCTGCAGGCCATCAGACTTGCACCATCTCGAAGTCTTCCTTGCGGGCACCGCATTCGGGGCAGGTCCAGTTCATCGGCACGTCGGCCCAGGCGGTGCCGGGTGCGATGCCATGCTCGGCATCGCCTGCGGCCTCGTCGTAGATCCAGCCGCAGATCAGACACATCCAGGTGCGAGGTTCGGTCATGCGGGTTTCGGTCACGCTGGTTTTGGCCACATTACGGGCACTTCACTACAATGAAGCAGGCATTGTAGCCACCGGTTTTCGGGCCCATTGGGCCCAATGGCGCGGCGGAAGCACGTTATTTCAACTTTGCGCCAGCATGGCTGGCGGCGCACCTGGCCGCCCTGCTTGGCGGCCTCTCTCCCCTGCATCGGACCGTTCATGACCTCCAGCCCCGCCCCCCGACCCGACGCCCCGGCCGACGCCGGTGCCGATGACCTGCAGGAGGCCACGGCACCGGCGTGCGTGATGAGTTTCAATGCGGCCGACCCCAGCGGCGCCGGCGGCTTGGCTGGCGACATCAGCACCCTGGCGGCGATGGGCGCGCATGCCCTGCCCATCACCACCAGCCTGATGCTGCGCGACACCGCCGAGATCTTCGACCACCACCCGATCGACGCCGACATGGTGGCCGAGCAGGCCCGCAACGTGCTGGAAGACATCACCGTGGCCGGCTGGAAGGTGGGCTTCCTGGGCAGCGCCGAGGCGGTGAGCGCGGTCGCCGAGATCCTGTCGGACTACCCCGACGTGCCGCTGGTCAGCTACCTGCCCAACCTGGGCTGGCTGGACGACGACCAGGCCCAGCCCTACCTGGAAGCTTTCCGCGAACTGATCCTGCCGGCCACCGAGGTGCTGGTGGGCAACCACAAGACCCTGACCGACTTCCTGCTGCCCGACTGGGACAGCGAGCGCCCCGCCTCGGCGCGTGAGCTGGCGGTGGCCGCCGGCGAGCGCGGCACCCGGTTCGTGCTGGTGACCGGCATCATGCTGCCCAGCAAGGGCGGCAAAGGCACAGCCGGCGCGCCCGAGCAGTTCATCGACAACGTGCTGGCCTCGCCCCAGGGCGCGCTGACGGGCGAGAAGTTCGAGATGTTCGAGACCAGCTTCGTCGGCGCCGGCGACACCCTCAGCGCCGCGCTGGCCGCGCTGCTGGCCGCCGGGGCCGAGCTGCAAGCCGCCGTGGGCGAAGCGCTGGCCTTCATGGACCAGACGCTCGACTCGGGCTTCCGCCCCGGCATGGGCGGCGTGGTGCCCGACCGCTTCTTCTGGGCCCAGCCACCGACCGAGGACGGCGAGCCCGGCACCGACAGCCCCGCCGACGGCGGCGTGCTGCCCGACACCGACACCCCTGACACCAAAGGCAAGCCCGCGCCCCGCCGCGTTCACTGACACCCCCCAGCCATGACCAGCAACCAAGCCTTGTTCGAACGCGCCCAGCGCGTCATCCCCGGCGGCGTCAATTCGCCCGTGCGCGCCTTCCGCGCCGTCGGCGGCACGCCGCGTTTCATCGCCCGCGCCCAGGGGCCCTACATGTGGGACGCCGAGGGCAGCCGCTACATCGACTACATCGGTTCCTGGGGCCCGATGATCCTGGGCCACGGCCACCCGGCGGTGCTGGAAGCCGTGCAGAAGGCCGCGCTCGACGGCTTCAGCTTCGGCGCGCCCACCGAGCGCGAGGTGGAACTGGCCGAGGCCATCATCGCCCTGGTGCCCAGCGTGGAACAAGTGCGGCTGGTCAGCAGCGGCACCGAGGCCGGCATGAGCGCCATCCGCCTGGCCCGCGGCGCCACCGGCCGCAGCAAGATCGTCAAGTTCGAGGGCTGCTACCACGGCCATGCCGACGCGCTGCTGGTCAAGGCCGGCTCCGGTCTGGCGACCTTCGGCTTCCCCACCAGCGCCGGCGTACCGCCCGAGGTGGTGCAGCACACCCTGGTGCTGGAGTACAACAACCTGGCCCAGATCGAGGAAGTGTTCGCCACCCAGGGCAGCGAGATCGCCTGCGTGATGATCGAGCCGATCGCCGGCAACATGAACTTCGTTCGGGCGCAGGTGCCGTTCATCCGCCGCATCGCCGAGCTGTGCCAGCAGCATGGCGCGCTGTTCGTCTTCGACGAGGTGATGACGGGCTTTCGCGTGGCGCTGGGCGGCGCGCAGGCCGTCTACGCCAAGCTGATCCCCGGCTTTGCACCCGACATGAGCGTGTTCGGCAAGGTGATCGGCGGCGGCATGCCGCTGGCGGCCTTCGGCACCAGCCGCAAGATCATGCAGCACCTGGCGCCGCTGGGCCCGGTCTACCAGGCCGGCACGCTGTCGGGCAACCCGGTGGCCACCGCCTGCGGACTGGCCACGCTGAAGGAGATCTCCAAGCCCGGCTTCTACGAGGCGCTGGGCGCCAAGACCCAGTCGCTGGTCGAAGGCCTGACGGCTGCGGCCCGGGCGGCGGGCGTGCCCTTCGTCGGCGACAGCGAGGGCGGCATGTTCGGCTTCTTCTTCACCGCCGAGCTGCCGCAGAACTACGGCGTGGTGATGGCCACCGACAAGGAGCGCTTCAACCGCTTCTTCCACGGCATGCTCGACCGTGGCGTGTACCTGGCCCCGGCGCTGTACGAGGCCGGCTTCGTCAGCGCGGCCCACACGGCCGACGACATTGCCGCCACGGTGGCCGCAGCGCAGGATGTGATGAAGACGCTGCAGGTCCAGAACTCGGCATGATCAAGCCCACGACGGTGCTGGGCCAGCCGGCCATGTGGCTGCGCGCGCCCGACGGCGCCGAGCTCACCGTGCTGCTGCACGGCGGCCACATCGTCAGCTGGATCCCCGCCGGCGACCAGGAGCGGCTGTACCTGTCGCCGCTGGCCCTGGCCGGCGGCAACCACGCGGTGCGCGGCGGCATCCCGGTGTGCTTTCCGCAGTTCGCCAAGCGCGGCCCGCTGGGCCAGCATGGCTTTGCCCGCCAGCAGCTCTGGCAGTGGGTGGAAGGCGCGCAGCGCGGTGATGTCGTCATCGGCGTGCTGCGCCTGACCGACAACGACGCCACACGCGCCGTCTGGCCGCATGCCTTCGAGGCCGAGCTGAGCTTCAGTTTCAGCGGGCTGCAGCTGGATGTGGAACTGGCCGTCACCAACACCGGCGACAGCACGTTCGACTTCACGGCCGCGCTGCACACCTACTTGCTGGTCGACGACGTGCGCCGCGCCCGGCTGGGCGGCCTGTTCGGCGTGCAGTACCTGGACACCGTCAGCGGCCAGAGCCAGCACCAGGAGATGGACCCGTTCAGCTTTGCCGGCGAGATCGACCGCATCTACTGGGATGCGAAGGGCCCGCTGAGCCTGGCCACCGCGGCCGGCCGCACCCAGATCACCCGCGAGGGCTTCGACGACGTGGTGGTGTGGAACCCTGGCCCGGCGCGCGCCGCTGCGCTGGCCGACCTGCCCGACGACGACTGGCTGCAACTGCTGTGCGTGGAAGCCGCGCAGATCGGCCACCCGGTCACCCTGGCGCCCGGCCAGGAATGGGTGGCGCGGCAGGGCTTCGAAGTCTGAACCGGCCCACCCCCGACGCGCTTCGCGCGCCACCTCCAGGGGGCAACGCCAGCGGCCCGGCCAAGCGGGCCCCGCGGCGTTCGCCGCGTTCAAACTGGGGATGAGCGCAGGCCGTAGGCCTTGCCGTCCAGGAACAGGTACTCGGCGCGCAGCACCGCGTCGCCCTTCTCGTCGGTGAAGGTGAAGCCCAGTACGGCCACCGCGGTGCCAGGCTTGATCTCGGACACGGACCAGGCTTGCAGCCGGGTGAGCGGCGCCAACTCGACAGCCCAGACCTTGTCGCGGCGCTTCGGCAACTGGGCAGCGGCCAGCAGGGCCTTGCCGTCGACGCTGGCGGTCTGCGCCGGCACGGCCCGACTGGCCAGGTCGGCCGGCAACTTGGCGTCGGCCGGCAGTTCCAGCTTCAGCTCGGCATGCGGGTTGCGCCACGCCACCTGGGTGGCGCGACCTTCCAGCCAGATCGGCCGGTTCTGGTCGAAGCTGCTCCAGCCGTGGTGGGCGCGGGCGGCCAGTGGCAGGGCCAGGCTGCTGCCCAGCAGCAGGGTGCGGCGTTGGATCATGGATGGACCTCCGGTTGCACAACCTCAAACATAGGCGATGAAGCGGCCGCAGGTCAGGACCGCCAGCCACAGCCCCAGTGACAGCACGGCCTGCGCCTTGGCCAGACCGTCCAGCCGCTGCAGGCTGCCCCGGCCGTGGAACCAGGCGGCATTGCTGCCAGCGGCCATCAGCAGCAGCATTTTCAGGGTGAACACGCGGTTGGCCAGCAGCTCCAGCGGCTGGCTGGCGAACATCAGCAGGCCGCTGGTGGCGGCCAGACCGAAGCCGGCCGCCACCAGCACCAGCGCGGCGCGGGCCAGCGCGGGCAGCGGCAGGGCCGGCGCGGCGCCCAGCACACGCAACTCCACCAGCACCAAATTGCCCAGCAGCAAGGCGATGCCGACCAGGTGCACGACCTCGAGCGCGGGGTAGGCCCAGGGATGGCCGCTGATCCAGGTGAACATGGGCCGGATTGTGGTCGGACCACGGTCGGGCCTGGCGGGGGCGGCTCCTAGAATCCGGGCATGCACATCCACATCCTCGGCATCTGCGGCACCTTCATGGGCGGGATCGCCGCCATCGCCCGCGAGGCCGGACACCGCGTCACCGGCTGCGACGCGAACGTCTACCCGCCGATGAGTGACCAGCTGCAGGCCCTGGGGATCGACCTGATCGAAGGCTTTGGTGCCGACCAGATGGCGTGCAAGCCCGACCTGTTCGTCATCGGCAATGTGGTGACACGCGGCAATGCGCTGATGGAGGCCATTCTCGATGCCGGCGCGGCCTACACCAGCGGGCCGCAGTGGCTGGCCGAAAACGTCTTGCGCGGCCGGCATGTGATGGCCGTGGCCGGCACCCACGGCAAGACCACGACCACCTCGATGCTGGCCTGGATCCTGGACCAGGCCGGCCAGAAGCCTGGCTTCCTGGTGGGCGGCGTGCCGCTGAACTTCGGCATCTCGGCCCGGCTGGGCGAGGGTTCCGCCTTCGTCATCGAGGCCGACGAGTACGACACCGCCTTCTTCGACAAGCGCAGCAAGTTCGTGCATTACCGGCCGCGCACCGCCATCCTGAACAACCTCGAGTTCGACCACGCCGACATCTTCCCGGACCTGGCGGCGATCGAGACCCAGTTCCACCACCTGGTGCGCACCGTGCCGGCCAGCGGCCGGCTGGTGGTCAATGCGCGCGAAGCCGCGCTCGACCGGGTGCTGGCCCGCGGCTGCTGGAGCACGCTGCAGCGCTTTGGCGCCCGCAAGGAAGAGCCCGGCGCCCTGCGCGCGCGCGGCGAACCGCATGCCTTCGACGTGCTGCGCGGCAGCATGAAGATCGCCCGGGTGGACTGGCAGCAGTTGGGCGAACACAACCAGCTCAACGCACTGGCGGCCATCGCCGCGGCCGAGCACGTGGGCGTGCCGCCCGAGCAGGCGGCCGCCGCGCTGACCAGCTTCCTCAATGTGCGACGCCGACTGGAACTGCGCGGCGAGGCCCGCGGCGTGAAGGTCTACGACGACTTCGCACACCACCCCACGGCCATGCGCACCACGCTGAACGGCCTGCGCCGCAAGGCCGGGCTGGCGCGGGTGCTGGTGGCCTTCGAGCCGCGCACCAACACCATGAAGCGCGGGGAGATGAAGGCGCTGCTGCCCTGGGCACTGGAGGAGGCCGACCTGAGCTTCTGCCTGCAGGGCAACTACGGCTGGAGCGCGGCCGAGGCGCTGGCGCCGCTGGGTGCGCAAGCGGTGGTGGCCGACACCGTGGACGCGCTGGTGGCCGCCATCGTCAAGGCCGCCCGGCCGGGCGACCAGGTGCTGGTGATGAGCAACGGCGGATTTGGCGGCATCCACGACAAACTGCTCACCGCGCTGCAGCACTGACATCGCCACTGCGGTAGCCTTGTCGCCGTTCGAAACCGGACGAGGCCACCATGCACCCCACACCACTCACCCGCCGCGGCTTCCAGGGCTGGCTGGCGGCATCGGCCGCGCTGGCGGCCGCACCACTGCGCGCCGCCCCCGAACTGCCGCTGTTCGACGCCCACATCCACTACAGCCACGACGCCTGGGAGCTGGTGCCGCCCAAGCAGGCCGTGGCCATCCTGCGCCAGGCCGGGCTGCGCGGCGCGCTGGTGTCCAGCTCCAACGACCAGGGCACGCAGATGCTGGTGGCCGAAGCGCCCGACCTGATCGTGCCCGAGCTGCGGCCCTACCGCAGCCGTGGCGAGATCGGCAGCTGGATGAAGGACACCAGCGTGGTCGGCTACCTCGAGGAACGGCTGGCCAAGTACCGCTACGTGGGCATCGGCGAGTTCCACCTGTACGGCGCCGACGCCGACCTGCCGGTGCCGCGCCGCATGGTGGCGCTGGCCAAGGAGCGTGGCCTGCTGCTGCATGCCCACAGCGATGTGGATTGCATCGAGCGGCTGCTGGTGCAGTGGCCCGAGGCCCGGGTGCTGTGGGCACATTCCGGCTTCGACCGGCCCGAGAAAGTGCGCGAGGTCCTGCGCCGCCACCCGCGGCTGTGGTGCGACCTGGCCTTCCGCGGCGACCATGCCACCGGCAGCCAGGTCGACCCGGGCTGGCGCGAGGCGTTCACCGAGTTCCCGGACCGCTTCATGATCGGCACCGACACCTTCACGCCCGAGCGCTGGCATTACATCGCCGGCCACGCCAGCTATTCACGCGGCTGGCTCGCCAGCCTGCCCGCGCCGGTGGCCGAGCGCATCGGCTGGCGCAATGCCGAAACGCTGGTGCAAGCGGTGCGGGGCGCCAAGGCATGACCTGGCCGCTGGCACCGGCACCGGCACGGGCGATGGCGCTGTGCCTGGCCGGCGTGGCTGCCGCACCGGCCCAGTCCGCCTGCGGCGACAGCCTGCCCGCTGTCCAGCGGCTGCTGGCCGAAGGCAGCGGCGTGCAAGTGGCGTTTGCGCCGCGCCCGGCCCCGCTGGCGCTGGGCCGGCACTTCGCGCTGGACATCGTGGTGTGCGCCCCGGCCGGCCAGCCGCTGCCGGCCACGCTGGCGGTCGATGCCGACATGCCGGCCCACCGCCACGGCATGAACTACCGCGCCAGCGTCACCGCCCTGGGCGACGGCCGCTTCCGCGCTGACGGGCTGATGTTCCACATGGCAGGCCGCTGGCGCCTCCTGTTCGATCTGCCAGCATCCGACGCCACGCCCGCAGGGCGCATCAGCCACACGCTGGACCTGCGATGAGCCGCGCCTGGCGCCGCAGTGTGGTCCTGCTGGCCGCCCTGCTGCTGGCGCTGGCCAGCAGCGCGGGCCAGGGTGCGCTGCTGGACTGGACCGCCGACGAGCGGGCGCAGATCCTGGCCCACGGTCCCTGGCCGCCACCGCCCGCACGCGACCCCGGCAACGCGCTGAGCGGCCAACCCGCGGCCATTGCGCTGGGCTGGGCCTTGTTCAAGGAAGCGCGGCTGTCGGCGGGTGGGGCGATGGCCTGCGCCAGCTGCCATCTGTCGCGGCGCGGCTTCGCCGACGGGCGGGTCCGCGGGCTGGGCCGCAACGAGCCCGGCGGTCGGGCAGACACGCCGCTGGACCGCCACACGCCCAGTCTGCTGAATGCCGGCCAGAAGCGGTGGTGGGGCTGGGACGGGGCGTTCGACAGCCTGTGGTCCCAAGCCCTGCACCCGCTGCTGAACCCGCATGAGTTGGGCGCCGATCCGGCCGAGATCGCCGACCTGCTGCGGACCGATGCCAAGCTGTCCTGCCTGTGGAACGAGGCTCTGGGCGAGCCGCCGCCGGCCCATCCACAAGCGCTGCTGGTGCCGCTGGCCAAGGCCCTGGGTGCCTACGTGGCCACGCTGCAGAGCGAGCGCACGGCATTCGACCGGTTCCGCGATGCGCTGGCGCGGGGTGACCGCGTGGCGGCGGCACGCTACCCGCTGGCAGCACAGCGCGGCCTGCGGATCTTCATCGGCCGCGGCAACTGCAGCACCTGCCATGCCGGGCCGCTGTTCTCCAACGGCGAGTTCGGCGACACCGGCGCGCTGTTCTTCAGCCGACCGGGCGTGGTGGATCCCGGCCGCCACGGCGGCATCGCGGCGCTGCTGGCCAACCCGTACAACCTGCTCGGGCCCTGGGCCGACCCGCCGCCCGCCGGCACCGACGACCCGGCGCGCAAGACCCGCCACGTGCTGGCGCAGCACCGCAACTTCGGTGAGTTCAAGGTGCCCGGCCTGCGCCACGTGGCCCAGACTGCGCCCTACTTCCACGACGGACAGAAAGCCACGCTGGCCGATGTGATCGACCACTACGACAGGCTGAATCCCGACCGCCTGCATGCCGACGGCGAGCAGATCCTGAGGCCGCTGCACCTGCGCGGCAGCGATCCAGCCGATCTGCTGGCGTTCCTGCGCAGCCTGGACGGCGGCCTGGCCACCAAGAAGGTGCCCGTGGCGGCGCGCTGCCGCTGAAGGGGGCACACCAGGCCGGGGATTGCTGGTCTGCCCGCATGGGCAGGCGGGCCACAACATCGGATGATGGCCGGATCGACCCGCCGCAGGAGCCCCGAATGCCCAACTTGACTGTCAATGGCCAGGTGCGCACGCACGACGCCGAACCCGACACCCCGCTGCTGTGGGTGCTGCGAGAACAACTCGGCCTGACCGGCACCAAGTACGGCTGCGGCCTAGCCCAGTGCGGTGCCTGCACCGTGCACATCGACGGCGTGCCCACCCGCAGCTGCGTGCGGCCGGTGTCCAGCGTCGAGCCGGCGGCGAAGATCACCACCATCGAGGGCCTGTCGCCCGACGGCCAGCACCCGCTGCAGAAGGCCTGGGTGGCGCTGGACGTGCCGCAGTGCGGCTTCTGCCAGAGCGGCATGCTGATGGCCGCGGCCGCGCTGCTCAAGAGCAAGCCCCGCCCCACCGAAGCCGAGGTGCGCGAGAACATCACCAACATCTGCCGCTGCGGCACCTACAACCGGGTGCAGGCCGCGATCATGATGGTCAGCAAGGGATGAGGGGGCCGACCATGACGACGACCACCACCCCCCGCTCGCCCGCCCGCCGCCGCTTCCTGGCCACCAGCTCGGCCGCTGCCGGCGGCCTGATGCTCGGCTTCCATGTGCCGATGGCGCAAAGCCAGGGCGCGGCGCCCGAAATCAATGTCTGGGTGCTGATCCGACCCGACGAAACCGTGGTGGTGCGCATCGCCCGCAGCGAGATGGGCCAGGGCACGCTGACCGGCCTGGCCCAGCTGGTGGCCGAGGAGCTGCAATGCGACTGGGCCCGCGTGACCACCGAATACCCGACGCCCGGCCAGAACCTGGCGCGCCAGCGCGCCTGGGGCAACTTCAGCACCGGCGGCAGCCGCGGCGTGCGTGAATCGCACGACTACGTGCGCAAGGGCGGCGCTGCCGCCCGCATGATGCTGGTGCAGGCTGCGGCCGACAGCTGGGGCGTGCCCCCCGCGCAATGCCAGGCCGACAAGGGCGTGATCACCCACGCCGCCAGCGGCCGGCGCACCACCTACGGGGCCATGGCCCCGGCAGCCGCCAAGCTGACCCCACCCACCGACGTGCCGCTGAAGGACCCCAAGACCTGGACGGTGGCCGGCAAGTCGCTGCTGCGGCTGGACACCGCGGCCAAGACCACCGGCGCCCAGGTCTACGGCATGGACCTGCAGTTGCCCGGCATGCTGTGCGCAGCCATCCGCGACTGCCCCATCGTCGGCGGCAAGATCCGGAAGTTCGACGCCGCCGCCGTGATGGGCCTGCCCGGCGTACAGCGGGTGGTGGCCGTGGGCGACACCGCCGTGGCCGTGGTGGCCACCACCTGGTGGCGCGCCAAGAAGGCCGCCGATGCGCTGCCGATCGAGTGGGACGAAGGCCCGCACGCCAAGCTCGACAGCGCCGCCATCGCCCAGATGCTGAAGGCCGGGCTGGACGCGCCCGAAGGCCTGGTCGGCCACACCGCCGGCCAGCCCAAGGACGCGCTGGCCGGCGCCGCCCGCACCATCGAGGCGGTCTACAGCTTCCCGTACCAGAACCATGCCTGCATGGAGGTGATGAACGCCACCGCCCGCTGGACACCCGAGCGCTGCGAGGTCTGGACCCCCACCCAGAACGGCGAGGCCGCCCTGGCCGCCACCGCCGAGGCCGCCGGCCTGCCGGCCGCCAAGTGCGAGGTCTACAAGATCCATCTGGGCGGCGGCTTCGGCCGGCGCGGCGCCACCGACTGGGTGCGCCAGGCGGTGGCCATCGCCAAGGCCCTGCCGGGCACGCCGGTCAAGCTGATCTGGAGCCGCGAAGAAGACATGCAGCATGGCTTCTTCCACCCGGTCACCCAGTGCAAGCTGAAGGCCGGGGTGGACGCGCAGGGCCAGATCACCGGGCTGCACATGCGCATCTCGGGGCAGTCGATCCTGGCCGGGTTGTTCCCGCAGAACATGCGCGACGGGCTGGACCCGGTGGTCTTCCAGGGCCTGAACAAGGGCGGTGCCGAGGGCGCGCTGGGCTATGCCTTCCCGAACCTGCTGATCGACCATGCGATGCGCAACCCGCCGGTGCGGCCGGGCTTCTGGCGCGGGGTCAACCTCAACCAGAACGCGGTGTACATGGAATGCTTCCTCGACGAGGTGGCCCATGCGACCCGGCAGGACCCGCTGGCCCTGCGCCAGAAGCTGCTGGCCGGCAGCCCCAAGCACCTGGCAGTGCTGAACGCCGCGGCCCAGCGCGCCGGCTGGGGCACGCCTGCCAAGCCGGTCAACGGCCAGACAGTGCACCGCGGGCTGGCGCAGATCATGGGCTTCGGCAGCTATGTGGCAGCCTGCGCCGAGGTGTCGGTCAGCCCGGCCGGCGAGCTGACGGTGCACCGCATCGTGGCCGCCACCGACTGCGGCCATGCGGTGAACCCGCAGCAGATCGAGGCCCAGGTGGAAGGCTCGTTCGCCTACGGCCTGTCGGCCGCGCTGCTGGGTGAATGCACGCTGGAGAACGGCCGCTTCGTGCAGACCAACTTCCACAACTATCCGGTGCTGCTGATGGCGCAGATGCCCAAGGTCGAGACCATCGTCATGCCGTCGGGCGGCTTCTGGGGCGGCGTGGGCGAGCCCACCATCGCCGTGGCGGCACCAGCGGTGCTGAACGCCATCTTTGCCGCCACCGGACAGCGCATCCGCGATCTGCCGATCAAGAACCAGAACCTGAAGAAGGCATGAGGCTGGCCCTGCTTGCCCTGGCCGCGCTGCTGGGCCCTGCGGCGCAGGCCCAGGGCGACGCGGCCCGCGGCGAGGCCATCGCGCAACACCGCAGCCTGGGGCTGTGCGTGCTGTGCCATGCACTGCCGGGGCAGAACCCGGCGCTGCAGGGCACCATCGGCCCGCCGCTGGCCGGCGTGGGCAGCCGGCTGGACGCCGACACACTGCGCCAGCGCCTGGTGGCACCCGAGCGCTTCAACCCCGACACCGTGATGCCCAGCTACGGCCGCAGCACCGGCCTGCAGCAGGTGGCCGCCGCCCAACGCGGCAAGCCGCTGCTGACCGACGCGCAGATCGACGACGTGGTGGCCTGGCTGGGCCGCCTGCGATGACCACCACCGTGCACCGCCGCCGCCTGTTGGGCGCTGCCGCCGGGTTGGGCCTGGCGCTGCAGATGCGGGGGGTGGCCGCGGTGTCGGCCGCACCCACGCTGCAGGCGGTGGAACGGCAATGGGCTGCCGGCCGGCCGATCACCGAAGGCCGGGTGCTGCTCGACATCGCTCCGCTGGTGGAGAACGGCAATGCGGTGCCGATCCGGGTGCAGGTCGACAG
>JBBAPL010000157.1:0-12148 GCA_040400895.1 Aquabacterium sp.
GCCTGCTCGACCTGGGCTATGTGGCCTTCTATGCGGTGGGCGCCTACATGTTCGCGCTGATGGCCTCGCCGCACCTGGCCGAGAACTTCGCCGCCTTCAAGGCCGCCTTTCCCGACGGCCTGCACAGCCCCATCTGGCTGGTCATCCCGCTCGGGGCGGGGTTGGCGGGGCTGGCGGGCATGCTGCTGGGCGCGCCCACGCTCAAGCTGCGCGGTGACTACCTGGCCATCGTCACCCTCGGCTTCGGCGAGATCGTGCGGGTGTTCATGAACAACCTCGACCGCCCGGTCAACATCACCAACGGACCCAAGGGCCTGACGCAGATCGACAGCCTCACCATCTTCGGCATGGACTTCGGCAAGACCGGCCACCTGTTCGGCATGGAGATCTCGTCGGTCACCAAGTACTACTACCTGTTCCTGCTGCTGGTGGTGATCAGCGTGATCATCTGCTACCGGCTGGAGCAGAGCCGCATCGGCCGCGCCTGGATGGCCATCCGCGAAGATGAAATCGCCGCCAAGGCCATGGGCATCAACACCCGCAACCTCAAGCTGCTGGCCTTCGGCATGGGCGCCACCTTCGGCGGCGTGTCGGGCGTGATGTTCGCCACCTTCCAGGGCTTCGTGTCGCCCGAATCGTTCTCGCTGCAGGAGAGCGTGATGATCGTCGCCATGGTGGTGCTGGGCGGCATCGGCCACATCCCCGGCGTGGTGCTGGGCGCGGTGCTGCTGGCCGCGCTGCCCGAGGCGCTGCGCTGGGTGGCCGGTGAACTGGACCTGCAGCGGCTGACCGACGGCCGCATCGACGCGGCCATCCTGCGCCAACTGATGATCGCGCTGGCGATGATCGTCATCATGCTGGTGCGCCCGCGCGGCCTGTGGCCGTCGCCCGAACACGGCAAGGCCGCGCCGCAGCCGGTGGCGGGCGGGCCGGGTGCCAGCAAGACGCGGGGCGCAGCATGAGCGGCGACATCGTGCTGGAAGTCAAGGGCGTGTCCAAGCGCTTCGGCGGGCTGCAGGCCCTGTCCGATGTCGGCATCCGCATCCAGAAGGGCCAGGTCTACGGCCTGATCGGCCCCAACGGCGCCGGCAAGACCACCTTCTTCAACGTGATCACCGGGCTGTACACGCCGGACTCCGGCAGCTTCGACCTGGGCGGCGCGCCCTACAAGCCCACGGCGGTGCATGAGGTGGCCAAGGCCGGCATCGCCCGCACCTTCCAGAACATCCGCCTGTTTGCCGAGATGACCGCACTGGAGAACGTGATGGTCGGCCGCCATGTGCGCAGCCGGTCGGGCCTGCTGGGCGCCATCTTCCGCACCCCCGGCTTCAAGGCCGAAGAGGCCGCCATCGCCCACCGCGCGCAGGAACTGCTGGACTACGTGGGCATCGGCCGCTTCGCCGAGATGAAGGCCCGCACGCTGAGCTATGGCGACCAGCGCCGGCTGGAGATCGCCCGCGCCTTGGCCACCGACCCCAAGCTGATCGCGCTGGACGAGCCCGCCGCCGGCATGAACGCCACCGAGAAGGTGGTGCTGCGCGAACTGATCGACCAGATCCGGAAAGACGGTCGCACCATCCTGCTGATCGAGCATGACGTGAAGCTGGTGATGGGCCTGTGCGACCGGGTGACCGTGCTCGACTACGGCAAGCAGATTGCCGAGGGCACGCCCTACGACGTGCAGCGCAACGACAAAGTCATCGAAGCCTACCTGGGCGCCGGGCACAAAGCCCATTGAAGGCCGGACACAACATGGCAACCCACCACAACCAGGTCCTGCTGGAAGTCAGCAATCTCAAGGTCGCCTACGGCGGCATCCAGGCCGTCAAGGGCGCCAGCTTCCAGGTGCGCCAGGGCGAGCTGGTGTCGCTCATCGGCGCCAACGGCGCGGGCAAGACCACCACGCTCAAGGCCATCACCGGCACCCAGCCGGCGGCCGACGGCAGCATCCGCTTCATGGGCCAGGACATCCGGGGCCAGGGCGCCTGGGACCTGGTCAAGCAGGGCCTGGTGATGGTGCCCGAGGGCCGCGGCACCTTCACCCGCATGACCATCACCGAGAACCTGCTGATGGGCGCCTACATCCGCGAGGACGACGAGGTGCAGGCCGACATCGACAAGGTGTTCACCATCTTCCCGCGCCTGAAGGAGCGGGCGCTGCAGCTGGCCGGCACCATGAGCGGCGGTGAGCAGCAGATGCTGGCGATGGGCCGCGCGCTGATGGCCCGGCCCAAGGTGCTGCTGCTCGACGAGCCCAGCATGGGCCTGTCGCCCATCATGGTCGACAAGATCTTCGAGGTGGTGGCCGACATTCACAGCCGCGGCACCACCATCTTGCTGGTCGAGCAGAACGCCAGCCGGGCACTGAGCCTGGCCGACCGCGGCTATGTGATGGAGAGCGGCCTGATCACCATGGACGGCGAGGCCAAGGCCCTGCTGAACGACCCGAAGGTGCGCGCGGCTTACCTGGGTGAGTGACGCGGCTTCAGCGGCGACAGAGACGGCCCTCGGATAATCAGAAGACTGGCTGTCGGGCGGGCGACATCAGCCTGTGCAACCGCGCATCAGCATGCGCCACCGTTGCACACTGGAGACCTGCCCATGGCCTTGCCGACCCTGCCCCTGGACGCTGACCACCCCACCGGCCCCACCCGCCGCCAGCTGGTGCTGGGCGCCGCTGCTGCAGCGGCCACGGCCGTGGTGCCTGTCTCCGCCCAGGCCCAGGCCGCAGCCTGGCCCAGCCGGCCGGTGCGGGTGGTGGTGCCCTTCCCGCCGGGTGGCCTGACCGATGCCTATGCCCGCGCGTACAGCGAGCAGCTGTCGCGCAAGTTCGGCCAGCCCTTCAACATCGAGAACAAGACCGGCGCCGGCGGCACCCTGGGCGCGGGTGATGTGGCCAAGGCCGCGCCCGATGGCTACACCCTGCTGATCAGCACCAGCACGCCCACCTGGCAGGCCAAGGTGCTGTACAAGAAGCTGCCCTACACGCCGGTGAAGGACTTCGACCCGATTGCGCTGTTCCCCAGCGGTGCGCTGCTGGTGGCGGTCAACGCCAACGTGGCGGCCAAGAACCTGCGGGAGCTGATCACCTTCGCCAAGGGCAACCCCGCGGCCTGGGGCACCTACGGCGCTGGCTCCTGGGCCCACATGCTGGGCGACGCGTTGAACAAGCGCGACAAGCTGAACATGGTGGTGGCGCACTACCGGGGCGAAGCGCCGATGCTGGTCGACCTGATCGGCGGACAGATCCAGGTGGGTGTGGGCAGCGTGCAGGGCATCCTGCCGCACATCCAGTCCGGCAAGCTGCGCGCCATCGGCGCCACCGGCAAGGTGCGCACCCCGCGGCTGCCTGAGCTGACCACGCTGGTGGAGCAGGGCTTCACCGCGCCGGTCTTCGGCATGGAAGGCTTCCTGCCGTTTGCCGCACCGGCCGGCACCCCGCGCGACATCCTCGACAAGCTGTCGGCCGCAGTGCGGGAGGCCTCGTTGACCCCCCAACTCGTGGCGCTGCGCGAGCAGTTCGGCATCCCCAACCTGCCGATGGCCGACCCCACCGAGGTGCGCAAGACCTGGGCCGAGGATTCGGCCGAATGGACCGCCCTGGCCACCGACCTGGGCATCAGCCTCGATTGAGCGTTGAGCGGCCAGCCGCCGCGCGGCCGGTCAGCGGCTGCCGGCGGCCACCGTGCTGCGGTAGGCCCAGAACCGCGGCAGCGCGAAGCCGGTGGCCACCACGCCAACCAGGCACACCAACCCGCCCACCCAGATGGCCGGTGCCACGCCCCAGGCATCGGCCATGAAGCCGGCCCGGGCGTTGCCGATCAACGGGCCGGTGAGGTAGCTGATCATCTCGATGCCGGCCAGGCGCCCGCGCAGGGTGTTCGGGATGGTCTCGTTCCAGATGGTGCCGCGGAACACGCCGCTGACCATGTCGGCCGCCCCGGCCACGGCCAGGCAGGCCAGGCCCAGCAGCAGGCTGGGTGCGAAGCCCAGCGCCACGATGCCCAGCGCCCACACCGCCGCGGCCAGCACCACCGCCCGGCCGTGGCGCGTGACTCTGGCGGTCCAGCCGCTGAACAGCCCGATCGCCAGCGCGCCGACCGACATCGCCGACAGCAGCCAGCCCACCGATTCGGTCCGCCCGTCCGCCGCGGCCATGGCGGGGAACAGCGCGATCGGGAAGGCGAAGGCCATGGCCACGATGTCGACGATGTAGGTGCCCATCAGCTCGGGCCGTGCCCGGGCAAAGCGCAGGCCTTCGGCCAGGTCGGCCAGCAGGTGCGGCCGTTCGGCCCTGTCGGGGGCGGGGCCGATGCGTTCGCGCGGGATGCGGGCCAGGAAGAACAGCGCGGCCAGGAAGGTCAGGAAGTCGAAGATGTAGGCGCCCACCGCGCCCCAGCGCGCCAGCAGCAGGCCGGCCAGCGCCGGGCCCGCCACCATGCCCACCGTGCCGCGCACCGACGACAGCGCCGCCACGGCGGCAAATTCCTCGGGCCGGGCGAGCTTCTGGGTCAGCGCCTCCAGCGCCGGCCGGTGGAAACCGCTGGCCCCCTGCAACACCGCCACCAGCAGATAGATCGCCAGCACGCTGGGCGTGGCTTGCAGCGCATTGGCCAACAGCCCCAGCAGGCACAGCGCCATCAGCGCTTCCGATGCGATCAGCAGGCGCTTGCGGTCAACCCGGTCGGCCACCGCGCCGCCCAACAGGCCGCAGGCCACCACCGGCACCAGTTGCACCAGGCCCAGCAGGCCCACCTGCGCGTTCGAGCGGGTCAGCTCATACAGTTGCCAGGGCACGGCGACATAGCTGACCATGGTGCCCATGCCCGAGATGAACTGGCTGGCAAAGAGCCGGCGGAATGCCGTGTTGTGGCGCAGCGGTGTGATGTCCAGCAGCATGTGAAACCTCCCAGGCCTTTGTTGTTTTCGAGCCCCGGCAGGTGCCAGGGTCGGGCGCATCCCGATGGACCGCCGGCTGCCCGCTTGCGATGGTACGCAGGGCCTGCCGCTGCAGTGCCCGCGCCTGCGGGCCAGCGCTGGCCGAAAGCCCCTATGAAAGCCGTCGCCTCCCTGCAGCCCCTGCCCAGCACCGACCCCGCCTGCCTGGTGGATGTGGAACTGCCTGACCCCACGCCCACCGGCTGTGACCTGCTGGTGCGGGTGGAGGCGGTGTCGGTCAACCCGGTGGACACCAAGCTGCTCCGCCTGGCTGCCACTGCGCCGGGCGCGCCTCGGGTGCTGGGCTTCGACGTGGCCGGCGTGGTCGAGGCCGTGGGGCCCGACGTCCGCTTGTTCACCCCGGGCCAGCGGGTCTGGTATGCCGGCGCCCGCCAGCGCCAGGGCGCCAACGCCGAGCTGCACCTGGTGGACGAGCGCCTGGTGGGCCGCATGCCGGCCAGCCTGGACTTCGCCCAGGCCGCGGCCATGCCGCTGACCACCATCACCGCCTGGGAGTCGCTGTTCGACCGGCTGCAGATCCCCACCGGCCAGCCGTCCCAGCCGCCCCAGCCCGGCACGCTGCTGGTCACGGCCGCCGCCGGTGGCGTGGGGTCGATCGCCGTGCAACTGGCCAAGTGCCTGACCGCCGCCCGGGTGGTGGCCACGGCGTCGCGGCCCGAATCGCGTGCCCAGGCGCTGGCGCTGGGCGCCGACCTGGTGATCGACCACGCCCGGCCGATCAGCACCCAGCTGGCCGACGCCGGCATCCGCTGGGTCGACTGGATCTTCAGCATCAGCCACACCGAGGCGCACTTTGCCGAACTGGCCAAGTCCATCGCGCCCTTCGGCCGGCTGTGCGTGATCGACGAGACCGGGCCCATCGACGTGCGGCTGCTCAAGCCGCGCAGTGCCTCGCTGCACTGGGAGGGCATGTTCACCCGGTCGGGCTTCGGCCTGCCCGACATGCAGGCCCAGGGCCAGCTGCTGACTGCGGTGGCCGACCTGGTGGACGCCGGGCGCATCCGCAGCACCCACGCCCAGACCGCGGGCCGCATCAACGCGGCCGATTTGCGCGCTGCGCATGCGGCGGTCGAGTCGGGGCGCATGATCGGCAAGATCGTGCTGGCGGGTTTCTGACACAACGCTGGCCGGGCGCAGCGCCCGGTTTGGCCAGGAGGATCGACATGCGTGACTATCTGGAAGCGGTGCAGGGCTTTTCAGCCACCGCGCTGGCGCAGCAGACCCTGCAGGGGTCGCTGGAGACGGGCCTGAACGCCTGCGTGGAATGCTGCGACCGCTGGGCCGCGGATGGCGCCATCGCGCTGGAGTGGTTCGGCGCCACCGGGGCGCGGCGCACCATCACCTTTGCCCAGCTGCGCGACGACAGCGCCCGCTTTGCCAACCACCTGCGCAGCCGCGGCATCGGCGCGGGCGATGTGGTGGCAGGCCTGCTGCCACGCATCCCCGAGCTGCTGACGGTGGTGCTGGGCACCTGGCGGGCCGGCGCGGCCTACCAGCCCCTGTTCACCGCCTTCGGGCCGGCCGCGGTCGAGAGCCGCGTCACCGCGCCGGGTGGCAGCCAGGCCGCGCTGGTCGTCACCGACGCCACCAACCTGCCCAAGCTGCAGGACGTGCCCGGCTGCCCGCCCACGCTGGTGGTCGGCGACGCCCTGGCGCAGGCGCTGGCCGCGCAATCGACCGACTTCGCCCCCGTGCTGCGCACCGGTGCCGACCCGTTCGTCGTGCTGTTCACCTCCGGCACCACCGGCAAGCCCAAGGGCGTGCGCTACCCGCTGGCGCTGCTGCTGCCGGTGGCCAGCTACATGCGCGACGCGGTCGACCTGCAGCCGCAGGACGCCTACTGGAACCTGGCCGACCCCGGCTGGGCCTACGGCATGCTGTATGCGGTGGTCGGCCCGCTGCTGCAGGGCCATGCCACCACCTTCCACGAGGGCGGTTTCACGGTCGAATCGACGCTGCGCATCCTGCAGGACCTGCGCATCACCAACCTGGCCGCCGCGCCCACCGCCTACCGGATGCTGATGGCCGCGGGCGACGACGCGCTGGCGCCCATCGCCGGCCAACTGCGGGTGGCCTCCAGCGCTGGCGAGCCGCTCAACCCCGAGGTGATCCGCTGGGCCGACCGGGTGCTGCGCTGCCCGCTGGCCGACCACTACGGCCAGACCGAAACAGCGATGGTGATCAACAACCACCACGCCCTGCGGCATGTGGTGAAGCCGGGCGCGGCCGGCCTGCCGATGCCGGGCTTCTCGCTGGCCATCCTGGATGACGACCTGCAGGTGCAGCCGCCCGGCACGCCCGGCGTGTTGGCGGTCTGCATCTCGCGCTCGCCGCTCTACAGCTTCAGCGGCTACTGGCGGGCCGAGACGCCCAGTGTGCGCGGCGACTGGTACATCACCGGCGACACCATGGTGCAGGACGCCGATGGCCACTTCAGCTTCGTCGGCCGCAACGACGACATCATCACCTCGGCTGGCTACCGCATCGGCCCGTTCGACGTGGAGAGCGTGGTGATGGAGCACCCGGCCGTGGCCGAGGTGGCCGTGATCGGCCAACCCGACCCGGAGCGCACCGAGATCGTCAAGGCGGTGATCGTGCTGAAGGCCGGCGTGGACGGCACCGACGCGCTGAAGACCGAGATCCAGCAACTGGTGCGCCAGCGCCTGTCGACCCATGCCTACCCGCGCGTGATCGACTTCATCGCCGCGTTGCCCAAGACGCCCAGCGGCAAGATCCAGCGCTTCATCCTGCGCGGCAGCGCGCGGTAGCGGGCCGGCCCGCGCACGCTGGCCCGGCTACAACCGCTGCAGCGTGATCGGCAGGCCGTCCTTCGGCTTGGCGATCGGCACCAGCTGGTAGGGCATGCGGTAGCCGTCGGGCACGCTGAAGCGGAACTGGCGCAGCACCTGGTGCAGCACGCTCTTGACCTCCATGTCGGCGAAGTGCTGGCCGATGCACAGGTGCGCGCCGCCGCCGAAGGGCAGGTAGGCATAGGAGTGCTGCTTGTGCTCGGCCCGCGCCGGGCTGAAGCGCTCGGGATCGAAGCGGTGCGGGTCGGTCCAGATCGACGGCATGTGGTGGGTGTGGATCGGCGAGATGCCCACCGGCGTGCCCTTGGGGATCTGGAAGCCGCCGAAGCTGCAGTCCTTGGCCGCCTTGCGCGGGATGCTGGTCAGCGGCGGGTACAGGCGCAGCGCCTCCTTCATCGCCCATTCGGTGCGCTCGCAGCCGGGCAGGTCGGCCCACTGCAGTTGGTCATTCGGCAGGGCCAGGGCGTCGGCGCGCAGGCGGTCCTGCCAGTCGGGGTCACGCGCCAGGCAATAGAACAGCGTGGTCAGGGTGGACGTGGTGGTGTCGTGCGCCGCCATCATCAGGAAGATCATGTGGTTGACGACCTCGTCGTCGGTGAAGCGCTCGCCGTCTTCGCCGCGGGCATGGCACAGCTGGCTGAACAGGTCGGGGCCCTCGCTGGCGCGCTTGTCGGCCAGCTTGCTGCGCATCAGGTCGACCAGGAAGGCGCGGGCCCGCACGCCGCGCCACATGCCGAACGGCGGCACCGGCTTGCGGATCAGCGCCAACGACGCCGCCACCGTGTCGATGAAGGCCTGGTTCATGCGGTCGGCCTCGCGCCCCAGCGCCATGCCCATGAACACCCGCGCGGCGATGTTCAACGTCAGCGCCTTCACCTGCGGAAACACCAGCATCCGGCCGTCTGGCCAGTTGGCCAGCACCGAGGCGATCACCGGGCCCATGTCGGCCACGTAGCGCTCCATCGCGCGGCGCTGGAAGGCGCCCTGCATGATGCGGCGGTGGTGCTTGTGGGCCGGGTTGTCCATGGCCATGATGGCGCCGGGAAACACCGCGTCGATCCAGTAGTACCAGCCGCCCCGGCTGCTGAAGTTGCCCTCGCGGTCGTGCAGCACGAACTGGTTGGCGTCGGGCCCCAGCAGCGTCACCGTCTCGAAGAAGGTGCGCGAGCGCACCACGTTGCCGTGCACCTCCAGGCTTTGCGCGTTGTCCAGCGGGTCGCGCAGGAACTTGATCAGGTTGCCCACCAGGGGCAGGCCTTTGACCAGGGGGATGGCTTGGTACGGCAGGGTGGTCATGGGGTGCTGGGTCGGGGGTCGCGGGGCCGATCATGCCCGCCATGGCACAGTGCGCGCATGCTCGCTTACCGCCACGCCTTCCATGCCGGCAACCATGCGGATGTGCTCAAGCACGCCATCCTGGTGGCTGTGCTGCACCACCTCAACGCCAAGGACAAGGCCTGGCGCCTGATCGACACCCATGCCGGCGCCGGTGCCTACGCCCTGCATTCCGACGCCGCGCAGAAGCTGGGTGAATACCGCCAGGGCATCGCCCGGCTGTGGCAGCAGGGCAACCTGCCGCCCCTGCTGGCCGACTACATCGCCCAGGTGCGGGTGTTCAACCCGCAAGATGAGCTGCTGGCCTACCCCGGATCCCCCTGCCTGGCCAAGGCGCTGATGCGTGCGCAGGACCAGCTGCGCCTGTACGAGTTGCACCCCACCGACCACGCCCTGCTGGCCGAGGCCTTCATCGGCGACCGGCAGGTGCAGGTGCAGCAGGCCGACGGTTTTGCCGGCATCAAGGCCCAGCTGCCGCCGCCCAGCCGGCGCGGCCTGTTGCTGATGGACCCCAGCTATGAGCTCAAGACCGACTACGCCGCCGTCTACAGCGCTGCCCAGGAGGCGCTGGTCCGCTTTGCCGAAGGCATGGTGATGGTCTGGTACCCGCAGATCGACGCGCGCGAATCAGCCAACCTGCCGGTGCGCCTGAAGACCCTGGCCAACGCCCAGGCCCGCAAGGGCTGGCTGCATGCCCGCCTGACCGTGGCCGAGCCGAATGACCGCGGCTTCGGCATGCTGGGCAGCGGTGTGTTCGTGATCAACCCGCCCCACACCCTGCGCGCCCAACTGCGCGAGGCACTGCCGGTGCTGGTGCGGCTGCTGGGGCAGTTTGCCGGCGCGGGGCAGCGGCTGGAGTTGTCGGCCGAGGCGTGATTGGTGAATGCCAGCAAACAAAGGATGGGGTCAAAACAAAGGATGGGGTCACCAAAAAAGGATGGGGTCAGGTCTCACCTTTCACCTCCGCCATTTGAGAGGTGAGACCGAGGTGAGGCCTGACCCCACCCTGCCCCTGCGCGTCTTCGTCCATGGCCAGTGCTGCCGAGATCGCGGGCCGGCGCGCGCGCAGGCGCGCCAGACAGTGCCGCAGGGCCTCCAGCTTCCGCAGCGGCACCTCCCGATCCAAGCGCGCCTCCGTTCGTCGACGATGCGTTGGGCGTAGGGTAGAAAGTCCGCCGCATCGAGGAGATGCCGGCTCAACAGGCGGCCATGGGCATCCGCGCTGCCCAGAACGCGATGGCCGTGCGTCAGGATCTGGCCGAGCAGCGGCTCGCCCACCGTGCGCAGATCGATCAGGTCGACCGGCCTGCCCAGTGCTTCGGCCAGATCACCGATGAGGTCCATCTTCTGGCGCGCGCTGAGTGCCCGCGCAGCTTGCACACCAATGTCCAGATCACTGTCATTGCGGGCCGCGCCCCGCGCCACGGACCCGAACACAAACGCCAACTCCAGGCCGCTGTGTCGTTGCAGCGTGCTCTGGATTCGTGCGGTGTCGGCGTCATTCACGGCGACGCCATGGTAGCGGCTGCCGCCCGGAAGGTGCCGCGCCATGCCCCGGCCGCTGCCTGAGACAGCGGCGCGGCTGATGCCAGCGCTAGCACCTACAAATTCAGGAACTTGCGCAGGCTGCGCCCGCTCAGCGGCTGGCTGCGGGGCGACCAGGCGCGCACCAGCTGGCTGATGCGGGCATTGCATGGCGCCAACTGGTTCAGCCGGGTGGCCAGGCGCAGCACCTCGCCCTGGATGGCGTCGACCTCGGTCGGCCGGTTGCGCGCCAGGTCGTCGGCCATGCTGGACCGGGCCTTGTCGTCGATGCGCAGCATGCGCCGCGCCACCAGGCGGAACAGCGGCGTGGGCAGGCGCAGCACCCGCGGCAACAGGCCGGGCCGCGCCGGACCTAGCCGCGCCGGCCGGATGCCGGCCGCCTTCAGCAGGAACAGCGTCTCGCTGATCAGCCCGGCGGTGCACAGCCGGTAGTCGGCGTCCAGCAGTTGCTGGCGCAGCGGCAGGCCGCTGAGCGCATTCACCGCGTTGTTCAGGTTCAGCAGCAGCTTGCCCCACTGCACCGGCAGCAGGTCGTCGTGCAGCGCCAGCGGCAGGCCGGCGGTGTCGAACCAGGCCAGGCAGGCGGCCAGCCCGGGGTGGGACTGCGCCGCCAGCTGGCCGTCGGTGCCGCGGTGCAGCCGGCCCGGGCCCAGCTCAGCCACGTTGAAGGGCACCATGCCGCGCAGCAGCACCAGGCCGGGCGCGGCAGCCTGGGCCACGTCGGCGTTGCTGATGCCGTTCTGCATCGACAGCACCAGGCTGCCGGCGGGCAGGGCCTGCGCCAGTTCGGCCGCGGCCGCTGCGGTGGCGCCGCTCTTCACGCACAGCAGCACCAGGTCGGGCTGCAGACCGGCGGGCACGCTGGGGTGCAACTGCAAGCTGGCGGCGGGCAGCTGCAGTTGCCCGCCTTCGCGGTCGGTCAGGGTCAGGCCGTGGTCGGCCAGCGCCTGCAGCATGCGCGGGCGGCCCACCAGATGCACCTGGGCGCCAGCGGCCTGCAGCCGGCCACCCAGCCAGCAACCGATGTTGCCGGCGCCCATCACCAGCACGGTGGGGGCCGGGCCTGGGGCAGGCGGGGCAGGGGGTTTTGGCGCGGGCGCGGCCATGGAAGAGACTCCGGAGGACAGGGACGGGCGGGTGCGAGTGGACCACAGCCGGCCGCCCAGGCCCGGCTTCTAGAATGCGCCACCGTCCCAGGACAGCCACGCCGAGCCCCCGATGAGCATCAAGAGCGACCGTTGGATCCGCCGCATGGCCGAGCAGACCGGCATGATTGAACCCTTCGAGCCCGGCCAGGTGCGCCAGGACGCCAGCGGCCAGAAGATCGTCAGCTACGGCACCAGCAGCTACGGCTACGACATCCGCTGCGCGCGCGAATTCAAGGTGTTCACCAACATCTACAGCACCGTGGTCGACCCGAAGAACTTCGACGAGAAGAGCTTCGTCGACATCGAAGGCGACGTGTGTGTCATCCCGCCCAACAGCTTCGCGCTGGCGCG
>JBBAPL010000158.1:0-12084 GCA_040400895.1 Aquabacterium sp.
CACCAGCGGCACCACCGGCAAGCCCAAGGGCGTGCAGCGCGACACCGGCGGCTACTGCGTGGCCCTGGCCGCGTCGATGAAGCACATCTACATGGGCAACCCGGGCGAGACCTACTTCAGCACCAGCGACATCGGTTGGGTGGTGGGCCACAGCTACATCATCTACGGCCCGCTGATCGCCGGCATGGCCACCATCCTGTATGAAGGCCTGCCCACCCGGCCCGATGCCGGCGTGTGGTGGAGCCTGGTCGAGCGGCACAAGGTCAGCGTGATGTTCAGCGCGCCCACCGCCGCGCGGGTGCTCAAGAAGCAGGATCCGGCCTTCCTGACCAAGTACGACCTCAGCAGCCTGAAGGCGCTGTTCCTGGCCGGCGAGCCGCTGGACGAGCCCACCGCCAGCTGGATCTCGGCCGCGATCCACAAGCCGATCATCGACAACTACTGGCAGACCGAGACCGGCTGGCCGATCCTGGCCATCTGCAACGGCGTGGAGGCGGCGCCCACCAAGTTCGGCTCGCCCGGCAAGGCGGTGTATGGCTTCGATGTGCGGCTGATCGACGAGACCACCGCCGAAGAGATCACCGAGCCCGGCAAGAAGGGCGTGATCGCGGTGGAAGGCCCGCTGCCCCCGGGCTGCCTGCAGACCATCTGGCGCGACGACGAGCGCTATGTGAAGACCTACTGGCAGAGCATCCACAACAGGGTGATGTACAACACCTTCGACTGGGGCGTGAAGGACGCCGACGGCTACTTCTACATCCTGGGCCGCACCGACGACGTGATCAATGTGGCCGGCCACCGCCTGGGCACGCGCGAGATCGAGGAGAGCATCTCCAGCCACGCCAACGTGGCCGAGGTGGCGGTGGTGGGCGTGGCCGACAGCCTGAAGGGCCAGGTGGCGATGGCCTTTGCGGTGCTGAAGGACCCATCCCGCGCGGCGTCGCCGGCCGACGCGCTGGCGTTGGAAGGCGAGATCATGAAGCTGGTCGACAACCAACTGGGCGCGGTGGCGCGTCCGGCCCGTGTGCGCTTCGTCACCGGCCTGCCCAAGACCCGCTCGGGCAAGCTGCTGCGCCGCGCCATCCAGGCCGTGTGTGAGTTGCGGGATCCGGGCGACCTGACCACCATGGAGGACCCGACGGCGCTGCAGCAGATCAAGGAACTGCTCACCACCGCCTGATCACCGCCGCCAGCCTGGGCTGGCGGACCAGCGGCCCGGTGCCGCGGCGGGCCGTGTTGCAGGTCGTCGCCGGGTTTCCGTGGTCTGTCGCAGGGCAGCGCAGGTGGACGGTTGCCGGGTGCAGAATCGCGCCCGCCGCAGCCTTGCGGTGCCTCTGAGAAGCCCGCCGACCATGCCCTCCATCGTCCGCCTTGCCTGCGCTGCCACGTTGCTGTTTGCTGCTGCGACGGGCCTGCAGGCCGCGCCAGCCGATGCGCTCTCGGGCCCGGGGCCGGTTTGGCAGGCCATGCCTTCACCCAAGGTGCTGGCGTCCACCTGCCAGCGCAACCTGGCCCAGGCCAACGCCGGCCTGAAGGCCCTGCGTCGGCACCCCGCCAACGGCCAGTGGCTGCGCGCGCAGGACACCTTCATGGCCCGGGTCGAAGACTGGGCTTACCGGCTGATCTTCATGGCCGCCGTGCATCCGGACAAGGCCGTGCGCACGGCGGCCGAGGCCTGTGAGCTGAAGTGGAACGGCTTCTTCTCCAGCCTGGGCCAGGATGCAGCGTTGTACCGCGCCGCGCGCCGGCTGCAACCCACCGACGAGACTGACCGCCAATTGCTGACCAACCTGCTGCGGGACTTCGAAGATGCGGGCGTCAGCCTGCCGCCGGCCCAGCGTGCCCGCGCCAAGCAGTTGAACGACCGCATCGCCGCGCTGGGCCAGCAGTTCGATCGCCACATCCGCGATGCCAATCTGCGGGTGGCCTTCACCCCGGCAGATCTGCAGGGCGTGCCCGAGGCGATCTGGAAAGATGCCAAGCGTGGCGCCGACGGCCGGCTGCTGCTGGGTGTGGAGGCCCCCACCTATGGCCCGGTGCTGCAACTGGCTGAATCTGCGGCCGCGCGCGAGCGCATGTGGCGCGCCAAGACCAACGAGGGTGGCACCCAAAACCTGGCGCTGCTGGCCGAGATCACCCGCCTGCGCAAGGACTACGCGCAGCTGTTCGGCGCGTCCAGTTGGGCCGAGTTCGTCACCCGCCGGCGCATGGCCGAGACACCCGCCAGGGCCGATGCCTTCCTGGCCGAGGTGAAGGCTGCGGTGCAGCCGCGTGAACGCAAGGAACTTGAAGAGCTGCGCCTGGCCAAGGCCGCGCATCTGGGCCAGCCGCCAGACCAGGTGAACCTGCAGCGCTGGGATGTGTCGTTCTACACCGAGCGGGTGCGCCAAGCCCGCTACGCCGTCGACCAGGAGGCCTTCCGCCAGCACTTCCCGCCGCAGGAGAGCCTGCAGTTCGTGCTGCGCCTGGTCGAGCGGCTGATGGGCGTGCGCTACCAGCGGCTGGAGGGGGCCGCCGCCTGGCACCCCGAGGTGCAGACCTATGCCGTCAGCGATGCAGCCACCGGCGCGCCGCTGGGCAGCCTGTGGGTGGACCTGTATCCGCGCGAAGGCAAGTACAACCACGCCGCGGTGTGGGGGCTGCGTTCGGTCTCGACGGACCTGAAGCGCCAGCCGCAGGCCGCGCTGGTGGTCAACTTCGACCGCAAGGGCCTCACCCTCGACGAGATGGAGACCCTGCTGCATGAGCTGGGCCATGCGGTGCACAACAACCTCAGCACCACCCGCCATGTGCAGCAGGCCGGCACCAACGTGCTGCGCGACTTTGTCGAGGCACCGTCACAGATGCTGGAAGACTGGGTCTACGACCGGCGCGCGCTGCAGTTGATGGCCGAGGTCTGCCCGGCCTGCAAGCCGGTGCCTGACGCGCTGCTCGACCAGGCGGTGGCGGCGCGCCGCTTCGGCAGGGGTGTGCACCAGTCGCGCCAGCACCTCTACGCCAGCTACGACCTGGCGCTGTACGGCCCCACCCCGCATGACCCGATGGCACTGTGGGCGCAGATGGAAGGCGCCACGCCGCTGGGCCATGTGGCCGGCAGCCAGTTCCCCGCGGGCTTCTCCCACATTGCCGGCAGCTACAGCGCCGGTTACTACGGCTACCTGTGGAGCGAGGTGGTGGCCAGCGACATGCGCACCGCCTTTGCCGCTGACAAGCTGGACGCGCAAGTCGGGCGCCGCTACCGCGACACCGTGCTGGCCCAGGGCAGCCAGCGCCCACCGCAGCAACTGGTGCGGGACTTCCTGGGCCGCGACTTCAACGCCCGCGCCTTCTTCGACGAGCTGGCCCGCTGACAGGGGCGGTGGCAGCGGCCCCCACCTCCGGGTGGGCGCGCCACCGCCACCGGGGGGATGGCTGACAGGCGCTGAGGTGCGCAGACTGGTGGCACCGCAACCGCCAGACGGAGCCCGCCATGCAGGTCCAGCAGCAGCCCATCTTTCAGCCGATCCGATCTCCTGGCGCAGCGCCAGGGCGCATCCACCGCCGCGCCTGGCTGGCGGCTGCGCTGGGTCTGACGGCATGGCACAGCGCACCGGCGCTGGCTGCCATGCCGGGCATCCCGCTGGCCCTCGACGCGCCCGACGACCTGCAGCCTGCAGGCCATCTGGTGAGCGAAAAGTACGACGGCGTGCGCGCCCTGTGGGACGGTCAGCGGCTGCGGTTTCGCAGCGGCCTGCCCGTGCCGGCGCCAGCCAGCTTCCTGAAGCGGCTGCCGCCGGTGCCGCTGGACGGCGAACTGTGGCTGGACCGCGGCCAGTTCGAGGCCCTGTCCGGTCTGGTGCGCCGCCTGGACGCGTCCGACGGCGACTGGCGCGACATCCGCTACATGGTGTTCGACATGCCCTGGGCCGAAGGTGGCTTTGCGCGCCGCCATGGGTTGCTGCAGGCCCTGCTGCGCCAGCATGGCGGTGCAGGGCTGGAGGCCGTGGCCCAGGCCACCGTGGCGGACCGGGCCGCGTTGCTGCAGCGGCTTGACGCGGTGGTGCGCGCCGGCGGCGAAGGCCTGGTGCTGCGCCGGGCCGATGCGCCCTACGCCACTGGGCGCAGCGCGGCGATGCTCAAGCTCAAGCCACTGCAGGATGCCGAGGCCGTGGTGCTGGCCCATCTGCCTGGGCGCGGCCGGCATGCCGGCCGGTTGGGTGCGCTGCAGGTGCGCACCGACAGCGGACATGTGTTTGCCATCGGCACCGGTTTCAGCGATGCCGAGCGCGATGCGCCGCCCGCACCGGGCCAGCGCATCACCTTCCACCACCGGGGCCTCACCGAGGCGGGCGTGCCGCGCTTCGCCAGCTTCTTGCGCGTGCGGCCAGCCGGCCTGTGACGGCACCCAGCACTTGCAAAGCCACCGGCGCCAAGGTGCCGCGCCAGCGGTGCAGTCGTTGCCACAGCCGCCAACCCGCCCACAGCCGACCGCCCAGCCACGCCAGGCGGCGCGGCCGCCACACCACCATCACCGCCACACCCACGCCGACCCATTGGGGGTGGGTCTTCAGCCAGCGCCAGCCGGCGCGCACCTGGTCTGCCAGGGCCAGCGGTGTGCGCAGCACCTGGGCGTCATCGGCCAGCCGGCCGCGCAGCAGCGCGCTGCGGACTTGCAACTGCTGGCGGCGCTGGGCCAGTGCCTGGTGCTGGGTGTCGAAGAACATCAGGCTGGCGGCGTCTGGTCCAGCCCGGCCTGGTCGCGCGCCAGTTCGGCACGGGTGACCGGCAGCGCGCCGCCAGGGCTGGCCAGCCGCCGCCGAGCCTGGTTGAACATGTAGGCGCCCACAGCCAGGCAGCCCAGGGTGAGCAGGGCCAGCACCAGCGGGCGCCAGGTCTCGGGCGTCAACGCCACCAGCATGGCCACGCCCAGCAGCAGGCCCAGGGCGATGAACAGCAAGGCCACGCCGGCCCACACCAGTGCATCGAAGATGCGCAGCTTTTCCTGCTCGAATTCATTGGCGGCCAGGTCCAGGCGCACCTGGACGATCTCCAGCCCCGTGGACAGCAGGCGCTGCAGCGACTGGAACAGGCCGCGGCCGGGCTCGGGTGGCGGCATGCCGTTCGGCCCGGCCATGGGCATCAACGCCGGCCGATCAGCAGGCCGACGATCAACCCCACGCCCGCGGCCGCGCCGACGGCCTTCCAGGGGTGGTCATGCACATAGTCGTCGGCCGCGTGGCCGGCGGCGCGGGCCTTGGCCACCGCGCTGTCCTGCAGGTCGGCCAGCTTCAGCTTGGCGCGGCTGAGGCGGTCTTCCACCCGGGCGCGCCATTCCGTGGCGCTGGCGCCGGTCTGCTCGGCGCCCAGGCGCAGCAGTTCCTCGGCGTCGCTGATCACCACGCGCAGGTCGGCCATCAGCTTGTCTTTCTGGGCGACGGTCATGTCGGTCATCTTGGGGATCCTTGAAAGTGGAAGGCAGAACGCGTCAGACCCTTGACGGCGTGCCAGGGTTCCGTGTGCGGTTGGGGTCAGAGCACTTCGGAGGCGAAATCCGCCAGGCGCGACCGCTCACCGCGCGCCAGCATCACATGGCCAGAATGTGGCCAGCCCTTGAACCGGTCGACCGCGTAGGTCAGGCCCGACGACCCTTCGGTGAGGTAGGGCGTGTCGATCTGCGCCAGGTTGCCCAGGCAGACGATCTTGGTGCCCGGGCCGGCGCGGGTGATCAGCGTCTTCATCTGCTTGGGCGTCAGGTTCTGCGCTTCGTCGATGATGACGAACTTGTTCAGGAAGGTGCGCCCGCGCATGAAATTCAGGCTCTTGATCTTGATCTTGCTGCGCACCAGGTCCTGCGTGGCGGCGCGGCCCCATTCACCGGCGCTGCCGTCGCCCTTGGCCAGCACTTCCAGGTTGTCGTCCAGGGCGCCCATCCAGGGGCCCATCTTCTCTTCCTCGGTGCCGGGCAGGAAGCCGATGTCCTCGCCCACCGGCACGGTCACGCGGGTGACGATGATCTCGGTGTAGCGGCGGTCGTCCAGCACCTGGCTCAGGCCCGCGGCCAGCGTCATCAGCGTCTTGCCGGTGCCGGCGGTGCCGGTCAGGCTGACGAAGTCGCACTCGGGGTCCATCAGCAGGTTGAGCGCAAAGTTCTGCTCGCGGTTGCGCGCGGTGACGCCCCAGACCGAGTTCTTGGCGTGGGTGAAGTCCTTCAGCGTCTTCAGCACCGCCGTCTTGCCGGTGATCTCGGTCACGCGGGCGTACAGCGCTGCAGCGCCCGGCTGTTCCAGATAGACGAACTGGTTGACCATCAGCACCGGCACCATCGGCCCGGCGATGCGGTAGAACGTGTGGCCACCCTGCTGCCAGCTCTCCATGGTCTTGCCATGGCGCTCCCAGAAGTCACCCGGCAGCGCCAGCACGCCGGTGTAGAGCAGGTCGCCGTCTTCCAGCACCTTGTCGTTGAAGTAGTCTTCGGCGGCCAGGCCCAGCGCGCGGGCCTTGACCCGCATGTTGATGTCCTTGGACACCAGCACCACGCCACGGCCGCCTGGCTTCTGGCCTTCGGCCTCGCGCAGGCTCTTGACCACGCCCAGGATCTGGTTGTCAGCCTTGCCCTGCGGCAGGCCAGCGGGCAACTGCACGTCCATTAGCAGGGTCTGGAAATACAACTTGCCGCCGGCATCCTTGTGGCCGGTCTTGTTCAGCGGGATGCCGGCGGCGGGGTCGAGGCTGCCGTCGGTGGCCAGGGCGTCCATCTCGCGGCTGACCTGCCGCGCATTGCGCGCCACCTCGCTCATGCCCTTCTTGTGGCCGTCCAGCTCCTCCAGCGTGATCATCGGCAGGAAGACGTCGTGTTCCTCGAAGCGGAACAGGCTCATCGGGTCGTGCATCAGCACGTTGGTGTCCAGCACGAACAGCTTGGATGGCCCGCTGCCGCGCGGCGTGCGCACCCGCGCGGGCTTGGCGCCAGCCACCGGAGCGGCAGCCAGCGACACCTGCTTGGTCGGCATACCAGTCGACGCCGGGCGTGGCGCCGCGGGTGGTGCCACTGGTGCCATCGGGACCCCCGCCTGGACGCGTGCGGCCAGCTTGGGCGCGGCCACCGGCGCTGCGCCGTCGAACAGGTCGAGCGACGCCGGAGCGACGGGCCCAGCGCTGCCCTTGCCGCCCTTGCGGCCGGTGCGTGGGGCGGCCTGCGACTCGAAATCGGCGGTCGAGAGGATGGCGGCTTTGGTGGCTGGCGGCTTGGGCAGGGGCATGGGCGGGCTGTCGGTGGGCGCGAAGGGGAGGGTCAGCAAACGGTGTGGCCGCAAGGTCCGCAGGCGTCCGGCCAACAAAAAAGCCGCACAGGCAACTGTGCGGCTTCGTTGTGGAAGGGGGTGTGCGTCGGGCGACTCACCAGCATGCGCTGATGATACACAGCCGCCCGAAGGCGCTGATGACCGCCCCGTGACCAGGTGGCTCAGGCAGCCTTCTTCAGGTCCTTGACAGCCTTGAGCACTTCATCGACATGGCCGGCCACCTTGATGCCGCGCCATTCGGCACGCAGCACGCCGGCCGCGTCGATCAGGAAGGTGCTGCGCTCGATGCCCTTGACCTTCTTGCCGTACATGATCTTGTTCTTGACCACGCCAAACATGTGGCAAAGCTTCTCTTCGGTGTCGGCGATCAGCTGGTAGGGCAGTTCCAGGTTCTGGCGGAACTTGTCGTGCGAGGCCATGTTGTCGCGCGAGACGCCGAACACCACCGCGCCCGCCTTCAGGAAGTCCTTGTGCTTGTCGCGGAACTGCATGGCCTCGGTGGTGCAGCCGGGGGTGTGGTCCTTCGGATAGAAGTACAGCACCACGGCCTGGCCATTGAACGCCGACGGCGTGAACTTGACGCCACCGGTGGCTTGGGCTTCGAAGTCGGGCAGATTTTTATTGAGGACAGGCGTCATGAGCGGTTTTGAAGGTCAGACGTTGAGCCCTCTCGGGGCGAAACAATGGCCCTTTGCAGGGCAAATGCGGTGCAGCTGACGGGCAACTGCAAGTCCTCAACCGAGGCATAACCTGCGATTATAAAGTTTCGCAGCCGCCTTGCCGTGAGGCGTGGGTGCAGGCAATCCCGGCTTGTGTCCGCCACCAGGTTGGTTGTGGCCTCATGCCGGCGGCGCCAGCAGCAGGGCGGCCACGGCCGAGCGGCCCTCGCTGACCAGCACGTTGTAGGTGCGGCAGGCGGCTGGTGTGTCCATGGTTTCCACGCCGATGCGGCGGTCGATCAGCGCGCGCAGCAGGACCGGCGAGACAAACTTCAGCCGTGGACCGCTGCCGAAGATCACCAACTCGGGCTGCAACGCCAGGATGGCCTCGAAGTGCGCAGCCTGCAGGTCGTCGGTGCTGGCCGGCGGCCAGGGCAGTACCGCGCCCTGCCAGGGCACCAGCAGGCTGCTGGCATGGCGCTGGTTGCCCACCCACAGCGCGCCGGCGTCGTGGCGGGTGATGACATTGGTGCCGGCCAGCACGTCGGGTTGGAACTTCACGGCAGGGGGTGGGCTCGGTGGGCGCCGGCAGTGCGGCGGGTGGTGCGCCGGAATCAGCACACCCAAGGGCTAAAATTATAGGTTTTGCGCTGCAGCATGCTGGCTCGACTGGCGGCATCCGCCCTGGCACTGCAAGCCTTTGAACCTCTGGGGAACCGCCCGTGCCCACTGTGAAACCGTACGCAAACCCGGCGCCCGCTGGCCTGAGGCCGATCGCCAAGTCGGCCAAGCTGGCCAACGTCTGCTACGACATCCGCGGCCCGGTGCTGGACAAGGCCCGCCAGATGGAGGACGAGGGCCAGAAGATCATCAAGCTGAACATCGGCAACATCGCCGCGTTCGGCATCGAGCCGCCCGATGAGATCGTGCAGGACATGATCCGCAACCTGCCGCACACGGCCGGCTACACCGACAGCAAGGGCCTGTTCGCGCCGCGCAAGGCGGTGGTGCACTACTGCCAGGAAAAGAAGATCGCCGGCGTGACGGTCGATGACGTCTACCTGGGCAACGGCGCCAGCGAGCTCATCACGATGAGCATGAACGCGCTGCTGAACACCGGCGACGAGATCCTGGTGCCCGCGCCCGACTACCCGCTGTGGACGGCCAGCGTGGCGCTGTCTGGCGGCACGCCGGTGCACTACCTGTGCGACGAGGGGGCCGACTGGACGCCCGATCTGGACGACATCCGCCGCAAGATCACGCCCAACACCCGGGGCATCGTGGTCATCAACCCGAACAACCCGACCGGCACGCTGTACCCCGAGAGCGTGCTCAAGGAGATCGTCGAGATCGCCCGTCAGCACCAGCTGATCGTGTTTGCCGACGAGATCTACGACAAGACGCTGTACGACGGTGTCACGCACACCAGCATCGCCAGCCTGGCCGACGACGTGCTGTTCGTCACCTTCAACGGCCTCTCCAAGAATTACCGCAGCTGTGGCTACCGCGCCGGCTGGATGATCGTCTCGGGCGACAAGCGCCATGCCCGGGACTACATCGAGGGCCTGAACATGTTGTCGTCGATGCGGCTGTGCGCCAACACGCCGGGCCAGCTGGCCATCCAGACGGCGCTGGGCGGCTACCAGAGCATCAAGGACCTGGTGGCGCCCAGCGGCCGGCTGTGCCGCCAGCGCGACCTGGCCTACAACCTGTTGACGCAGATCCCGGGCGTCAGCGTGGTCAAGCCCAAGGCGGCGCTGTACATGTTCCCGCGGCTCGACCCGCGCATGTACCCGATCGCCGATGACCAGCAGTTCGCCTATGAACTGCTGGCCGAGCAGAAGGTGCTGATCGTGCAGGGCACTGGCTTCAACTGGATCGCGCCCGACCACTTCCGCCTGGTGTTCCTGCCCAATTCCGATGACCTGGCCGAGGCCATCGGCCGCATCGACCAGTTCCTGTCCCACTACCGCCGCCGGCACTCGGTCTGATGCCGGCCCGCGTGCCCCCGTCTTGTTGAGAGAAGAGAACTTTTCATGAAACCCATCCAGGTCGGCCTGCTCGGCATCGGCACTGTCGGCAGCGGCACCTTCGGCGTGCTGGCACGCAACCAGGCGGAGATCCGCCGCCGCGCGGGCCGCGGCATCCAGATCACCATGGTGGCCGACCTCGACACCGCCCGCGCCCAGGCCATCGTCGGCCCCGAGGTGCAGGTGGTGGCCGACGGCCGCGCCATCGTCGCCAACCTCGACATCGACATCGTCGTCGAGTTGATCGGCGGCTACGGCATTGCCAAGACCCTGGTGATGGAGGCGATTGCCGCCGGCAAGCATGTGGTCACCGCCAACAAGGCGCTGCTGGCCGTGCATGGCACCGAGATCTTTGCCGCGGCCAGCGCCAAGGGCGTGATGGTCGGCTTCGAGGCGGCGGTGGCCGGTGGCATCCCCATCATCAAGGCACTGCGCGAAGGCCTGACGGCCAACCGCATCGAGTGGATCGCCGGCATCATCAACGGCACCACCAACTTCATCCTGAGCGAAATGCGCGACAAGGGCCTGGACTTCGGCGTGGTGCTGAAGGAGGCCCAGCGCCTGGGCTATGCCGAGGCCGACCCCACCTTCGACATCGAGGGCGTGGACGCCGCCCACAAGGCCAGCATCATGAGCGCCATCGCCTTCGGCACGCCAGTGCAGTTTGCTCAGGCGCATGTGGAAGGCATCACCAGGCTGCAGGCGGCTGACATCCGCTATGCCGAGCAGCTGGGTTACCGCATCAAGCTGCTGGGCATCACCAAGCGGCGCGACGACGTCGGCGGCATCGAACTGCGTGTGCACCCCACGCTGGTGCCGGCCAAGCGGCTGATCGCCAATGTGGAAGGTGCGATGAACGCGGTGGTGGTGCAGGGCGACGCCGTGGGCACCACGCTGTACTACGGCAAGGGCGCGGGCAGCGAGCCCACTGCCAGCGCGGTGGTGGCTGACCTGGTCGACATCACCCGGCTGCACACCGCCGACCCTGACCACCGCGTGCCGCATCTGGCCTTCCAGCCAGGCGCCACCGCCGCCACGCCGATCCTGCCGATCGACCAGGTGATCACGTCGTTCTACCTGCGCCTGCAGGTGGCCGACCAGACCGGGGTGCTCAGCCGCATCGCCACCATCCTGGCCGAGCACGACATCTCGATCGACGCGGTGCTGCAGCGTGAGAGCGCTGAAGGCGAGAAGCAGACCGACCTGATCATCTTGACCCACGACACGGTGGAAGGCCGCATGCGCGCCGCCCTGGCGCAGATGCAGGCGCTGCCGACCGTGCTGGCGCCGATCGTCAACATCCGCAAGGAAGAATTGTCGTGAGGTATGTCAGCACCCGCGGCGACACGACCGAACGGGCTTTCTGCGCCATCCTGCTGGAAGGCCTGGCGCCCGATGGCGGCCTGTACCTGCCCACGCACTACCCCCAGATCGACGACGCCACGCTGACGCGCTGGCGCGGCCTCTACGGCAACGGCAAGCCGGGCGGCTATGCCGACCTGGCCTTCGAGATCCTGTCGCTCTTCATCGACGACATCCCGGCCGACGACCTGCGGACGCTGGCGCGCAAGACCTACACCGCCGCCACCTACGGCAGCGACGCCATCGTGCCGGTGCGCCTGCTGGCCGGCGATCTGCACATCGAAGCCTTGTCCAACGGCCCGACGCTGGCCTTCAAGGACATGGCCATGCAGTTGCTGGGCAATCTGTTCGAGTACGAACTGGCCCGCCGCAGCGAAACGCTGAACATCCTGGGCGCCACCAGTGGCGACACCGGCAGCGCAGCGGAATACGCCCTGCGCGGCAAGCGGGGCGTGCGGGTGTTCATGCTGTCGCCTGACGGCCGCATGAGCCCGTTCCAGCAGGCGCAGATGTTCAGCCTGCAGGACGCCAACATCCACAACATCACCATCGACGGCGTGTTCGACGACTGCCAGGACATCGTCAAGGCCGTCAGCAACGACCTGGCCTTCAAGCGCGCCCACAAGATCGGCACGGTCAACTCGATCAACTGGGCGCGGCTGCTGGCGCAGGTGGTGTACTACTTCGCCGGCTACTTCCAGGCGACGATCACCAACGCGCAGAAGGTCAGCTTCGCCGTGCCCTCGGGCAACT
>JBBAPL010000159.1:0-11945 GCA_040400895.1 Aquabacterium sp.
CCATCCGTGAAGGCGGCCGCACCGTCGGCGCCGGCGTCGTTGCCAAGATCATCGCCTAACCTTTGCATGACGTGCCGGTCGGCGGGCTGCGGCCTGCCCCGGCCCCATCGCTCTTTATCAAGGACAAGTCATGTCAAAGCAAAAGATCCGCATCCGCCTCAAGGCGTTTGACTACAAGCTGATCGACCAGTCGGCCCTGGAGATCGTCGACACCGCCAAGCGCACCGGCGCCATCGTGCGCGGTCCCGTGCCGCTGCCCACCCGCATGCAGCGTTTCGACATCCTGCGCTCGCCGCACGTCAACAAGACCAGCCGCGACCAGTTCGAGATCCGCACGCACCAGCGCCTGATGGACATCGTCGACCCCACCGACAAGACCGTGGACGCGCTGATGAAGCTCGACCTGCCGGCTGGCGTCGACGTCGAGATCAAGCTGCAGTAAGCAACGCAACTTGCGAGTCTTGCCGCCAGCGCGGTATACTCGCAGGCTTTTCGCGGCGCGCCCAGCAATGGTGTGGGCCGCGATGTCGTGAGGTGATGGGCAGGCTTCGGCCAGGACCCGCCACCCAGACAAACCCACCCCGGCCAATCGATGTCGGGTGTTTGAAACAAAGGCCCTTTTCAGTAGGGGCTGGAGAAGAGCCATGACGACAGCTGCCAACAGCTATCGCCTCGGTTTGCTGGGCCGCAAGGTCGGCATGATGCGCATCTTCACGGACGACGGCGATGCCGTTCCCGTGACGGTGCTCGACGTGTCGAACAACCGCGTCACCCAGGTCAAGACCGAGCAGACCGACGGCTACAACGCCCTGCAAGTGGCGTTTGGATCACGTCGCGCCTCGCGCGTGATCAAGCCGGCAGCCGGCCACCTCGCCAAGGCGGGTGTGGAGGCTGGTGAAATACTGCAAGAGTTCCGCGTGCCCGCCGATGTGGTGGGGCAGTACGCGCCGGGTGCCACCGTGCCCGTCACGCTGTTCGCCGTGGGCCAGACTGTCGACGTGCAAGGCACCTCGATCGGCAAGGGCTTCACTGGCACGATCAAGCGCCACAACTTCAAGTCGCAGCGCGCGTCGCACGGCAACAGCCGTTCGCACAACGTGCCGGGCTCGATTTCCATGGCGCAGGACCCGGGCCGCGTGTTCCCCGGCAAGAAGATGTCGGGTCACCTCGGTGATGTGACCGTCTCGGTGCAGAACCTGGACATCGTGCGCATCGACGAAGCCCGCCAGCTGCTGCTGGTGCGCGGGGCGGTGCCGGGCGCCAAGAGCGGGTTCGTGACCGTGCGTCCCGCGATCAAGGTCAAGGCCAAGAAGGGAGCCCAGTGATGCAGCTCGAGCTCCTGAACGACCAGGGCCAGGCCACTTCCAAGGTCGACGCGCCGGACACCGTGTTCGCGCGTGACTACAACGAAGCCCTGGTGCACCAGGTGGTCGTGGCCTACCAGGCCAACGCCCGCCAAGGCACCCGCGCCCAGAAGAACCGCGAAGCGGTGAAGCACAGCACGAAGAAGCCGTGGCGCCAGAAGGGTACCGGCCGCGCACGCGCTGGTTCCACGTCGTCGCCGCTGTGGCGTGGCGGTGGTCGCACCTTCCCGAACATGGCCGACGAGAACTTCTCGCACAAGGTCAACAAGAAGATGTACCGCGCCGGCATGGCGGCCATCCTGTCGCAGCTGGCCCGTGACGGTCGCCTGGCTGTGGTGGAGTCCATCTCAGTCGACGCTCCCAAGACCAAGCTGCTGGCTGCCAAGTTCAAGGCCATGGGCCTGGAGTCGGTGCTGGTGATCGCCGACAGCGTCGACGAAAACCTGGCGCTGGCATCGCGCAACCTGCCGAACGTGCTGGTGATCGAGCCGCGCTACGCCGATCCGCTGTCCCTCGTCTTCTACAAGAAGGTGCTGGTGACCAAGGCCGCGATCGAGCAGCTCAAGGAGATGTTCGCATGAGCCACGGTGCAATGAACCTCAAGTTCACCGAGGGTCGCCTGGCCCAGGTGCTGGTCGCGCCGATCGTGTCCGAAAAGGCCACGAGCGTCGCTGAGAAGCACAACCAGGTGATGTTCAAGGTGCTGCGTGACGCCACCAAGCCCGAGATCAAGGCGGCAGTCGAACTGCTGTTCAAGGTCGAGGTGCAAGGCGTCACCGTGATCAACCAGAAGGGCAAGACCAAGCGCTTCGGTGGCCGCATTGGCCGCCGCGACCACGCCAAGAAAGCGTATGTGTCGTTGAAGCCGGGCCAGGAGCTCAACTTCTCCGGGGAGGCCTCGTAAATCATGGCCGTCGTCAAAGTCAAACCCACTTCGCCAGGCCGCCGTGCCGTGGTCAAGGTGGTGCACAAGCACCTGCACAAGGGCGCGCCCGAGGCTTCGCTGCTCGAGCCCCAGAAGCAGAATTCCGGCCGCAACAACAATGGCCACATCACGGTTCGCCACAAGGGCGGTGGTCACAAGCACCACTACCGCGTGGTCGACTTCGTGCGCAACAAGGACGGCATTCCGGCCAAGGTTGAGACGATCGAGTACGACCCGAACCGCACTGCGCACATCGCCTTGGTGGTGTACGCCGATGGTGAGCGCCGCTACATCATCGCCCCGCGTGGTCTGGAGGTCGGGGCCAAGCTGTTGAGCGGCGCCGAGGCGCCGATCAAGGCCGGTAACACGCTGCCGATTCGCAATATCCCGGTCGGCTCCACGATCCACTGCGTGGAGATGGCGCCTGGCAAGGGTGCGCAGATTGCGCGCTCGGCCGGCACCTCGGTCACCCTGATGGCGCGTGAAGGCATCTACGCCCAGGTGCGGTTGCGTTCTGGTGAGGTCCGCAAGATCCACATCGACTGTCGCGCCACCATCGGTGAGGTGTCGAACGAAGAGCACAACCTGCGCCAGTACGGCAAGGCCGGCGCCCGCCGCTGGAAGGGCATCCGCCCGACCGTGCGGGGCACCGCGATGAACCCAGTGGACCACCCGCACGGTGGTGGCGAGGGCAAGACCGGCGAGGGTCAGGCTCAGGTGTCTCCGTGGAACACGCTGACCAAGGGCTACCGCACTCGCAGCAACAAGCGGACGCAAGGCATGATCGTCTCGCGTCGCAAGAAGTAAGGGTCCGCCATGGCACGCTCACTCAAGAAGGGTCCCTTCGTGGACCACCACCTGCAAGCCAAGGCCGACAAGGCTGTGGCTGTCAAGGACAAGAAGCCGATCAAGACCTGGTCCCGTCGCTCGACGATCCTGCCGGACTTCATCGGCCTCACGATCGCCGTTCACAACGGCAAGCAGCACATCCCCGTGTACGTGACCGACCAGATGGTCGGCCACAAGCTCGGCGAGTTCGCGATGACCCGCAATTTCAAGGGCCACCCCGCGGACAAGAAGGCCAAGAGGTAAGGCGATGGAAACCAAAGCAATCGTGCGCGGTGTCCGCCTGTCGGCAGACAAGGGCCGGCTGGTGGCCGACCTGGTCCGCGGCAAGAAGGTGGACCAGGCGCTGAACATCCTGGCCTTCACCCAGAAGAAGGCTGCCGGTATCGTCAAGAAGGCGCTCGAGTCCGCAATCGCGAACGCCGAGCACAACGATGGTGCCGACATCGACGAGTTGAAGATCACATCGATCTACATCGAGCAGGGCTCCACGCTGAAGCGCTTCTCGGCACGCGCCAAGGGCCGCGGCAACCGCATCAGCAAGCCCACTTGTCACATTTATGTGACGGTTGGCAACTGAGGCAAAGGGAAGACCATGGGACAGAAGATCCACCCGACCGGCTTTCGCCTGTCAGTCACCCGTGCCTGGGCCTCGCGCTGGTACGCATCGAACCGCAACTTCGCCGGCATGTTGGCCGAAGACCTGGACGTCCGTGAGTATCTGAAGAAGAAGCTCAAGAACGCCGCTGTCTCGCGCATCCTGATCGAGCGCCCCGCCAAGAACGCCCGCATCACCATCTTCTCGGCGCGTCCGGGGGTGGTGATCGGCAAGAAGGGCGAGGACATCGAGAACCTGAAGGCCGAACTGGCCCGGCGTCTGAAAGTGCCGGTGGCTGTCAACATCGAAGAGGTGCGCAAGCCCGAGATCGATGCCCAGCTGATTGCAGACTCGATCACCCAGCAGCTCGAGAAGCGCATCATGTTCCGCCGCGCCATGAAGCGCGCGATGCAGAACGCGATGCGGCTGGGTGCGCAGGGCATCAAGATCATGTCGTCAGGCCGTTTGAACGGTATCGAAATCGCGCGTTGCGAGTGGTACCGCGAAGGCCGCGTGCCGCTGCACACCCTGCGTGCCGACATCGATTACGGCTTTTCTGAAGCCAAGACGACCTACGGCGTGATCGGTTGCAAAGTGTGGGTGTACCGCGGTGACAACCTGGGCCGCGGTGACGCGCCTGGTGCGAAGACCGAGACGACCGAAGACGATCGCCGTCCGCGCCGTGGCCCCCGCCCCGGTGGCCCGGGTGGCGCCCCCGACCGCCGTGGTCCGCGCCCTGGCGCTGACCGTGGCCCGCGCAGTGATGCCGCCCCCGCCGAAGCCCGTCCGCCCGCTGAATTGGGCCCGGACGGCAAGCCGGCCGCCAAGCGCGTGCGCAAGGTGCCCGTGCCGGGCACCGGCGCCGCCTGAGGAGTAGAACAACATGCTGCAACCAGCACGTCGCAAGTACCGCAAGGAGCAGAAGGGCCGCAACACGGGTGTCGCCACCCGCGGCGCCAATGTGTCCTTTGGCGAATTCGGCCTCAAGGCCACCGAGCGTGGCCGCATCACGGCGCGGCAGATCGAGGCCGCCCGTCGCGCCATCTCGCGCCACATCAAGCGGGGCGGTCGCATCTTCATCCGCATTTTCCCGGACAAGCCGATCTCGCAGAAGCCTGCAGAAGTGCGGATGGGTAACGGCAAGGGCAACCCCGAGTACTACGTCGCCGAGATCGTTCCCGGCAAGGTTCTGTATGAACTGAACGGCGTGCCCGAGACCCTGGCCCGCGAGGCGTTCACGCTGGCAGCTGCCAAGCTGCCGCTGCGCTGCACGTTTGTCGTGCGCCAGGTCGGCACCTGAACCCGGAGCAACCATGACCAAAGCATCCGAACTCCGCGCCAAGGACGTTGCCGGCCTCGAGAAGGAGGTCACTGACCTCCTCAAGGCCCACTTCGGCCTGCGCATGCAGAAAGCCACGCAGCAGCTGGCCAACCACCAAACGCTGGGTCAGACCCGCCGCGACATCGCGCGCGCCAAGACCATCCTGGCCGAGAAGAAGAAGGGAGCCGCCAAGTGAGCGAAGCCCAAGTTGAAACGGCCGTCGGTGCCGCCCCCGCCAAGAACACGCGCACCCTGGTGGGCCGCGTGGTCAGCGACAAGCGCACGAAGACCGTCACCGTGCTCGTCGAGCGCCGCGTCACGCATGAGCTGTACGGCAAGATTGTCGGCAAGTCGCGCAAGTACCAGGCGCATGACGAGAAGGGCGAGTACCACCTGGGCGACCAGGTTGAAATCGCCGAAGGCCGGCCGATCAGCAAGACCAAGTCCTGGGTGGTCACCCGCCTGATCAAGAAGGCTGGTCTGGTTTAAGCCAACCATGCAGCGGGGCCTTGCGGCACCGCGACAGGCCTGAACGGCCGGACTGCTGGGATACTGGCCGCCGGCCGTTTTTCATGGCTGATTCATAGTCAAACCCCACACGAGGAGAACCAGATGATCAAGGTTGGCGACACGTTGCCCGCAGGCACCCTGAACGAGTTCATCGAGATCGAAGGCAACGGCTGCTCTATCGGCCCGAACAGCTTCGACATCGTCAAGGAAACGGCAGGCAAAAAGATCGCGGTTTTTGCGCTGCCGGGGGCCTTCACGCCGACCTGCTCTGCCAAACACGTGCCTGGTTACGTGCAGCAGGCCGACGCGTTGAAGTCTGCCGGCGTCGACGAGATCTGGTGCGTCAGTGTCAATGACGCCTTCGTGATGGGCGCCTGGGGCCGAGACCAGCACACTGGTGGCAAGGTGCGCATGATGGCTGACGGCAGCGCCGCCTTCACCCAGGCCACTGGCTTGACCCTGGACCTCACCGCGCGTGGCATGGGTCTGCGCAGCAACCGCTATTCGATGTTGGTGGTCGACGGTGTGGTCAAGGCACTGAATGTGGAAGGCCCGGGCAAGTTCGAAGTGAGTGACGCCGACACCATGCTGTCCCAGGCCAAGAGCTTGCTCGGGTGACCGGCCAAAAGTATTCGCGCCAGCGCTCTTGACTGGTGCCCAGCAATCAGAGCATAATCTGCAGCTTCGCCGAGAGGCGCTTGGTTCGCGTTCGCTGAGCTAGGCCCTCTTGGATCCGCCCAAACGTTGAAGAAACCGGTACCGCAGCTCCGCTGCTATCGACTCTGAGACGACGGGCCCAAGACTGACTGACAGACCAGGCCGCAGTGACAACTGAAGCCCGTGTGTGACAGGACAAGTTGGGGACACAAATGATCCAAATGCAATCGCGACTCGACGTCGCAGACAACACGGGCGCCAAGTCCGTCATGTGCATCAAGGTGCTTGGTGGTTCCAAGCGTCGGTACGCCAGCATTGGCGACATCATCAAGGTGTCGATCAAGGAAGCGGCGCCGCGGGGCCGCGTCAAGAAAGGCGAGGTCTACAGCGCCGTGGTGGTTCGCACTGCCAAGGGCGTGCGCCGTCAAGATGGCTCGCTGGTCAAGTTCGACGGCAATGCCGCCGTGCTGCTGAACGCCAAGCTCGAACCCATCGGCACCCGCATCTTTGGGCCGGTCACGCGTGAACTGCGTACCGAGCGTTTCATGAAGATCGTGTCGCTCGCACCTGAAGTGCTGTAAGCCGGGCGCACAGGAACAAGGACATCGAGCCATGAACAAGATTCGCAAGGGCGACCAAGTCATCGTGTTGACGGGTCGCGACAAGGGCAAGCGGGGCACCGTGTCCCTGCGTGTCGACGAGGGCCATGTGGTCGTCGACGGCATCAACATGGTCAAGAAGCACGTCAAGCCGAACCCGATGAAGGGCACCACCGGCGGCGTGATCGACAAGACCATGCCCATCCACCAGTCGAACGTGGCGATCTTCAACGCCGCCACCGGCAGGGCCGATCGTGTCGGCGCCAAGATCCTTGCCGATGGCAAGAAGGTCCGCGTCTACAAGTCCAGCGGCGAAGAGATCAAGGCCTGAGGCCTGCGAAAGACTTAAAGGTTAGCCATGGCTCGTCTGCAACAGTTTTACCGCGAAAAGGTCGTCCCCGACATGGTGGCCAAGTATGGCTACAAGTCTGTGATGGAGGTTCCGCGCCTGACCAAGATCACCCTGAACATGGGCGTGAGCGAGGCAGTCGCCGACAAGAAGGTGATGGACCACGCGGTCAGTGACCTCACGAAGATCGCCGGCCAGAAGCCGGTGGTCACCAAGTCAAAGAGGCCGATTGCCGGTTTCAAGATCCGCGAAGGCCTGGCGATCGGCTGCATGGTCACGCTGCGTGGCGTTCAGATGTTTGAATTCCTGGACCGCTTCGTCACCATCGCTCTGCCCCGGGTGCGCGACTTCCGCGGTATTTCCGGTCGCTCGTTCGACGGTCGCGGCAACTACAACGTGGGCGTGAAAGAGCAGATCATCTTCCCCGAAATCGAGTACGACAAGATCGACGCGATTCGCGGGATGAACATCAGCTTCACCACCACTGCCAAGACCGACGACGAGGCCAAGGCCTTGTTTGCGGCCTTCCGCTTCCCATTCAAGAACTGAGGCGACACATGGCCAAACAATCCCTCATTCAGCGCGAAGAGAAGCGCGAAAAGCTGGTTGCCAAGTTCGCGAAGAAGTACAACGAACTGAAGTCAACCGCCAACGACGCCAAGAAAAGCGACGAAGAGCGCTACCTGGCGCGGCTGGAGCTGCAGAAGCTGCCCCGCAATGCTTTCCCGACCCGACTGCGCAACCGTTGCGAGTTGACTGGTCGCCCGCGCGGCACGTTCCGCACCTTCGGCCTCGGCCGCAGCAAGATCCGCGAACTCGCCTTCAAGGGCGACATTCCCGGCGTGACCAAGGCCAGCTGGTAAGCGGCGCGAGCAGGAGAATTCACAATGAGCATGAGTGATCCCATTGCCGACATGCTGACACGCATCCGGAATGCCCAGATGGTCCAGAAGGCGATCGTCTCGATGCCCTCGTCCAAGGTCAAGGTCGCCATTGCCCAGGTCCTGAAGGACGAGGGCTACATCGATGGCTACAAGGTCAAGACCGACGGCGCGAAGAGCGAACTCGAGGTGGCCTTGAAGTATTACGCCGGCAAGCCTGTGATCGAGCGCATCGAGCGCGTGAGCCGCCCCGGTCTGCGCGTCTACAAGGGCCGTGATGCCATTCCGCAGGTCATGAACGGCCTGGGTGTGGCGATCGTCACCACCCCCAAGGGCGTGATGACCGACCGCAAGGCGCGCCAGACCGGTGTCGGTGGCGAAGTGCTTTGCTACGTGGCCTGACCGGCGAAGGAGAGACAAGAATGTCCCGCGTTGGAAAAATGCCGATCACCGTGCCGCAGGGCGTGGATGTGCAGGTCACGGCAGACCAGATCACCGTCAAGGGCGCCAACGGCACCCTGGTGCGCACAGCCAGTTCGCTGGTCAACATCAAGAAGGATGGCGCCGTCATCTCGCTGGAGCCTGCCAATGAGTCTGTGGCGGCCAACGCGATGAGCGGCACCATGCGTGCGCTGATCAACAACATGGTCAACGGCGTGAGCAAGGGCTTCGAGAAGAAGCTGACCCTGGTGGGCGTGGGCTTTCGTGCTCAGGCCACAGGTGCCAAGCTCAACCTGCAAATTGGGTTCTCGCACCCGGTCACCAAGGACATGCCTGCTGGTGTGTCTGTGGCCTGCGCGACGCCGACTGAAATCCTGATCAAGGGCGCTGACCGGCAAGCTGTCGGCCAGGTGGCAGCCGAAGTGCGCGCCATCCGCCCGCCTGAGCCCTACAAGGGCAAGGGGATCCGCTACGCCGATGAGCGCGTGGTGATCAAGGAAACGAAGAAGAAGTAAGGAGCCGAACATGCTGACGAAAAAAGAACAGCGCCTGCGTCGCTCCCGCCAGACCCGGGCCCGCATTGCCAACCAGGGTGCGGTGCGTCTGTCGGTGTTCCGGTCGAACCTGCACATCTACGCGAGCGTGGTTTCTGGTGACGGTACTCAGGTTCTGGCCTCGGCCTCGACTGCCGAGAAGGAAGTGCGCGAACAGCTGGGCAAGGACAAGGGCGGCAACACCGCCGCTGCCGCCCTGGTGGGCAAGCGCATCGCTGAGAAGGCCAAGGCCGCGGGTGTCGAGAAGGTCGCGTTCGACCGTTCCGGCTTCGCTTACCACGGTCGCGTCAAGGCGCTGGCCGATGCCGCGCGTGAAGCCGGTCTGCAGTTCTAAGCGCCGCGCGCAACGATTCAGGACAACCCCAAATGGCAAAGTTTCAACCCCGCGCCCAGACCGAAGGCAATGACGACGGCCTGAAGGAAAAGATGATCGCGGTCAACCGCGTCACCAAGGTCGTGAAAGGCGGTCGCACGCTGAGCTTCGCGGCGCTGACCGTCGTGGGCGACGGCGATGGCCGCATCGGCATGGGCAAGGGCAAGGCCAAGGAAGTGCCGGTGTCGGTGCAGAAGGCCATGGACTCAGCCCGCCGCGGCATGTTCAAGGTGCAGTTGCGCAATGGCACTGTGCACCACAACGTGCGTGGTGAGCATGGCGCCGCCAAGGTGCTGCTGGCGCCCGCGCCGGCTGGCACCGGCATCATCGCTGGCGGCCCGATGCGCGCCGTGTTCGAAGTGATGGGTGTCACCGACATCGTCGCCAAGAGCCTGGGTTCGAGCAACCCGTACAACATGGTGCGCGCCACGCTGGACGCACTGAAGCGGTCGACCACCGCCGCTGAAGTGGCGGCCAAGCGCGGCAAGACTGTTGAAGACATCTTCAACTGATCTGGCTGCCACGGAGAATTCCATGTCGGATACGACGCAAGAAAAGAAGACCCTCAAGGTCCGGCTCGTGAAGAGCCCGATTGGGTGCAAGCAGTCGCACCGCGCCACCGTGCGCGGCTTGGGCCTGCGCGGTGTCAACAGCGAGCGTGTGCTCGAGGACACCCCCGCAGTGCGCGGCATGATCAACAAGATCGCCTACCTGGTGCTGGTGGTCTGAGCCGCGCGGCCCGACATCGGCATCTTTCAGGAATCAACATGCAACTCAACACCATCAAGCCGGCCGACGGCGCCAAGAAGGCCCGGCGCCGCGTGGGTCGTGGTATCGGTTCGGGCTTTGGCAAGACCGCTGGTCGTGGCCACAAGGGCCAGAAATCCCGCGCCGGCGGTTACCACAAGGTGGGCTTTGAAGGCGGTCAGATGCCGCTGCAACGTCGTCTGCCCAAGCGTGGTTTCAAGTCGCAGTCGCTGAAGTACAACGGTGAGGTCAACCTGACCGACCTGCAGCGGCTGGACCAGGAAGAGGTTGATCTCGTCATGCTGAAGGCTGCCGGCCTCGTCGGCCAGATGATCAAGCATGTCAAGGTGATCAACACCGGCGAACTGTCGCGCAAGGTGGTGCTCAAGGGCATTGCTGCGACGGCGGGTGCGAAGTTGGTCATCGAGGCCGCTGGCGGCGCGCTGGCCTGATTCCGGTCGCGAGACAGTCTCAGCCCTTCGGACATTCGTTTTGGCAACTTCGGCAAACCAGCTGGCCAAGAGCGGCAAGTTCGGCGACTTGCGTCGCCGGCTTGTTTTCTTGTTGCTGGCCTTGGTGGTTTATCGCCTTGGGGCGCATATCCCCGTACCAGGCATCGACCCCAACCAGCTGCAGCAGCTCTTCAAGGGCCAGCAGGGCGGCATCCTCAGCCTGTTCAACATGTTCTCGGGCGGTGCGCTGTCGCGCTTCACCGTGTTCGCGCTGGGGATCATGCCGTACATCTCGGCGTCGATCATCATGCAGCTCATGGGCTATGTGGTGCCCACGCTGGAGGCGCTGAAGAAGGAAGGCGAAGCTGGTCGGCGCAAGATCACGCAGTACACGCGGTACGGCACCTTGGGCTTGGCGCTGTTCCAGAGTCTGGGCACTGCTCTGGCACTGGAAGGTTCGGCTGGCCTGGTCATTGACCCTGGCTTCGGCTTCCGCATGACGACGGTGGTTAGCTTGACTGCTGGGACCATGTTTTTGATGTGGTTGGGCGAGCAGATCACCGAACGCGGACTGGGTAACGGTATCTCGATCTTGATCTTTGGTGGTATCGCCGCTGGACTGCCGGGAGCGATGGCCGGCTTGTTCGAACTGATCCGCACCGGAGCCATGAGCATCATTGCGGCGATCTTCATCATCGCTCTGGTGATTGGTGTCACGTTCGTGGTGGTGTTTGTCGAACGAGGTCAGCGCAAGATCCTGGTGAATTACGCGAAGCGCCAGGTGGGCAACAAGGTGTATGGCGGGCAGTCGTCCCACCTGCCGCTCAAGCTGAACATGTCCGGCGTGATTCCGCCGATCTTTGCCTCTTCGATCATCCTGCTGCCTGCCACTGTGGTGGGATGGTTTGCCACCGGCGAAGGCATGCGCTGGCTGAAGGATTTGTCGTCGGCGCTTTCTCCGGGGCAGCCGATCTACGTGATGTTGTATGCCGCGATGATCGTGTTCTTCTGCTTCTTTTACACGGCGCTGGTGTTCAACAGCCGTGAGACGGCTGACAACCTCAAGAAGAGCGGCGCCTTCATTCCCGGCATCCGCCCCGGCGATCAGACGGCCAGGCACATCGACAAGATCTTGTCTCGTCTGACTTTGGCTGGCGCGATCTACATCACCGCGGTGTGCTTGCTGCCTGAGTTCTTGGTGTTGAAGTACAACGTACCGTTTTACTTTGGCGGTACCTCCCTGCTGATCATCGTGGTCGTCACGATGGATTTCTGGGCGCAGGTGCAAAGCTACGTGATGAGTCAGCAGTACGAGTCGCTGTTGAAGA
>JBBAPL010000160.1:0-11860 GCA_040400895.1 Aquabacterium sp.
CAAGCATCCTTGGGCCACCTCACTGCCGCAAGATGACTTCGCCGGACGGATACGGCTGAGCGGCCGCTGACAGGCGTTTCAATCATCGGCGGACAAGGCACAGGCAAGGGCATCTTCATTGACTGCATTGCTCGAATGTTGGGTGGCCGCAGGAACGCCAACACCACCACGTCGGCCAAGGACACCAAGAGCTTCAACACCGCTGTCGGCAGCAAGCTGCTGGTCGTGTTCGACGAGGCCACTTTTTCTGGCGACCGTGAGCAGTCTGATTTCATGAAAAAGTTGGTCACCGAGCCGTTCGTGCGAATCGAGCCTAAGGGCATCGACGCCTACGAGGTCGCGAACTATGCGCGGTGCTTCATCACATCGAACAACATGGAGAGTTCAACCCCCGCCGACATCGGTGCACGGCGCTGGCTGATCATCGAGTGCCGGAACAACCTCGACCAGCGTGAGCTGGCCGCACTGGCCACTGCGATTGGCAACAACGGCGACGACAAGCCAGGTGCGATCAAGCACTTTGCCAACGGAGTCAAGCACCACCTTCAGCAGGTAGATTTGGCCGACTTCAATCCGCAGTTGCTGCCAGACCAGGACACAGGCATGCAGACCAAGATCCACAACCACTACAAGCAGGATCCGGTGTACGCCTTCTTGGTCGAGTGGTTGCGCTCGCCGGGGCTGACGCTGCATCGTTCGGTGGTCGAGAAGTGGGACGACGAGTATGTTGAGCAGGATAAGCCGCTGACTTGGGATGATGAGTTGTTGTTTGCCGATGTGTACGCAGTGTTCTCCGAGATGAGCAAGGAGGCGCATGCCAGGGTCATCGGCAAGAATCGCATCGGGATCGAGTTGGAGCGATTTGGGATCGAGCTTGTCAGTAAGGGTGGAAACATTCGGTACATGAAGTTGCCCGGTCCGATGGCGATGCTGGTTGTGTTGCGCGCGGCCTCGCGGTTTGACAAGTTGGTCTCGCCGGAGCAGGAGCTTGTGATCAAGCGGTGGCGTGATGAGCAGTCGGTCGTGGCGGTCGAAATCGCAGAGCGCGTACGGTTTGCGAACAGATCGGATCTGCCAACTCGGGTGACGATGTGAGTGGTGATCAGTCGTTGCGCCGCCACGCCGCACATGTCCGCTACGAACTGGCTCTTGAGCGGGAAGGTCAGAGGGAGGTTCCCGAACTGTTCACTATCGATAAGTCGACCCTTCAGTGGTTGGGCGACAAGGCGATCCAGGCCTTCATCGAGACGACGGCGCTTCGGTTGTCACAGATCACGAAGGTTGTGCTTGTTCAAGTGTGCGCGCAAGCCTTCGACAGACGACCCCGCATTGAAGTGGATCGTGACCCGACGCCAAGGAAGATGTATGTGCCGCTTCAGCAGATCTACGCAAGGCGAATGCAGCCTCGAAAGGTGCCGCGCCCACCTGGCAAAAACTGTCTGAGCGCTGGCAAGTTCAGTGGGCTGATCAGCGATGGCTATGCCCAAGAAAAGTGCCAGTTCGAAGTCCACTTCGTAAACGCGTTTGGCACCGCGGACATGGGGCGCATCTGGGTATCGCAGGTCGCGCCTTCCCCAGCTGGCTGGGGGGCATTCACGTTCTGACGCTGGCTAACCGTTCAGTTCTTCGGCCATAGAGGCGGAAGGGGTTGCGAGTTAGTTAGTTGGATGTGTTGGATCGGTAGAGAGAGGGGCAGGCCATGAGGTTGATGGTGTCCCTGGGGCTTGTGACGGCTAACTGGCGTGGGATTTCACGGCGTGGAATGTACGATTTGCCGTGTTCGGACTATTATGTTTTGCTGGTCAGACAATCACGTAGAACGGCTCGATGTGCCCGAGCCGCCCCGCCAGCTTGATGTCTGCCCCTCGGTTGCCGGGGACGGCAACCGATCCCCCGATGGAATGCGGGCCGGCTTGGGCCGGCCCGGCGCTCGCCCCGCTGGTCATGCGCCGCGCTTGGCCGCCTGTCGCGCGGCCACTTCCACCGGGCGCAAATCACCCGCGCACTTGTCGAGCACGCCGTTGACGTACTTGTGGCCGTCGGTGCCGCCGAAGGCCTTGGCCAATTCCACCGCCTCGTTGATCACCACGCGGTAGGGGATGTCGATGCAGTGCGTCAACTCGTAGGCGCCGATCATCAGCACCGCGTGTTCGACCGGCGACAGGTCCTTGGTGCGCCGGTCGACATGCTTGGTCAGTGCCGCATCCAGGGTGCTGGCCTCGGCGATGCCGCCATGCAGCAGCGCGTCGAAATGCGGGCGGTCGAACTTGTCGAAGCCGTCATGCTCGGCCAGGTGGGCCTCGATCTCGGCGCCCTCGGCACCGCTGAGCAGCCACTGGTACAGGCCCTGCAGCGCCAACTCACGCGAGCGGCGGCGGGCGGACGTGCCTTGTGGCTTGCGTCCGGCTTTCTTGGCAGGCGCTGAAGACGGCTGTGACGGTGTCGGGTCGGTCATCAGAGCAGGCCGTTCAGCAGGTTGGCCATCTCCACCGCCACGCGGGCGGCGTCGCGGCCCTTGTCCTCGGCGCGGGCCCAGGCCTGAGCCTCGTTCTCGACGGTGAGGATGGCGTTGGCCACCGGCGTGCTGGTGTCCAGTGACACCCGGCTGACGCCTGCGCCGCTCTCATTGGCCACCAGCTCGAAGTGGTAGGTCTCGCCGCGGATGATGCAGCCCAGCGCGATCAGCGCGTCGAACTGCTCGGTGTCGGCCAGCGCCTGCAGTGCCACGGGCACCTCCAGCGCACCGGGCACGGTGACATGGCGGATGTCGCCGGCGTCCACGCCCAGCGCGGCCAGTTCGGCCAGGCAGGCTTCGGCCAGCTTGCCGGTGATGTCTGCATTGAACCGGGCCTGCACGATGGCGACCGACAGACCGCTGCCGTCCAGGTTGGCGGCTTCGCCTTGGTTGGCGTGTTGCATGAAAGCTTTCGAAGGGAAGAGGGCGCTGGGTCAGCGGTCGGCTGCCTGGAAGCTGGTGACTTCCAGCCCGTAGCCGGCCATGCTGGGCATGCGGCGCGGGCTGCCCAGCAGCTTCATGCGCTTGACGCCCAGTTGGCGCAGGATCTGCGCGCCCACACCGTAGGTGCGCAGGTCCATCTGCATCGGCCGCGGCGGACGGCTGGCCTGCTGCGGCAGCACCTGCGGCATCAGCGTGGCGATGTCGGTGCCGCAATTCAGCAGCACCGCCACGCCGGCCGGCGCGGCCTGGATGGCCGCCAGCGCAGTAGGCAGCGGCCAGCTGTGCGCGCTGCGGCCCACATCCAGCAGGTCCATGGCGGTGAAGGGCTCGTGCATCCGCACCAGCACTTCGTCCTCAGGCTGCCAGGTGCCCTTGCGCAGAGCAATGTGCAGGCCGCCGGAATGGTCGCGGAAGGCCTGGCAGATGAAGTTGCCCTCGGCCGTCATCAGGCCGCGCTCGCCCAGGCATTCGATCAATGTCTCGTTGTGCGAGCGGTAGGCGATCAGGTCGGCGATGGTGCCGATCTTCAGGCCGTGCTGCTGCGCGAACACCTGCAGTTCGGGCAGCCGGGCCATGGTGCCGTCGTCGTTCATGATCTCGCAGATCACGGCGGCGGGCGTGCAGCCGGCCATGGCGGCCAGGTCGCAGCCGGCCTCGGTGTGGCCGGCGCGCATCAGCACGCCGCCCTCCTGGGCCTGCAGCGGGAAGATGTGGCCCGGCTGCACCAGATCGGTCGGCTGGGCGTCCTTGGCCACGGCGGCGGCCACAGTGCGGGCGCGGTCGGCCGCGCTGATGCCGGTGGTCACGCCGGTGGCCGCCTCGATCGACACGGTGAAGGCGGTGCCATGCACCGTGCCGTTGCGCGCGGCCATCGGCGGCAGCTGCAGGCGTTCGCAGCGGCCCTTGGTGAGGGTGAGGCAGATCAGGCCACGGCCGTGCTTGGCCATGAAGTTGATGGTCTCGGCCGACACATGGTCGGCGGCGAGCACCAGATCACCTTCGTTCTCGCGGTCTTCGTCATCGACGAGGATCACCATGCGGCCTGCGGCCAGTTCGGCCACGAGTTCGGGGACAGGGGAAAGCGCCATGTCAGGCCCGCCCGGCCGCCCGAGGGGCCTGAAGCGCCCCCGCGGGGGGCACCGAACGAAGGAAGCGTGGGGGCTGTTTCATTCGGCGATTGTAGGCGGGCAGGGTGTGCGGGGCTGTCGCCCGCAGGGCGATGGTGGCTGTCAGGCCGGCGCCTGGCTGGGGGGCTGCGGCTCCGACCATTCCCACCCGCGCTCGGTCAGCAACTGGTTCGGTCCGAAGCCGGCCTTGTAGCCCATCTTGTCGCTCTCGGCGATCCAGTAGCCCAGGTAGAGGTGCGGCAGCTTCAGCTGGCGGATCTGCTCGATCTGCCACAGCACGCCGTAGGTGCCCAGACCGCCCTTGTGGTCGGGATCGTAGAAGGTGTAGACGGCCGAGATGCCGTCGTTGAGCACGTCGACGATCGACACCATGCGCAGCGTGCCCGGCTCGCTGCTGCCGTCCTTGTCAGCTTCAGCCGGCGGGTCACGAAACTCGACCAGCCGCGAGTTGACCCGGCTCTGCAGCAGGAACTGGGTGTACTGGTCGATGCTGTCGTGGTCCATGCCGCCGCCGGCATGCCGCCCCGACTGGTAGCGCAGGTAGAGCTGGTAGTGCTCGGGCACGAAGCACAGGCGCAGCACCCGGGTCTTCAGGTGCGCATGCAGCTTGGCCGCACGGCGCTGGCTGCGGGTGGGCTGGAAACTGGCCACCGGCACCCGCAGCGGCACGCAGGCGCGGCAGCTGTCGCAGTAGGGGCGGTAGGTGAACATGCCGCTGCGCCGGAAGCCGTTGGACACCAGGCCCGAGTAGGCGTCCGCATGGATCAGGTGGCTGGGCGTCGCCACCTGCGAGCGCGCCATCCGGTCCGGCAGGTAGCTACACGGGTACGGAGCCGTTGCGTAGAACTGCAACGACGACAGCGGGAGCTCTTTCGGATGGGTCACGCGGGGGCGGGCGGCGAGGGTGGCGGTGGGGTGTCGGCTGAATCAGCGGGCGCCGCGGTGGGCGGCGGTGGGGCCAGATCCAGGTGCGCCCACAGCTGCGGATGATAGGCCCAGGCCTGCGGTGCCGTCCCCCCCAGCGTGCGGGACAGGTGGTCCTCGAAGGCGCTGCGCGGGATCTGCCGCGCACCAAAGCTGGCCAGGTGGTGGGTGTGCTGCTGGCAGTCGATCAGCGTGATGCCGTGGGCGCGGCAGAACGCCACCAGCGCGCACAGGGCGATCTTGCTGGCGTCGGTGCGGTGGGCGAACATCGACTCACCGAAGAACATGCGGCCGATGCCCACGCCGTACAGCCCGCCCACCAGCGTGCCGTCGATCCAGGTCTCCACGCTGTGGGCGCGGCCCAGGTGGTGCCAGGCCGTGTAGGCGTCAAGGATGTCGTCGACGATCCAGGTGCCGTCCTGGCCGTCGCGCGGGGTACTGGCGCAGGCCTGCATCACGTTGCGGAAGGCGCTGTCGATGCGCACTTCGCAGCCGGGCGTGCGGATGAAGCGGCGCAGCGTCTTGCGCAGCGACTGCGCCAGTTTGAACTCTGCCACCGGCAGCACCATGCGCGGATCGGGCGCCCACCACAGCGGCGGGTCGCCAGGGCTGAACCACGGAAAGATGCCGCGCTGGTAGGCCTCTTCCAGCCGCTGCGCCGTGACGCGGCCGCCCGCCGCCAGCAGGCCGGGCGCCTCGCTGCCGGGCCCCAGCGCCTGCGGCGTGGGGGGCAGCGGGTCGTGGTCGTGGATCCAGGTGAGGGTGTTGCCGGCCATGGTGCCGGCAATGCTAGGGCTAGATCGTCACGCCACCGTCGATCACCAGCGATTGACCGGTCATGAAGCGGCTGGCCGGTGCCGCCAGGTACACAGCTGCGCCAGCGATTTCGTCCGGGTCGCCGATGCGGCGCAGCGGGGTCTCGGCATTGCGCGCGGCCAGTTGCTCGGGGTTGTCCCACAGCGCCTTGGCGAAGTCGGTCTTGATCAGGCCGGGGGCGATGCAGTTGACGCGGATGTTGTGCGGGCCCAGCTCGCAGGCCAGGTTGCGCGCCAGCTGCATGTCGGCGGCCTTGCTGATGCAGTAGGCGCCGATCACGGTGGACCCGCGCAGGCCGCCGATGGACGAGACGATGACGATGCTGCCGTCGCGCCGGGCCTGCATCTGCGGCGCCACCATCGTCACCAGCCAGTTGTTGGCGACGATGTTGTTCTCGAGGATCTTGCGGAACTGCTCGTCGGCGATGCCGGCCATCGGCCCGTAGTAGGGATTGCTGGCGGCATTGCACACCAGGGTGTCGATGCGGCCCCAGGTCGACAGGGTCTTGTCGACCAGGCCCTGCAGCGCCGCCTTGTTGCTGATGCTGGCGGCATGCGCGATGGCCGTGCCCGCGCCGTGGCGGTTGTTGATGACGGCGGCCACTTCGTCGCAGGCTTCCTGCTTGCGCGAGGAGATGACGACCTTGGCGCCGTGCTCGGCCATGCGCTCAGCAATGGCGCGGCCGATGCCGCGTGACGAGCCGGTGATCAGGGCCACCTGGCCTTGCAGGTTGAACAGATTCATGGGGATTCCTTTGGGTGGGGACGAGGCGGGGTTGGGCAGGCGAGGTTGGGGAGGGTTTCCCACACCGATCTTTCCAAGCGATGCGGCGCTGCGCCATCGGTACTTACGGTATAACCGCAGGCCTTTCCATACCCGATCCCCAAAAAAATCATGACGCTCGATTTCTCCGGCCGCGTGGCCATCGTCACCGGCGCGGGCGGCGGCCTGGGCCGCGCCCATGCGCTGGCGCTGGCCGCGCGTGGCGCCCGGGTGCTGGTCAATGACCTGGGTGGCACCACCACCGGTGCCGGTGGCTCGCCCACCGCGGCCCAGGCGGTGGTCGACGAGATCGTGGCCGCTGGTGGCCAGGCGCTGGCCAACGGCGCGTCGGTCACCGACCCGGTGGCCGTGGCCGCCATGGTGCAGCAGGCGGTCGATGCCTGGGGCCGGGTCGACATCCTGGTCAACAACGCCGGCATCCTGCGCGACAAGAGTTTTGCCAAGATGCCGCTGGAGGACTTCCGCGCGGTCATCGACGTGCACCTGATGGGCGCGGTGCACTGCTGCCAGGCGGTGTGGCCGCACATGGTGGCGCAGAAGTACGGCCGCATTGTCATGACCACGTCGTCCAGTGGCCTGTTCGGCAACTTCGGCCAGGCCAACTACGGCGCGGCCAAGATGGCGCTGGTGGGCCTGATGCAGACGCTGTCGATCGAAGGCGCCAAGAGCGACATCCGTGTCAACTGCCTGGCACCCACCGCCGCCACCCGCATGACCGAAGGCCTGCTGCCCCCGGCCGTGCTGGCGGTGCTGACGCCCGAAGCAGTGGTGCCAGCCATGCTGGTGCTGGTGAGCCAGGACGCCCCCAACCGCGCGATTGCCTGCGCGGGCGCCGGAACCTTCGAGGCTGCCCACATCACAATGACCACCGGCGTGCACCTGGGCAGTGCCGCCGACACGCCTGAGCAACTGGCCGCCGCCTGGGACCAGGTGAGCGACCGCGCCGGCAGCCAGGTGCCCGCCAGCGGCGCGGCCCAGGGCGGCAACGAGGTGACGCAGGCAATGGCGGCCCGGCGCTGACGCGCGCTGGCAGCCATGACCCACCGCCACCGTCCTCCACACACGCCGCCTCACTTCCCGCCACCCCTCGCCCCGTTTGGCGGCCTGCTGCCGCCGGCACCCGACTGGTTCACCCAGGCCCTGGCCGACGCGCCCGAGCGCCTGGAGGTCAAGGTGCAGGGCGCGCCCATCGAGGCACTGGCCTGGGGCCGCGCGGGCGACCCTGGCCTGTTGCTGCTGCATGGCAACGGCGCTCACGCCGATTGGTACAGCTTCATCGCGCCGTTGTTGAAGGCCGGGCGGCGGGTGGTGGCGCCCAGTTTTTCGGGCATGGGCGGCTCGGGCTGGCGCACCCAGTACAGCGTGGCGCAGTGGGCCGACGAAGCCCTGGCCGTGGCCGACGCCACCGGCCTGTTCAGCGCGCCGGTGGCGCCGGTGGTGGCGGCGCATTCCTTCGGCGGCTTCGTGCTGATGAACCTGGCGGCGCGCCATGGCGCCCGTCTGCAACGGGCGGTGATCGTCGACACCCCGATGCGCCCGCCCGCGCGGGCCGAGGCCCGGCGCAGCCGGCCTGAACTGCTGCGGTCGGCCAAGGTGTATGCCAGCGAGTCTGACGCGCTGCAGCGCTTCCGGCTGCTGCCGCCGCAAGGTTGCGCCCACCCGTTCATCGCCGACCTGATCGCCCGCCGAGGCCTGAAGCAGACCACCGGGCCCGATGGCCGGCCGGGCTGGGTGTGGCGCTTCGATCCGTTCCTGTTCCGCCACTTCGCCTTCGGCCGGCCGCTGAAGGACCTGCGCGCCGCGTTGTGCCCGGTCACCCTGGTGCGCGGCGGCCGGTCCCGCCTGGCGACGGCCGAGCTGATGCTGCTGGCCCAGCAGCAGGCGCCCGCCGGCACGGCCCTGCTGGAAGTGCCCGACGCCGACCACCATGTGATGGTCGACCAGCCGCTGGCGTTTGCCGATCTGCTTTCGGGCTTGGTGCCAGGGTCATGACATCCAGCAGCACGCAGCGCTTTTCAGAAAAGCGCGAGCTGATCCTCGACGGTGCGGCGCAGTTGTTCAACCGCCGCGGCATCAAGGCCGGCACCTTGTCGGAGGTGGCTGCCAGCGTCGGCCTGGCCACCAACAGCTTGACCTACTACTACCGCAAGAAGGAAGACCTGGTCGTGGCCTGCCTGATGCGCAGCATCGGCGCGCTCGACGGCGTCATCGCCGATGTCGACGCCCGCGTGCCGCCGGGTGACCTGGCTGGTCGGGTGCGCGCCCTGGTGCAGGGCTATGTGGCCTTGCTGGCCGCCATCGAGGACCGGCTGCGCCCCGCGCTGATCTTCTTCGGCGACATGCGCGCCTTGCCGCAGCCCCAGGCCGAGCCGGCGTTTGCCGCCTATGTGGCGATGTTTCGCCGCCTGCGGGGCCTGCTGCATGGCGGCGAGGCCGGCGCCGGTGTGGCGCTGCCGCCCGTGCGCAGTGCCGCACGCCAGGCGCTGAACGCCCGCAGCCACGGCCTGCTGTCGCAGCTGCTGTGGGCCCGCGCCTGGCTGGGCCGCTACGAGACCGGCGACTATCCGCGCGTCGCCGCCGCCATGACTGATCTGCTGCTGCATGGCCTGGCGGCAACCGGCCAGGGCTGGCCGGCGATGCCGCTGCCGGCCCCCGACCCCGCACCGGCCGACAGCGCCGGTGCCGAGACCGACTCCGCCACGCGCGACGCCTACCTGCGCACGGCCACCCGGCTGGTCAACGACCACGGCGTGGGCGGTGCGTCGGTCGAGCGCATCGCCGCCACGCTGGCGCTGACCAAGGGCTCGTTCTACCACCACCACGACACCAAGCACGACCTGATCGACGACTGCTTCGAGCGCAGCTTTGCGTTGGTGCGCCGCGTGCAATGGTCCGCGCTGGCGCAGGCCGACCCGGGCCGGGCCAACGGCTGGCAGACCCTGCTGGCCGCCACCTTGCCGCTGCTGGCGCTGCAGACCTCGCCCCAGGGCCCGCTGCTGCGCCTGACCGCCTGGACCGAGCTGCCAGGCGCCTTGCGCTGGCAGAAGTTCGGCACGATGAACCGGTTGGGTGAACGCTATGCCGCGATGGTGGTGGCCGGCCAGGCCGACGGCAGCATCCGCCTGGTCGACCCGGCCGTGGCTGCCCAGCTGATCAGCGGCCTGATCAACGCCCTGGCCGAGGTGGAGCACTGGCTGCCCGGCGACGCCCCGCCTGACCTGCAACCGCTGCTGGCACGCCCGCTGCTGATGGGCCTGCTGGCCCGGCCCCTGGAGACTGCATGACCGACACGACCACCACCAACGCCAGCCCCGACGCCACCATCGACGAGAGGTTCGCCCAGTTCACCGGCACCCGCCCGGTGGCCCCGCAGCATGCCTTCGACGAGGAGAAACTGGCCGCCTGGCTGCACGCCCACATGCCGGCGCTGGCCGCCGGGCCACTGCAGGTGTCGCAGTTCAAGGGCGGGCAGAGCAACCCCACCTTCATGCTGGCCGCCGCCGACGGCTAGCGTTATGTGATGCGCCGCAAGCCGCCCGGCGTGCTGCTGCCGTCGGCGCATGCGGTGGACCGCGAGTTCCGCGTCATCACCGCGCTGGGCCAGACCGACGTGCCAGTGGCGCGCACCCATGTGCTGTGCGACGACCCGGCGGTCATCGGCACCGCGTTCTACATCATGGATTGCGTCGACGGCCGTGTGCTGTGGGACCCGACGCTGCCTGGCATGACGGTGGCCGAGCGTGGTGCCATCTATGCCGAGCTGAACCGGGTGATGGCCGCGCTGCACCGGGTCGACCCGCTGGCCATCGGCCTGGCCGGCTACGGCAAACCAGAGGCCTACCTGGCGCGCCAGGTCAAGCGCTGGACCCAGCAGTACCGTGCCGCCGAGACCGAGACCATCCCGGCGATGGAGGCGCTGATCGACTGGCTGCCGCAGCACCTGCCGCCCGAGGGCCCGGTGGGCATCGTGCATGGCGATTACCGGCTGGACAACGTGATGTTCCACCCCACCGAGTCGCGCATCCTGGCGGTGCTGGACTGGGAACTGTCAACCCTGGGCGACCCGATGGTCGACTTCGCCTACCACTGCATGACCTGGCACATGACCAACGGCCCCACCAGCCGCGGCCTGGCCGGGGCCGACCTGGCGGCACTGGGCATCCCCGAGGAGCCCGCCTACCTGCGCACCTACCTGCAGCACACTGGCCAGGCCGGGCGCCAGATCAGCGCCGACGTCTGGGGTTACTACATCGTCTTCAACATGTTCCGGCTGGCCGGCATCTTGCAGGGCATCCTGGGGCGGGCGCTGCAGGGCAATGCCAGCAACCCGGCGGCGCTGGAATCAGGCAAGCGGGCCAGGCCGCTGGCCGAGCAGGCCTGGGCGCTGGCGCAGACGCTGTTCCGGAGTTGACCTGCGCCGCCCGCGCTGGCGGAAGGCTGCCGGCGGGCCCAGCCGGCCGCAAGTGCATGCCGCGGCGCCGCGCCGGACGATCGACCTGCCTGCCGCAGGGTCAGGCCGGCGCTGCTAGCCTCGGACGCTTGTGTTCACCAGGAGTTCTTGCCATGCCAGCTGCGGTCACTGCCGTGTTGCCACTTGCCGAGGTGCAAACCCACCTGCAAGCCCACCTGCCACGCTGGACGGTGTCGGGCGGCGCCATCCGCCGCGTGCTGCGCACCGGCGGCTGGAAGGGCACGCTGATGGTCGTCAACACCATCGGCCACCTGGCCGAGGTGGCCTGGCACCACCCGGAGCTGCAGGTCAGCTATTCCACGGTGGCCATCGCGCTGAACACGCATGACGCGGGTGGCATCACCGCCAAGGACTTGGCGCTGGCCACCAAGATCGAGCAGGTGCTGTGCTGGCAGCCTGGCGCCGAGCCCGGCGCGGTGCTGGACGGCACGCCCGACACCGACGCGCACCGCTACATCGTCTACGACTGATCCGCCGGGCCCCGCGGGCCCCGGGGTGCTGGTGCTGTGCCGCCGGGCCGGGCCGGCCGGCGGTCGTCGCGGCGCGGGCCGCGGTTGTCGGGCCGTGCAGCCTGGCCGCGGTTGTCAGGCCGCGCGCCCGGGCCGCGGGTGTCAGGCCGTGCGCCCTGGTCGCCCGGGCGGGCTTGCGCATCAGGCCGGCCGCCGGGCCCGCTTGGGCCGTGCGGGCGGTCACCGCGGCCGCCGGGCCGGGACTCATCACGCCGCGGCCGCCGGTCGTCGAAGGTGCGCGCCGGCATCGCCGGGGCCTCGGTGGCTTCCT
>JBBAPL010000161.1:0-11711 GCA_040400895.1 Aquabacterium sp.
GACGGCCGGGCCTCTGTATCGGACACTGCCGACCGCCAGACTGTCCTTCGGAGGCGACAAGCTGGAACTGCGGCAAGGCGATCACCGTCGCTACGCAGCGCTGGTCGACATCAAGGAGTACGCCGACGCGGTCGAGCCCGGCATCCTGAACGCGCTGCTCTACGAAGCCAGCGAGTTCATCGAGACGCAGAGCTTCTCGATCCTGCCGCGCCGCGAGGCCATGCGCGCCCTCGAACTTCAGCGCGACCAGCTCATCGCGAGCGACGACGTGGTGGCCAGCCAAGTGGCCGAGATGGACGTGGCGCTGAACGAGCTCGGCGACGGCCAGTTCTGCATGGGCGAGTACCACTACAGCCTGGTCGTCTTCGGCCAAGAGGGTGAAGACAGCGTGGCCGATGCCGGCCGCCGCGCGGCCCAGGCGATCGGCGCCGTCGGCGAGGCCTCCAGCCTTCAGATGTCGCCGGTGGACCTGGTGGCCGACGCCGCCTGGTTCGCACAGATGCCCGGCAACTGGCAGTGGCGGCCCCGGGATGCCAAGTTGTCCTCTCGCGCCTTCGCAGCCCTGTCCAGCGGCCACAACTTCGCTCGCGGCAAGCGCGACGGCAACCCCTGGGGAGAGGCGCTGGCGCTGCTGCGCACGCCCTCGGGCCAGCCGTTCTATCTGAACCTGCACAGCAGCCCAGAAGGCGAAGATTCGGCCGACAAGAAGCTGCCGGGCAACACGCTGATCATCGGCTCGACCGGCGTCGGCAAGACGACGCTGGAGATGTTCCTGCTGACGCTCACGCGCAAGTGGGACCCGGCACCACGCCTGGTGCTCTTCGACCTGGACCGCGGCTGCGAGATCGCGATCCGGGCCCTGGGTGGCCGCTACTTCACCTTGGAGGCCGGCAAGCCCACCGGCTGCAACCCATTGCAGCGCGAGCCGACACCGGCGCGCATCCAGTTCTGGGAGCAGTTGATCCGCACTTGCATCACCACGCCAGCTCTGCCGCTGCTGCCTGCCGACGAGCGCGCCATCGCAGATGCAGTCAAAGCCGTGGCCATGATGCCGGCGCCGCTGCGCCGCTTCTCGACCGTGCGACAAAACCTGCCCAAGGCCGGCGAGAACAGCCTCTTCGAGCGCCTCGGCCGCTGGTGCCAGGGCGGCGCGCTCGGCTGGGTCTTCGACCAGGCCGACGACCGCCTGCTCGACCTGCACGCAGCCAGCGTCATCGGCTTCGACACCACCGAGTTCCTCGACCTGCCCGAGGTCCGCACCCCCGTGATGATGTACCTGCTGCAGGTGATGGAAGAGCTCGTCAACGGCGAGCGGATGATCTACGTGATCTCGGAGTTCTGGAAAGCGCTGGACCACGAGATCTTCAGCGACTTCGCCAAGCAGAAGCAGAAGACCATCCGCAAGCAGAACGGCCTGGGCATCTTCGACACCCAGAGCCCCTCCGACGTGCTGCGCCACCCCATCGGCCGCACGATGATCGAGCAGAGCGTGACGAAGATCTTCCTCGCCAACCCGGAAGCGGTGCGCGAGGAGTACGTCGACGGCTTCGGCCTGACGCAGGCCGAGTTCGACATCGTGCGCAGCCTGGGCGCGCAGGGCGGTCGGCGTTTCCTGGTCAAGCAGGGACACGCCAGCGCCATTTGCGAACTGGACCTCGCGGGCCTCGAGGACTACATCACCGTGCTCTCGGCAACCACCGACAACGTGGCCCTGCTCGATGCCGTGCGCGAACGGCATGGCAACGATCCGTTTCAATGGCTTCCCGTGCTGCTTCGTGAGGTTCAGGATCGGAGGTTTCGTACCTCCAGGAGAACCGCATGAAAGTCGCTTGTCATCTCCTCGCGCTCGCCGCGATGGCACTCGTCACATCGGCTGCCAGCGCTCAGTTCGTCAAGGGCAATGAGGCCGTCAAGGTGATGCCCGATGGGACCAAGAAGGTGGCGACGCCACCGCTGCCCACCACAGGCCCCATTCGTTCGACCAAGCCATGCGCCGCGGACGACAAGTGCCACGGAGGCGCATGGCTAATGGTGGAGACAGATGGCGGGCTGGTGGAGTGCACCGAAGCCTACGCACGCCCTGGCACATGCCGGAAGTCGACCTATGGGGAAACCAAGCTCCTCCGCGTCTGGGTGGTGAGTTCCGGAGGCAAGTGGCTGCAGTGCCAACGTCCGGATACGTCGAGCAAGTGCGTCGACATGTTCGCTCGCCCACCCGGAAACCTTCCATTCCCGGCAACTCAGTGAGAGAAATGCGTCATGTTCAACTGGGTCGGATTGCAGCTCGATGGGATTCTGAGCACCTATGTGCTCAATGTCGTATCGGCGTTGATGGCGGGTCTCGCACCCATAGCGCTGATCTGCATGACTATCTGGGTGACGCTCTACGGGTGGGCCGTCCTGCGCAATGAGGTTTCGGAGACGCTGCCCGTCTTCATGTGGAAGGTCTTCAAGATCGGCTTGGTCTTGGCCTTCGCGCTCCAGTCTGGCTTTTACATCAGCAATGTTGCCGACACGGCAAACGGCTTGGCCATGGGCGTAGCGAGCACCTTCCTGCCGGCTGGCGTCGATCCTGCGACGGTCACATCGCCATATGCGCTGCTTGACAAGTTCAACGACGATGCCAGCGCACAGGTGGCAGACATCATGAAAGAGGCCAGCATGTTCCGCTTGGACTTGCTCCTCGCGGCGGCGATCTTCTCCATTGGTTCCGTCGTCTTCCTATGCATCGCGCTGTTCGTGGTGACGCTCTCGAAGCTCTTCCTGACCTTTGTACTCGCCATCGGGCCCCTGTTCATCCTTTGTCTCGCATGGCGTCCCACGGCTCGCTTCTTCGACAGCTGGCTGTCAATGGTGCTCAACGCGGTCGTGCTGACGTGGTTCGCCTTCTTCGCTCTTGGGCTGAGCGCGTTCATGGGTGTCTCGATGTTCAAGGCAATCCAGGATGGCGGTGGGTTCCTTGGTGGCACGTTCAACGTTCTGGGCGAGGCTACGCGCTACTGCGTGCTGATGATCCTCATGGCCATCATCTGCTTCCAGGCCCCAAGCCTCGCCTCCGCACTCACCGGCGGCGCCGCAGTTCAGCAAGGCATCCAGATGATCCAGAACGCCATGATGGTCTCAGGCCTGCGCTCTGCCTCCTCCACGCGGGGTGCAGGTGCAGCCGGTGGCGTCGTGCGTGCCGGTGCCGGTCTGCCGTACGCGGCGGGCCAGGCCACTGGCGCAGCAGCCACAGCCACTGGTCGTGCAGCGGGAACCATGGCCGCCGGCGCAGGCGCCGTGGTTCGCCAGGGTTACGGCGCGGTGCGAACCGCCGCGTACAAGCTCGCCGCGTTGCGCGGTCGGGCATGAACCTCAACCAGCGTCAACCAGCACAGGAGCAAACCATGCAAACCCGTCTCAAGGTCGCTGCGGCTGTCCTCATCGCTTTCGGCGCCAATGGCGCCCGCGCGCAGGGCATCCCAGTCATCGATGTTGCCAATCTGGTCCAGACGATCCAACAGGTGCTCGATGGCATCACGCAGATCAACAACCAGGTCCAGCAGATCAACCAGCTGCAAAGCCAGATCAACAGCATCAACGGCATCCGCAACCTGGGCAACGTCTTCAACAACCCGATGCTGCGGAACTATGTGCCGGCCGAGGCCTACACCTACCTCAACGCGATCAACACGTCGGGGTACTCGGGCCTGAACGCCACGGCGAAGGCGCTGCGCGACGTGGGCATGGTCTACAACTGCATGGACCTGGCCGGCGATGCCCGCACGGCCTGCCAGTCCGCGCTGGCGCAGCCGTACCAACAAAAGGGCCTGCTCCAGGATGCGATGAAGTCGGCTGCCGGCCGCTTGTCGCAGATCCAGTCGCTGATGGGCCAGATCAACGCCACCACGGACCAGAAGGCCGTGCAAGAAGTCCAGGCCCGCATCGGCGCCGAGAACGCGCTGCTGGCCCACGAGATGTCCCAGGTGCAGATGCTGCAGGGCATGGCCGACAGCGAGGAGCGCATCGCCCGGTCGCGCGAGCGGGAGCGCCAGTACCAGATGCTCGCGCGCACAGGCAAGGTGGCTGACTACCTTCCCTGATCCCTGAACTGCTGCGCCGGTGGTGTCCAAGGACCGCGCGCAGCCCAACTGAGGTCTCCCCATGAGTGCCGTCCTGACGCCAGGAAGAGCCGCTGCATTGCCCGATCGTTCCCAAAGCACTGGGAGCAACGCCGGCGACGCCGTCGCCGACACGCGTGCGATCGACGCCAACCGCGCCTGGGAAGTAGACCGCGCGCTGATGCTCGAACGCTCCGAGCGCCGGGCCTGGTGGGTGGCCATTGCCGGCCTCGTTCTTGGCCTGATCGGCATCGCAGCGGTGTTCGCCCAGGGCCCACTGCGCCGCGTGATCGAGATTCCCATCGTCGTGGACCGCGTCACCGGCGAAGCCACGATCCAGCAGCGGCTGAGCGTCGAGACCATTCCGCCGATGGAAGCGCTGGACAAGCACAACCTCGCCAACTTCGTCCGCGCCAGGGAAGGCTACAGCTGGATGTTCCTGCAGCGCGACTTCGATCAGGTCGCTCGCATGGCGGTGCCGGCCGTCTTCGCCGACTACAACCGGCAGTTCGAGGGCGACGCTGCTCTGCAGAAGAAGATCGGCGCCGCCGAAGACTGGCGCATCAACGTCGTCGGCGTGCGTCTGGCTGCGTCCGGGCGCGCAGGCAACAAGGGTGAGGCCACGGTCACCTACGACAAGGTCGTGCGCCTGACGGATCGCAACCTGCCCGAGGTGACCACGCGGCATGTCGCCAGCGTCGTCTTCCAGTACCAGCCCAAGGTGTTGGCGAAGGAGCGTGACCGGCTCGAGAACCCGTTCGGCTTCGTCGTCACGGCCTACCGCTCCGATCCCGAAATCAACACGGCCGCGCCGGGGGCCAAGCCATGAAGCCTCTAGCCAGCCTCGCGGCTATCCTGGGCCTCGTCGTTTCTGGTGCGGCGGCGGCGGCTGAACCCGCGGATCCACGCCTGCGTGAAGTGGTGTACGACCCGCGCGCCGTGGTCACCGTGCCGGTCAAGCGCGGCGTGGTGACCCTGGTGGTGCTCGACGCCGATGAGTCGATCACCGACGTGGCGGCCGGTCTGGGCGGCGACTGCGCGAAGGCTGAATCTGCCTGGTGCGTGGCAGCCCAGCCGGGTGGTCGAAACTTCTTCGTCAAGGCCAAGAGCTCGGCCAGCGCCGCGAACAACCTGGCCGTGGTCACCGACCGGCGCACGCATGCTTTCCGCTTCGTCGTGCTGACCGATGGCGACCCCAAGCCACCGGTCTACCGGCTCGTGGTCAAGGCGCCGGCCCGCGCGGTACCTGCCGCCCGCCACGCGCTTCGCGATACCGCGCCTCTCGTCGCGCTGCCAGCTATTCCACCGCCTCCGCCGCCACAGCAGGTCGTCGCCGAGCGCCTGCAGGCCAAGCCGCAGGTGATGAACACCCAGTATTCGGTGGCCGAAGGCGCCGGCTCGCAGGACATCGTGCCGACGCTGGTCTTCGACGACGGGCGTTTCACCTACCTTCGGTTCCCAGGTAACCGCGAAATCCCGGCCGTGTTCCATGTGCTGGGTGACGGCGGCGAAACGCTGGTCAATGCCCGTATGGAAGACGACCTGCTCGTGGTGGACCGCGTCAGCCGGCGGCTGATGCTGCGCGCCGGCTCGGCCGTTGTCGGTCTTTGGAACGAGGCCTTTGATCTGGACGGCAAACCGCCGGGCGACGGGACCACGGTGCCGGGCGTGCAGCGGGTTCTCAGGGCCGACAGCTCGGTCAACGAAGCGCGCAAGGGAGGCACACCGTGACGCACGACCCCAACGCGCCGCACGCCCGTGAGCCCAACGTGGGCCTCGAACCAGAAGCAGACGGCAACACGATCTCGCCCCTGCCCGGCGAGCCAGGCATCCCCAACGTCGCGACCCGGCAGCGCATGGCGGTGTCGACGAAGGGTCTGCTGGCCGTGGTGCTGCTCATCGGCTCCCTGGTCGCGGTCGCTGCCTTTGCGATCCAGCGCTTCTCGGCCAGCGGCAAGAGCGCCGACGAGGCGGCGTCGAAGCTGGTGAAGGACAAGCCGACGGCCGCCACCTCTGAGCCGCGCAAGCTGGAAATGCCGCCAGCGCCCGCCGCGACTGCTGCTGTGACCACGGCGCCGCGCATCCCGGCCTTGACGCCCACGGCTGACGATCTGGCCGAGCCCATTGGCGTTCGGCGCACCGGAGCTGGCGCACCCACGTCCGGTGGCCCGAAGTTGGCCTCGCCAGAGGATGCGCCCATCCTGCTGGTGACCACGCGGCCAGGGGCAACACTGCCACAGGGTGTCTCCATGCGCAGGGCCGACTCGTCGGCGCAGCCGGCCGAAGCGAGGCCTGAACCCGAGCCCGCCGATCCCAACGACCCGCTTGCCGCGACATCCCGCAATCTCCAGGGCTACCAGCGGCAGCTTCAAGGCCTGCTCGAAAACTTGACGAAGACCGCAGCGCAGGCGACCGGCCAGGCCAGCGGGCAAATGCCGTCAGGAGCCCTTCTCGGTGGGCCGGCGCTGACTGGCCCTGCAGCACTTGCTGGGCCTGCCGCCGGAGGCAACCTTTTCGGTGGCCAGCTTCAGGGTTCGGCCACCCCCAAGGTTGCAGCTTCAATGCTGGGCAACCGCAGCCTCACGCTGCCCAAAGGCACGGCGTTCACCTGCGCCCTGAAAGCCAAAGTCATCAGCGCCGTGTCCGGCCTCGTCGGCTGCCAAGTCCAGCGCAATGTTTTCAGCGACGACGGCCGCGTACTGCTGATCGAACGCGGTTCGCACCTCGACGGCGAGTACCGCATCGCCTCGGTCCGGCCCGGCACGGTGCGGATCCCGGTGCTTTGGACCCGCATCCGCACGCCGCTGGGCGTGACGGTAGACATCGACTCCCCCGGCACCGGCCAACTCGGCGAGTCGGGCATCGACGGCTACGTCGACAACCGCTGGGGCGAGCGCATCGGCGCGGCGATGCTGTTGTCGCTGATCGACGACTCGGTCAAGTTGGTCATCCAGAACCAGGCCAGCGACCGCCAGGCCGACACCATCGTGCTGCCCTCCACCACGGCCAACACCAGCAAGCTGGCCGAGAAGGTTCTGGACAGCACCATCAACATCCCGCCGCTGATCTACCAAAACCAGGGCGGCATCGTCGGCATCTACGTCGCGCGCGATGTGGATTTCTCGTCGGTGTACGAGCTCAAGCCGGCGGAGCGATGAGCACACTCCAACACGATCACGAGGGGCCCGGCGACGGCTGGTGCGGCGACGCCACGTCGGTGGTCGAGTTCCTGCGCCCGCTGCGCGAGCAACTCGACGCGCCCGGCGTGCTGGAGGTCTGTGTCAACCGGCCGGGCGAATTGCTGGTGGAGACGGTGCGCGGCTGGCAGACCGTGCCGGCACCGGAGATGACGCAGGAACGCTGCTTGTCGCTGGCCACAGCCGTGGCGACCTACTGCGACCAGCAGGTCAACCAGGAACGCCCGTTGCTGTCGGCCACGCTGCCCAGCGGCGAGCGCATCCAGTTCGTCATCCCGCCGGCCGTGCCGCGCGGCACGGTGTCGATCACCGTGCGCAAGCCCTCGCACCTGATCAAGCGGCTGGACGACTTCGAGCGCGAAGGCCTGTTCGAACGCACCGCCACCGTCACGCGCACGCCAAACGCCGAACTGCTGCCCTTCGAGCGCGAACTGGTCGAGCTGAAGGAAGCCGGCCGCTATGCCGAGTTCCTGCGCCTGGCGGTGCGCAGGCACCAGACCATCGTCGTCAGCGGCAAGACCGGCTCGGGCAAGACCACCTTCATGAAGGGCCTGGTCGAGGAAGTACCCAAGCACGAGCGGCTCATCACGATCCAGGACACGGCTGAACTGACGCTGCCGAACCACCCAAACGTGGTGCACCTGTTCTACAGCAAGGATGCCCAAGGCACGGCCCGCGTGACGGCCAAGTCGCTGCTCGAAGCATGTCTGCGCATGAAGCCCGACCGCATCTTTTTGGCTGAGGTACGCGGCGACGAGTGCTTCTACTTCGTGCGCCTGGCGGCCTCAGGCCATCCCGGCAGCATCACCAGCGTCCATGCCGGCAGCTGCGCCCTTGCCTTCGAGCAGATGTCGCTGATGATCCGCGAGACCGGTGCCGGCGGCGGCCTGCGCATGAACGAGATCAAGTGGCTGCTGAGCGTCGTGGTCGACGTGATCGTGCAGTTCGATCGCGACGAGCGCGGGCGCTTCATCTCCGAGATCCTCTACGAGCCCCGGCGTCAGCGGCTCGGCCGGTGGGATCAACAGGCGGCTGCGGCATGAGCAGCGTTGCGGCCCTGCCCTTCTCTGCCTGGCCCGCCGGTCGCAAGGTCGCGGCGGGCGTCTTTGCTGTAGGCGGCTATATCGCCCTCGCCTGCGCGGCCGTGTACCTGGCCGGCGTGCTGTTCCTCGTGCTGAACAAGGCGAACCCCAAGCAGGCGCAGTTCGCCAGCATCGTCCAGTACTGGAGTCTGTATGCCGACGATGCCCAGCTGCGCAAGAAGCTGCAGCTTGCGATCGGCGTCTCGGGGATTGGCCTGCTGATCCTGCTGCCGGCAGGCCTGGTCGCCGCCGCAAAGCCGCGGCGGGCGCTACATGGCGATGCCCGCTTCGCCAGCCCGGCCGAGATCGATCGCGCCGGCCTCACGGGCGGCGACGGGCAGCCGGGCATCCTCATCGGTCGCCACCGCGGCAAGTTCCTGTCGCTGCCGGGCCAGCTCTCGGTGATGCTGTCGGCACCCACCCGCAGCGGCAAGGGCGTCGGCGTCGTCATCCCCAACCTGCTGAACTGGCCCGACTCGGTCGTGGTGCTCGACATCAAGGGCGAGAACTACGACATCACGGCCGGCTACCGCGCTGCGCACGGCCAGGCCGTCTATGCCTTCTCTCCTTTCGACGAAGACGCACGCAGCCACCGCTGGAACCCGCTGACTGCCGTGCGGTCGAGCCCGTTGCATCGCGTCGGCGACCTGCTCACCATCGGACAGGTCTTCTTCTCGAACGATGGCAGTGGCACCTCGTCGGAGGCCTTCTTCAACGACCAGGCGCGCAACCTGTTCCTCGGCCTGGGCCTCGTCCTCCTCGAAACCCCCTCGCTCCCGCGCACCGTCGGCGAGATGCTGCGCCAGTCCTCGGGCAAGGGCCGGTCGCTGAAGGATCACCTGAGCGGCTTGATCACCCAGCGCCGCGAGGAAGCGTCATCCACAAATCCGCCACTCTCCGACGAATGCACTGACGCCCTGCAGCGCCTGTTGTCGAACTCGGAGAACACGCTGTCCAGCGTGGTCGCCACATTCAACGCGCCGCTGACGATCTTCGCGGATGCGGTGGTCGATGCGGCCACCAGCGCTGACGACTTCCGGCTCGAAGACGTGCGTCGCCGTCGCATGTCGGTCTACGTGCGCATCCCACCCAACCGGCTGGCCAACGCCCGGCCGCTGCTGAACCTGTTCTTCTCGCAGCTCGTCAGCCTGAACACCCAGCATCTGCCCGAGCAGGACCCGACGTTGAAAGTGCAGTGCCTGCTGGTCAACGACGAGTTCACAGCGATGGGCCGCGTGGGCGTCATCACCACCGCCGCTGCCTTCCTGGCCGGCTACAACCTGCGCCTGCTGACGGTGGTGCAGGCTATGTCGCAGCTCGACGCGGTCTACGGCGACAAGGAAGCCCGAACCTTCGCCACCAACCACGGCTTGCAGATCCTCTACGCGCCGCGCGAACAGCGCGACGCCGACGAGTACAGCGCCATGCTCGGCCACTTCACCGAGCGCGCGACCTCTCGCGGGCGCAGCCGATCATTCAGCGGGCACGGTTCGAGCACGGTCAGCCGCAATGAAAGCGAGCAGCGCCGCGCGCTGCTGCTACCGCAGGAGTTCAAGGAACTCGGCAGCGAGCGGCTGGTGGTGATCTTCGAGAACTGCAAGCCGATCCTCGGCGAGAAGATTCGCTACTACCGCGACAAGGCCTTCACGTCGCGCCTGTTGAAGGCGCCGGCCGTTCCGCGCATGGACATGGACCTGCACCTGGCGCGCGTGCAGCAGCGATGGCGCTATGCCGACGACGAACTGCAGGCAGGGCAGACGCTGAACCTGGAGGCGCTGGCGCACGACACGAGGCTGCTGCCAGATTCCTTCGAAGGCCCGCCGGGCCGTGTTGCCGATGAGTTGCTGGCCTTCTTCGACCATGGCGCGCCGGGCATACCAGGCATCGGTGGATCGATCGAGCCCCTCGCCGACGAAGACGGCGTCCTGCTGACCGACGAAGACGGCGTGCTGGTGGCCGAGAGCGGCGCAGCCGTGATGGCGCTCGATGTGGCAGCGCTCGACGCCGACCCCGAGCTGGCAACAGGCAGCGAGCCCCACGCGCCAGACGCCCAAATCTTGTCTTGAGACCGCGGGAGATCTGCCATGCGCCAAACCATCCCCCTGATCCCCTGGCTGCTCGTGCTCGCCTCGTGCAGCTCGCCGCCAAAGCCGCCGACCGTCGACGAAACGCAGAAGCGGCCGGTCAACTCCCAGATGGCCGTAGAACTGCAGGTCTGCAAGAACGACTTGCAGAACACGCGCCTGATGGCCACCGAGTCAGGCCGCGTGGCGGAGACGACCGCCGCCACGCTGGCCAACGTGGCAGCACGTCAGCAGATCCTCGCGGCCATGCAGGGCGCTCCGGGTCAACAGCCCAAAGCCAACAGCGTCTTCACCGTGCGCTTCGATTTCGGCAGCACGCGCGTTGTCATCCCCACCGATGTCGCCGCAACCCTGATCGAGGATGCCAAGGCTTCGCCCCTGGTCATGCTGCGCGGCCGCACCGACGGCACGAGCGACGCGCCCGCCGAAAGCCGCATCGCCCGGGACCGCGCCGCCGCCGTACGCGACTACCTGGTGGCCGCGGGCGTGGACCCGGCGCGCATCCGCGCCACCTACCAGCCGGCCGGTGATCACGTCGCCGACAACGTAAGCGCCGGCGGGCGTGGCCTGAACCGGCGTGTCGAGATCGAGATGTACCGCGCGCTGCCGGTCGCAATGAGTACGACCGCCGTCGCACTGCCCTGAGCTCCTACCCAACCCACATCGCGAGGTCAGCCATGGATGCAGACAACTCCCCCATTCGCCGAGCAGTATCGGCCCAGGGTGGCACCGTCGAGCCCGCCAACCGCGCGCCCGTGGTCATCGCGCGCTTTCAGACGCCGGACCACGTCGCTGGCGAACGCTACGAGATGCGCGATCCGTTCGCCGAGGTCACTTACCGGGCCAACACCCTCCCCGAGATGTTGGCCAAGGCAGAACAATTGGGCAGCACGCGTTTCGTCGCGGTGGCCGAGGACGGCAAGCGCACCCCTATCCAGAAAGTCGACGGCGAGTGGCAGCGCGGACAGCAGCGACCGGTGGCACCCGAGCGCCCCCTGGACCCAGTGCCGGCACGTGACGAAGTGCCCGGCACGACGAACGTCGTCCCGATGCCCGGCACCACCAAGATGCCGCCTCAACCCGATCAAGCCGACGGGAAGGCCATCGCGAAGATCGACGCCCAGGCCGAACGCACCGCCCTGGTTGCCCGCCTCGAGTCGGCGCTGACTGACCGCTACATCATCAAACGCGCCCCGGTGACGGTTGGCGATGTGACCATCGGCCGCACCGAGTACCGGTTCCGCGGCG